>JAPOST010000185.1 GCA_026709535.1 Rhodospirillaceae bacterium
ATATACCCTTGTTTGACCATGCCACGCAAGTAGCCCCGTCAGGGGAATAAGGCCCTAATCTAACTTGCGGGAAATACCAAACCGAAACGACGCCCGAGCGCTGCATCGTGGCATTGCGCCCTGAAGATTGGCTCAGAACCACCGACTGCGGGCTCTGGTGTGCACCGGTCGACGTCTATATCGATCCGGTCCGGGCGGTGGACCGGGCGGTCGTCACCCATGGTCACGCCGATCACGCTCGGCCAGGAAACCGTCATGTTCTTGCGACTCCGGAGACGCTGGCCATCATGCGGGCACGCTACGGTCCTGCAGCTGCCCATGAGGGGCAGGCGCTTGGCTATGGCGAGGCGGTCAATCTGGGCGGGGTTTCGGTACGGCTGGTTCCAGCTGGCCATGTGCTTGGATCAGCGCAGGTTGTATTGGAACATCGGGGGCAGCGCATCGTCGTGTCTGGCGACTACAAACGTCGGCGCGATCCCACCTGCCTGCCTTTTGAACCGGTTTTCTGCGATGTCTTTGTAACCGAGGCGACGTTCGGGCTACCTGTTTTCCGGCACCCGGACGATGCTGGCGAAATCGCCAAGCTTCTGGATTCCGTGATGCTGTTCCAGGATCGCACACATGTTGTCGGCGCCTACGGATTGGGCAAGGCTCAGCGGATGATATGCCTGTTGCGTCAAGCAGGTTGGGAAAGGCCGCTGTTTCTCCATGGCGCGTTGCAGGCCCTGTGCGACCTGTATCGCACGTGGGGTGTCAATCTGGGGTCATTGGAACCGGTGACCGGTCGGAACAAGAGCGACCTTGTTGGTGAAATCGTGCTTGCGCCGCCGGGGGCCCTCGTCGACCGTTGGTCTCGACGCTTGCCGGACCCGGTGCAGGCAATGGCGTCGGGCTGGATGCGTGTGCGCCAGCGGGCGAAGCAGCGCGGCGTGGAACTGCCGCTGATCATTTCCGACCATGCCGATTGGGATGAGCTGACCCAGACACAGGAGGATGTTGGCGCGCCTGAAGTCTGGGTTACTCATGGTCGGGAGGAAGCCCTGGTTCACTGGGCTTCCCAACGCGGGATTCGCGCCCGCGCCCTGTCTCTGATCGGACGCGATGACGAGGACGACTAGGAGCGCGCGCATGAAGGATTTCGCCGCCCTGCTGGACCGCCTGCTCTACACGCCGTCGCGCAACGGCAAGCTACGACTCTTGGCGGACTATTTTCAGCGAGTACCCGATCCCGATCGAGGTTGGGCATTGGCAGCCCTGACCAGCAATCTGGATTTTCCCAACGCGAAGGCTGGCGTGGTCCGCGACCTGGCACGGGCGCAAACCGACGAAGTGCTTTTTGCGCTCTCCTACGACTATGTCGGCGATCTGGCAGAGACCACCTCCCTGCTGTGGCAGGGGAGGACAGACGCCAGTCCGGTACGTCTGTCTGCCGTGGTGGAGACACTGCAAAGCGTCGGAAAAAAAGAAGTCCGTGGTCTCGTCTCGGGCTGGTTGGACGGTCTTGATGCGACGGGTCGCTGGGCCTTGCTCAAGCTCATCACTGGCGGCATGCGCATCGGCGTGTCTGCGCGGCTGGCTCGAGTCGCCCTTGCGCAGAGCTTCGATGTCGATGTCGGCGAGATCGAAGAAATCTGGCATGGCGTCAAGCCGCCTTATACCGATCTTTTCGCTTGGCTGGCAGATGGCGCCAAGAAACCGGATGTATCCAATCGACCCACTTTCCGACCATTCATGCTTGCTCATCCATTGGACGATCATGATGTCTTCGATCTGGATGACTGGTTCGTCGAATGGAAGTGGGATGGGATCCGCGCGCAGCTCGTTTCCCGCAGCGGTGAAAGGCGTCTCTACTCCCGAACCGGCGATGATATCTCTGGCGCTTTTCCAGATGTTCTGAAGGCGATATCCTTTGATGGCGTGCTGGATGGGGAGCTGTTGGTCCGGAATCTGGAAAATCCCGATTCGGCTGATCCGGCGTCATTCAATGTCCTGCAGCAGCGCCTTAACCGGAGGAACGTGTCAACGAAAATGCTTGCAGAGCATCCGGCCTACGTTATCGCGTATGATATTTTGTTCGATGGCTCCGAAGATTTGCGAACCTTGCCTCTGGCTGGGCGGCGACAGAGGCTGGAAGCCTTCGTCCGCAGGCACGCTCATCCGGATATCTCGCTCTCTGCCCTGCTACCGGTTGATCGATGGGAAGGCGTTGCGAAATTGCAAGCTGAAGCGCGCCGTCTGGGCCGAGAAGGTCTTATGCTCAAGCGGCGGGACAGCATCTACGAGCCGGGTCGGAAGATAGGCCAGTGGTACAAGTGGAAGCGCGATCCGCTCCTTGCCGATGCAGTGCTGATGTACGCCCAGCGTGGTCATGGCAAGCGGAGTTCCTTCTATTCGGATTACACCTTCGGCGTATGGAGGGATGGCGAACTGGTACCGGTAGGCAAGGCTTATTCTGGTTTTACCGATGAGGAGCTGACACTGCTTGACAAATGGGTGCGCAACAACACGCTGAACCGTTTCGGCCCAGTCCGGGAAGTTGAAAAACGACTGGTTTTCGAAATCGCCTTTGACAGTATTCACGCCAGCAACCGCCACAAGTCCGGCCTCGCCATGCGTTTTCCCCGGATCAGCCGTATCCGCTGGGACAAGGCTGCTGAAGAAGCCGATGAGATAGGCACTTTGAAGGTGATGGTGGACAACTGACGGAGTGCTGGTGCATGACAGTACATTCCGAAGTCTCCAGCCCCGATTGTCCGCTTCGTGGCAATCCTGTTTTTCCGAAACGGCCAGCGACCTGTCTGTCTTCATCTAGCCGCGTGATATGTCGTTTCGACATTGACGTGTCGTGGAGGCCGACATCCTGATTCTGAACCGGTTTATGCGCAATTGACGAGGACATCCAATCCGAAGGAGTAAAGGTGCAAGATAGTGCAAATCTTGAAGTCGCGCCCCATGCCAGATAGTACCGCCTTGATGAGTGACTGGTCTGCCGATGTGCTGATTGCCCTGAAGGACTTGGATATCCGACAGATCGCCTACGTTCCCGATGCCGGTCTCGCCAACATTCTTCAACTGGCGGGTGAAAATACAGATATCGCCATGATCTCGGTTGCGTCGGAAGAAGATGCCGTCGCCCTGAGTGGCGGGGCTTGGCTGGGGGGGCAGCGAACACTTGTTGCGATGCAATCGTCGGGCGTTGGCAACATCCTGAACATGCTCACGCTGCCGTGCGTCTGCGAGATGCCACTGTTGATGCTTGTCACCATGCGCGGCGAGCCAGGCGAGGCCAACCCCTGGCAATACTCCACCGGCATGGCGGTTTCAGCGATGCTGTCAACGGTAGGTGTGGAAGTTCGCCGAGTGGAAACAGCGGGAGAAGTCGGTACCGTTGTCCGCAAAGCTGGCGAGGACGCATTCCTCAATGACCGCCAGATCTGTGTGCAGATCGCGCAGTCGATTGTAGGCTTCAAAGGGTTTTGTGATCAAGGTAAGCACGATGCCGCGAACTAAACGCCTTGACCGCCGCGCTGCCGTTGCCGCCCTTCTGATGGATCGCGGAGACGATCTGCTGGTTGTTGCAGGTTTGGGAGCGTCGGCTTGGGACTGCGCGGCCGCCGGCGATCATCACCAGACATTTCCTCTGTGGGGCGCCATGGGAGGTGCGGTTCCCATGGGTCTGGGGCTCGCGCTCGCCCGACCGGACAAGCGGGTTCTGGTGATCAACGGAGATGGCGAGATGCTGATGGGCCTGGGCAGCCTGACGGCTGTTGGTGCCAAGCAGCCTGACAATCTGGCGATCGTTATCTTGGACAACGAGCGTTATGGCGAGACCGGCATGCAGCTGACCAACACCGGCTGCGGAACCGACCTGGCGGCGATTGCGAAGGCCAGCGGCATTCCGGTTGTTGCAACGATTGGCAGCGAGCCGTGCCTGGGCGATGCCGTGTCTTTGGCTCGCACAGCCCGCGGCCCGGTCCTTGTCGTCATCAAGGTGGATCGGGAGAACCATGAACTGGTACTGCCACCGCGCGATGGACCCTTGCTGAAGAACCGGTTCCGGGCGGCCCTGGGATTGCATGCTCTTCCGAAATGACCGAAACCGCCTCGGTCGAAACGTGAGGGCTCATGCCCCGGCCTCT
>JAPOST010000099.1 GCA_026709535.1 Rhodospirillaceae bacterium
CGGGGACCCATCGGCGGAATGAGGGGCGCGACGGGGTGTGGCGATCGATGGCGCCCTGTCATCCGCCGTTTTCTGCGGTTCGCAGCCATTTTCGTGCATCGCCTGCAGCGCCGCAGGGCACCATGCTGCGGGATGCCTTGGCTTGGGACAGGCTGGCCGTATGCTGCTGTCTCACGCACAAGGGCGTGCAAAAGCCAGGTCCTTGATCAATCACGTTCAATCACTCATGTGTCAGACCCAGACGGCACCCGAGACTGCAAGAACAGGCTCTGAGAGCGGTCGCGATGAGTCGGCACGAACCATAGACGTATTTGCCCCAGCGCATTATGATCCCGGTCCGGTAAGGACAGCCCGCGGGGCAGCATGACCGCCATGATGCTCGTGACAAGGATACTGGAGGTTGCCAGGGAAAAACTGCCAACTGCCTCGGTCAGCCGTGTCTCGAAAGCATGCTCGAACGGAATGACAGCGCTGGTCAAAATGGTGGTTGCGATAATCGAAGAAATATCGAGACAAAAAGACCTTCCGGGATCCGATATTCACCTATCTGGAATACCGACGCCCGGAAGGTAGCAGAAGGTCAGGCAGGGCCCGGTGATGTCCGGATTGTGGGAGAGGTTTCCGGCTCCTGACGCCAGCCTGCGCGGTTCGCCATCTGAACCGCTTTTTATTGAACCCGACCGGCTCGGAGAGTGCCAGCGAGTCCACTTTGAATTCTTTGAAGCCAGCGACTGCCTTGCCGGGCTGCATATTGTTCTTCTCTTGGTATTTGCCGTCTGTTGATATGACGGCGTTTGCCTTGTCTGCAGACTTAATATTGATAATGATTTGCAATCTTACTTGGCGCCGGATCTCGCTGCAATCCTGTTTTTGCGAATCATTCGCAACACAATGTCGCGGCATCAGGCCATCGCCCCGCAAAGGACAGCCGAAATCACCTTGTGCGGCTGGGTGGCCAGTTCGATCGGGCAGACCTGTCCCATCGGATGCGCAGCCATAAGCCTGCCACGCGGTGTCAATCCCACTGATCCTTCAGGAACTTGTCCCTCCGTCGTCATCATCGTCGGGCGATAGAAACGGACCAGCCCGCAAGCCTGTGCTGCCTCAACAGCGCGGTCTCCGTAGTGGCGGGCCAAGGCCTCCCGGGCGACTAGGCCTTCGGGGAGACCCAGCAGGTTTTCCAGATCAAGAAGCAGCGGAAGCATGGCAGGATATTATTGATAATGATTATCAATTGCAATAAGAATTTTTCCTGTTGCTATTCCATGATCAAGACAAAAGGGCGCGCCGTCCGGATCATCAGGCATCGTGCGTTTCGGCTGCAGCATCGCTTACTCTTTTGCCTGCTTGACCCCTTGCGGTGGCCATGGGAAGCCTCCGCCACCTGCTGACGGAACGCGCCATGCTTGATCCCAAGTTTCTGAAGTTCGACACGCTCAGTCTGCATGCCGGGCAACACCCCGATCCGGTGACCGGCGCGCGTGCGGTACCAATTTACCAATCGACTTCCTACGTGTTTCCGGATGTCGACCACGCGGCTTCGCTGTTCAACCTTGAGCGGGCTGGTCACATTTATTCTCGTATCTCCAATCCGACGGTGGCAGTGCTGGAAGAACGGCTGGCGGCGCTTGAAGGTGGCGTCGGCACGATTTGCACGGCCAGCGGAATGGCGGCGACCCACCTGGCGGTGACAACCCTGATGGGACAGGGCGGCCATATCGTCTCCTCTGGCTCGATTTATGGTGGTACTCATAATCTGTTCACCCATACGCTACCGCGTTTCGGCATCACGACAACCTTCGTCGACCCACGCGACCCTGAAGCATTCAAGAAGGCGATTCGGCCTGAAACGCAGCTGATTTTCGGCGAGACACTGGGTAATCCGGGACTCGAGGTCATGGATCTGCCAGCGATAGCTGCTGTGGCGCACGGGCATGGCATCCCGGTGATGATCGACAACACTTTTGCGACGCCTTGGCTGTTCAGACCGCTGGATCACGGTGCGGATATCGTGATGCATTCCGTCACCAAGTTTCTGGGCGGACATGGCGTGGCTATCGGTGGAGCCATTATCGATGGTGGTACATTCGATTGGCCAGCCAGCGATCGTTTCCCGACGATGACGGAACCCTACACCGGTTATCATGGCCTGAACTTTGCGGAAGAATTTGGCCCGGCCGCTTTCATCATGCGGGCAAGGGCGGAAGGATTACGCGACTTCGGCGCCTCCATGTCGCCCGCAAACGCTTTCTACCTGCTGCAGGGCGTGGAAACGCTTCCGGTGCGCATGGCGCGGCATGTGGAGAACACGCGCAGGATCGTCGAGTTTCTAGATGCAAACGACTCCGTGGATTGGGTCAGCTATCCCGAGTTGCCGCAACATCCAGACCATGAACTAGCCAAAACCTTGTTGCCGCGAGGAAGTGGTGCCATTTTCAGTTTCGGTATCAAGGGTGGTCGCGAGAGCGGCCGGAGGTTTATCGAGCGACTCAGCCTGTTCAGTCATCTGGCGAATGTCGGCGACGCAAAATCCCTGGTCATTCACCCCGCAAGCACGACGCACCAGCAGATGGATTCCGAGGCATTGAAGGCCGCCGGGATCGGCGAAGATCTGGTGCGTGTGTCGGTCGGGATGGAAGATGCCGACGACCTGATCGACGATCTCGGTAGCGCGTTGCGAGCGTCGCAGAAAGCTGGCAGCGGAGTAAAACGATGAATTTCACGGTGAACGGCAAGTACGTCTTTGCTGCTACGGGCGGTCGCGACTTCAATCCTTCACAGGATTCAATCATCTTTCTGCATGGCAGTGGCGGTGACCGGACGGTCTGGCAACTGCAGACGCGCTATTTCGCTTGGCGCGGCCGCGGCGTGCTGGCCGTTGATCTTCCCGGTCACGGCAAGTCAGATGGCCCACCGATAGCTACCATCGAAGCGCAGGCAGAATGGGTGATCGAATTGATGGCCGCCGCCTGCATCGACAAGGCAGCCCTCGTCGGACACTCCATGGGCGCGGCACTGGCGCTTCATACCGCTGGCGCTTTTCCGGAACGCGTCAGCGCCGTCTCCATGTGCGGCGTGTCCGAGACCATGCCGGTGCATCCGGAATTGCTCCAGGCAGCCCAGGATGGCGATCATCATGCCCTGGACCTCATTACCTCTTGGGGTCTGGACCGGAGGGCGCATGTCGGCGGCCACAAGATTCCGGGTGCCTGGATGACCGGCGGCACCATGCGGCTGTTAGCGCGGGGTCTGGACCAGGCCTTGGGTGCGGACCTGACCGCGAGCAATGCTTACCAAGGTGGGCTTGAGGCAGCCGGCAAGGTGCAGTGTCCGGCATTATTCATTCTGGGTGACCGAGACAAGATGACTCCCGTCCGCAGTGCCCGCAGCCTGATCGAAGCCATTGACGGCTCTGTCGTCGAAATCATCCCGAACTGTGGTCACATGATGATGACGGAGCGTCCGGACGAAACGCTGGATGCGCTGCGACGCGTGCTGTAGCGCCGCTTGCAGGAGTGGTGTCGTCTCCTGTGCGCTGTCTTGAATATCCCGGAAAGGAAGGACTGTCCGCTTCTCGATCGGCCAGACGTTGGCGCATGTTACACTCCGCGTTTTCGTCACGCCGTCGGGTTGGCCAGTTACATTGAAGCACCTTGAACAGCGACGCAGACCTCCTTCTCTGCCATGTCGCCGACCGCCTTTGACTCGAGAAGCGGTTGCTCGTCGTGTCCGGGGAACGGGTGGGGTCATCTTGCGTCTGCGTTTATTGTCTGCAGCGGTCCGGCACCAACGAAAAGAAAGTCCCTGATTTCAAGTTCCTGCCATTTGACCTGCATTGCCGTTTGCACTTCGGATTCCGGGCACGGGTGCGATCACCCTTGTACTGATTGCAGGCGCTCATGCGGTTATGCCCGGCTTGCAGCCGGTTCGGCTACGAAAATTCCGCTTCCAGCGTGGCCTCGATTTGTACCGCGAATTTTGCCGCTGCGACGGGCAGCGTACGACCACGGAGCTGGCAGAGATACAATAGCCCTTCACGGACGTCGCCAGGCGATCCGCATCGAACGCGAGCGCGAGAGCCTCAAGACCGGCAAGCGCAGCCTCGAGGTAACGTGGTGCCTCACTTCGCTCGGTGCTGACCGCGCCGGACCCAAAGAACTGCTGGAGCTGGTGCGCAACCATTGGGTCATTGAAAACCGCGTCCATTACGTACGAGACTGCACCTGCGACGAGGATCGCTGCAGGGCTCACGTTCGCGACCTGCCGCGCAATCTCTCCTGCCTGACCAACGCCGCCATCGCCATCGTGCGCTGCAACAACCGCTTCCGCTACATGCCTGAAGCCAACCGGTACTACCCCGCCCGCGCCCAGGAAGCCCTCGACCTGATCCTGAACCCACCCGGCAAATGACCTTTCGATCCTGACTCCGTGAAGGGCATGCGAAACGCGCCGTCAGGACGGCGCAACGGGATAGCCGTGCCCGGATACCCCAAATGCCGTGTTCGGAAAGAGCCGGACCGCAAGCGAGCACCGTCGAAACCGGTTCGCCGCTGGCTCCAACCGCCAAGCCCGCATGCCGTCACGTCAGGCGCTGAAACCCGAAATAAAATGGTCCTGCGTTTATATGCTTGACAGTCCTTTCGACCCTTGTTTAGAAGTAGTATCCAAGAATTTTATTGTTGGATACTAATGTGATCATTTCACGCAAACCTTTTCGTCGTGTTACGACTGCGCTTTCCGGTGCGGCGACCGGCGCAATGTGGTGGTGGGGCTTCTTACAGGGCCCCGCCGGAATGCGTCTGATCCACTGACTGCGTCAACACGCTTACCGGCCCATCTGATTTATTCAACGGGGCCCGCCAAGACAGACTGGCGGGCCCCGTTGCTTTTTTCGACCTCCCGAACTTCTACCGAACACCGAGAAGAACCGCTGCCATGATGAACGAAATTCTGGAAAAGATCGCCCACCGCGAAGATCTTACCGCTGCTGAAATGACCTCTGCTGTCGGTGCCTTTGTCGACAATGAATGCGAGCCTGCACAGGTGGCCGGCTTCCTCATGGCTCTGCGGGTCAAGGGCGAGACCGTCGACGAACTGGTCGGTGCTGCAGTGGCCTTCCGCGAGCGCGCGGTGCATCTGCCCGAAACTGCACAGCCAGTCTTGTGCACTGCCGGCACGGGCGGTGACCGCTTTGGCTCGATCAATCTGTCGACCGCCGCTGCCCTGATTGCGGCTGCAACTGGCGTGCCGGTTGCCAAGCACGGCAACCGATCAGTATCCTCCCGATGCGGCAGCGCTGATGTGCTTGATGCGCTCGACATTCCCACCGGGCTTTCTCCGCAGGATGCCGTGGCAGCGATCCGGGACAATAATTTCAGCTTTCTGTTCGCCCCGCATTATCATCCTGCCATGAAGAGCGTCGCGCCGGTAAGGAAGGCATTGGCCGTGTCGACGCTGTTCAACCTTCTGGGACCACTCACGAACCCGGCGCGCGTACCAGCCCAGGTCGTGGGCGTTTCTCATCCCTCTCGCATTCGCTTCATGGCGGCGGCGCTCTTGCGTCTGGGAATCAGACGCGCGCTGGTGATCTCTGCCGAAAACGGCCTTGACGAGATTGCCCCGGAAGGCGTGACCCACATGGTCGAGCTACGGGAAGGGACCCTGACCGATCTTGCCGTGACCCCGGCAGACTTTGGGTTGGCGGAAGCACCTTTGGAGACCGTGCGTGGTGGCGACCCCATGCTGAACGCTGCTATTATCCGTACTGTCCTGAATGGCAAATCCCATGAAGCCCGTACTGGCGTATTGCTGAACGCTGCTGCAGCGCTGTACATCGCCGGCAAGGCCTCGAGCCTGGGCAAGGGTGCAGAGATCGCCATCGACACCATTGAAAGCGGCCGGGCAGCCGACACGCTCGACCGGCTGAGTTGTCGGCCTGAAGAACAGGCTGTTGCAGCATGAATCGGCTCACACCCATTCTCGAAGCCCGCCGCGATGCGGTTGCTGCAGCGAAGAAAAGGGTTTCGGCGGCAGATCTTGGGACCCGATTGCCAACGACATGGACGCGACGCGACTTCGGCGTAGCGCTGCGGTTTCCGGGTCTGGGCGTTATTGCAGAGGTCAAGCGCCGGTCACCTTCGGCCGGCAATCTGGCGGCCGCCGCGGATGCCGGGCTGACAGCCTGCCGGTACGCCGAAGCGGGCGCTGCAGCGATCAGCGTCCTTACCGAACCAAACCATTTCGGTGGCGCGCTGGAAGATCTCGATACGGTCCGGGAGGCCCAGACCACCCCGGTCTTGCGCAAGGATTTCATTGTCGATCCCTATCAGATTATCGAGGCGCGGGTGTCTGGTGCCGATGCCATCCTGCTGATTGTCGCCGCAGTGGGTGAGGCCTTGTCAGACTATCTCGCGCATGCTTCCGAAACCGGGCTTGACGCGTTGGTGGAGGTGCATGATTCAGCGGAACTGGAAATCGCCCTCGACGCCGGTGCGTCGATCATCGGGGTCAACAATCGGAATCTCGCTGACCTCGGCGTCGATCTTTCCGTGTCGGAGAGATTGCTGCCGCGTATCCCGGCCGACACGGTCCGGGTCGCCGAAAGTGGCATCCGTAGAAGGGCAGATGCCGAACGCATGGCCGCCGCGGGCGCTGACGCCATCTTGGTAGGAACCTCTTTGATGACCGCAGAAGATCCCGCCACTCTCGTTGCCGCCTTTCGAGACTGCTCCCAAGATCTGCAGCATGAGGCAGCTTGACCATGCATATCAAGATTTGTGGCATCACGTCTGAACGTGATGCGCACGCCGCCGTCACGGCTGGCGCCGACGCCGTCGGTTTCGTGTTTTTTCCAGACAGCCCGCGCTTCGTCACCCCCTTGCAGGCGTTGACAATTGCCCGCTGCCTGCCGTCCCTTGTAGCTCGTGTCGGTGTCTTCGTGAACCTGCCACCGACGAAAATCGCCGCCGTTCGGTCTCAGGTGGGCTTGACTGCCGTCCAACTCCATGGAGATGAATCCCCAGCTGCGGCCCACGCAGTTCCGAATCCGGTTATCAAGGCTTTTCGCGGCGCCGTCGGACTGGATAAGATTCATCAATATCAAACGGCTGGATACCTGCTGGACGCCGATGCAGGCAGCCGGTTCGGCGGCACCGGCCGACTGGCGGATGACAGCACCGCCACTGCGCTCGCGAACGATCCTCGCTTTATGCTGGCCGGCGGCTTGAGCCCAGATAACGTTGCCGACCAAATCCGGCGTTACCGTCCGTCCGCCGTCGATGTTTCTACAGGCGTCGAGACGGCGCCCGGCCAAAAATGCCCGCAGAAGATGCAGGCGTTCGTCGCTGCAGTTCGGTCCGCTGAAGGGGGAGCGCATGCCTGGCCACTGGCCGCCTGACGTGATCTCTAGCGCTCTTCGAAGCAGATAATATCTGCTAGTATCTGTAGTAGTCCGGTTTGTATGGCCCTTCCTTCGGCACTCCGATGTAGTCCGCCTGATCTTGCCGCAATTCGGTCAGCTTCGCGCCGACCTTGGCCAGATGGAGACGGGCAACCTTCTCATCAAGATGCTTGGGGAGCACGTAGACCTTGTTCTTGTAATGGCCCGAGTCCTGCCAGACCTCCATCTGCGCGATCACCTGATTGGTAAAACTGGCGCTCATCACGAAGCTGGGGTGGCCCATCGCATTGCCCAAGTTCACCAGGCGGCCTTCGGATAACAGAATAATGGAGTGGCCGTCCGGGAATTTGATCTGGTCGACCTGCGGCTTGATGTTGTTCCACTCCATGTTGCGCAGGGCAGAAACCTGAATTTCGCTGTCGAAATGACCGATATTGCAGACGATCGCACCGTCCTTCATGCCCCGCATATGGTCGATGGTGATGACATCGATATTACCGGTCGTCGTACAGAAGATGTCACCCTGCGAAACGCCCTCTTCCATTGTCACGACCTCGTAGCCCTCCATTACCGCTTGCAGCGCGCAGATCGGGTCAATTTCGGTCACCAGAACCCGGCAACCAGCATTGCGCAGCGATTGGGCCGATCCCTTGCCGACATCGCCATAGCCGGCGACGACAGCGACCTTGCCGGACATCATGACGTCCGTACCGCGGCGGATGCCGTCCACGAGGGATTCCCGACAGCCATACAGGTTGTCGAACTTGGACTTGGTGACGCTGTCGTTCACGTTGATAGCCGGGAACAGCAGTTCGCCGTTCTTCTCCATCTCGTAAAGGCGATGGACGCCCGTCGTCGTTTCTTCGGTTACGCCCTTGATGGATTTGGCGACTTTCGAGTACCAGCCCGGCTTCTCGGCCAGGCGCTTTCTGATCGACGCATAAGCGGCTTCCTCTTCGGAGTTCTGGGGGTTGTTGAGGACCGACGGGTCGGCTTCGGCTTTTTTGCCCAGATGGACCAGAAGGGTGGCGTCGCCGCCATCGTCAAGGATCATGTTGGCGACTCCACCGTCGGACCAGTCAAAGATGCGATGCGCATAGTCCCAGTATGCTTCCAAGGTTTCGCCTTTCAAGGCAAAGACAGGCGTACCGGCATCCGCGACGGCGGCAGCTGCGTGATCCTGAGTCGAGTAGATATTGCAGGTCGCCCAGCGAACATCGGCACCCAGTGCCTCCAACGTCTGGATCAGAACCGCTGTCTGGATGGTCATGTGAAGCGATCCGGCAATCCGGGCGCCTTTCAATGGCTGCGACTCTGCATATTCCTCACGAGTCGCCATCAGGCCCGGCATCTCCGCCTCGGCCAGGGCAATCTCCTTTCGGCCGAAGTCTGCGAGGCCAATATCGGCGATCACATAGTCCTTGTCGTTGCTCATCGCTGCTCCTTCTGCGGTGTGCCAAGGTGATAGGAATGCGCGTACGCATTATCTGCTCATGTCAGGAAAAGATGCGCGCCTCTGAAAAAAGGGAAGCACCGGAAACTTCGTGAGATGTTATCAGCCGGCTCGTTGGCGCGTAATATAAAGATTTCTTTATATGAATGCGAAAGGTTCTTGAGTACAGTCGCTGCGACCAACCTGTTCGACGGGTTCGTAATCCGGCGGGATAAATGAGGAGCTACCAGGCAGTACATCCCCTGACGCCTTGTCGGCTTTGCCTGCAGCAATGTGCTCCTGTGGTTCAAAATCCTGCGTCAAAGACACTTGGGTCGGCCCACGAGTGATAAAGCTGGTTACTGCCGCGTTGATCTCTGCATTGTCTGCTGCAGCGGCTTCAGGCTCATCCTTGAGTTTCTTGCTCGCGTTGTTGTCGCGACCGGTGAAGCTGCGCGATATCTTCACAAACTCCGGTCCGTGGTATGGAGTTTACCGAATAGTTTATCCTGCGCGCTGCTTCAGCGGTGCTGCCCGATTGGCGACAAGGAACGGTGCGGGCATTCGATGTCGTAGTGACAGTGCCCGAATTCGTCCCGGCAACGTCGATGTGCTGGTTGCGGACTTGGCGCCATGACGACTAATCCAATGACCGAAGATCATGTCGATTGAACAAGGAAAGTGGCTATGGACCTTCAGCACAATGCCTTCAAGCATGCCATTGCATCCGGAAACCTGCAGATAGGCTTGTGGAGTACGATGGGCAGCGTCGTCGGTGCTGATCTCTTGGGCGACTATGGCTTCGACTGGATCCTGCTGGATACGGAGCATTCACACAATGAACTGCCCGACCTGCTCGCGCAGATGCAGGCGTTGGGCAGGAGTTTGACTGCACCGATCATCCGACCAGCCTGGAACGACACCGTTTTGATCAAGCGCATACTGGATATCGGTGCGCAGAGCGTTTTACTGCCATATGTGCAGAATGCCGAGGAAGCATCGCGCGCCGTGGCGGCGACGCGCTATCCCCCTGTCGGCGTTCGCGGCGTTACTGGCAGTGGCCGGGCCAGCAGGTACGGACGGATTCAGGACTATCTGCCGAATGCAGACAGGGAGATCTGCGTGCTCACCCAGGTGGAAACAGTGTCTGCCCTGGCGGAATTGGAACGGATTGCAGAAGTCGAGGGGGTGGATGGCGTGTTCATCGGCCCTGCGGATCTCGCAGCATCCATGGGCCATGTCGGGCGGCCCGGCCACGAAGATGTCCAGGCTGCGATCAAGGATGCTATCGGACGGCTGAAGGTTGTCGGCAAACCGGGCGGCATTCTCGCGCCTGCCGGCGAAGACGCGCGGCGCTACATAGACTCCGGCTTTACCTTCGTTGCCGTCGGGATCGACCTTTTACTCCTGTCCCGCGGCGCAGAAGCACTGGCGAAGTCATTTCGATAAGATCTTCGGCCAACTGCCCGCTCACCCGCCGGGTGCCTGATTGTCGTCATCTTTTGCTCGCATCATGCGTGTCAGCGCATGTTGCAGTTCTTTCGGATCATCGCCTTCAAAGCCCACGTCTCTCAACAATTGATCCAGCACGGGCGCGTGGGCCCGGTAGCGCAGGGCGCTGGAGACGATTTCGTCCGAAAGACTTTTCGCACCGGCCCCCGCTCCTTCTCCGCCAGACGCCAATCCGTCGACCCGGACGATCTTGATGCCGTCGATCTGCTCCATCGGTTTCACGCTCTCGGCGATAATACCTTCCAGATGATCGATGATGGCTAGCCGGACCTTCATGTCAATGAGGTCCTGACTGAGACCAGCATCCGCCTCGTTGAGAGCCCGGCGCGCCGCAGCTTCGACACTGCTCCGCAGTTCCAGAACAGCCGCCTTTTGCTTCTCGCCTTCCGCCTCCGCCTCGGCAATGGCACGGATCCGGTCGGCTTCGCTTGAAGTGCGTAACCGGTCTGCAGCAACCGCTTCTTTTGCAGCCTCCCGGTTGGCAGCCGCCTCGGTCACGACGCGCAGTGAAGCGGCATCCGCTTCTTTTTGCGCTGCGATTAGGTCAACCGTCTTCTGCCGTTCCGCTCGCTCGGCCTCACGTACCGTCTCCACCGCTTCTTCGGCGCGAATGGCCTCGGCCCGGGCTTTCTCGGCCTCGGCTCGGACCATGGACTGCTCTGCGGCCTTCTTGTCGATCTCAATGCTGCGGTTCTGACGCGCCAGTTCGATGGCGATGTCTCGCTGGATGTCCCTTTCCCGGACATCTTGCTCTGTCGTTATGCGCTTTGCTTCAATGGACTGTTCGCTGGTGATGCGGGCCAGTTCCACAGCCATCTCTGACGATATCTTCGCTTCTTCGGTCTCACGCTTCCGCTCGGCTTCCGTCGCCGTCACGGCGCTACGTTGCTCGGCGCGTCGCAAGGAGATTTCGCGTTCCTGTTCCAGGCGGGCAAATTCTTCGTCACGGGCGATTTGCAGTTTCTCCTGCTCCGCTTTCAGATTGCGTAGTTGGATTTCGACTTCAGTCTCCTGCTCGATCTCGTTGCGCTTGCGCCGTCGGGTTTCGATCTCCTGGGTCAGGCGTGTCAGACCTTCCGCGTCGAAGGCGTTCTGCGGGTTGAAGTGTTCCCGGTCGGTCTGGTCCAGACTGGTGAGGGACACGGATTGCACTTCAAGACCGCTGGCGTTCAGGTCGTCTTCCAAAGCGTCCCGGACCCGAATGACGAATTCAACCCGTTTCTCGTGCAATTCTTCCATCGTCATTTCGGCGGCGACGGCGCGCAGCGCATCTACCAGGCGACCTTCGATCAGCTCTTTCAGCAACTCCACGCGCAGAGTTCGGGCGCCTAGGCTTTGGGCTGCCGCCGCGATTGCCGCCTTGCTGGCGCCGACGCGGATCAGAAAATCGGCAGATACGTCCACCCGCAACCGGTCCTTGGTAATCAGTGCGTTACGATGGTCACGGACCACGTCGATCCGCATGGCGTTCATGTTCACGCGAATCGTATCATGCAGAACCGGAAGCACCAGAGCGCCGCCGTTCATGACCACTTTCTGCCCGCCAAAGCCTGTTCGCACAAAGGAAAGCTCTTTCGTCGACCGCCGGTACAGCCACCAGAATAGCAGCCACAGAATTACAATGACGACGATGGCGACGATTACGGCCAACATCACGTTTCCCAAAGTCACAGTCGCCTCCTCATTATCGCGGGCATGTCCGTGCCGATATTATTGCGCAGTTCCGATCTTTTGCAATTGGCTGGCATCGGTCCCCGGGAGTCTGGCACCCCTACGACCATGAGCCAACAATTACGAACAAAGCGCGGGTGGAGTGGCACCCGCCTGCTTCGGGAAAGCCGTTCGACCGGTCGATCATCATCCTGATGTCATCTTGAAACGGTGTTCCGTCCAAATCATTCAGAAGTCAGCAGGTTGATGGCGCTACCGCGCGCATCCGCCTACTCACTGTTCGGGTTGTTTCGACAAACCGGCGAACCAGCGGTCCGACATTATCGATCCGCCAATTGATGCTGAGCTGGGTCTCCGCTTTCGCGCCGACCAGGGGTCGGCACACCAGTCCCTTTCTTTCTGCTGCCGCCGTCGACTCCGGAACCAGCGAAATGCCTACACCAACCGAGACCAGTCCGGCGGCAGTCTGATAGTCGTGTACGAGTTGGGAGACACGTGGTTCGATGCCGCCGGCGCGGCAGATCGCAATGACATGATCGGCAAAGGTCGGTCGGGGTCTGTCGGGATAGAGCACGAAATCCCGGTCGCTGATATCCGGGATACTCAAAGCGGCCTGTCCCGCCAATGGGTCCGTTGCCGGCAGGGCAACGACCAGCGATTCGCGGCTGATCACTTCATGCCGCAGTTCAGCGTCGTCGAGGCGCGGACGGGCGATGCCGATATCCATCCGCCGCTGGATCAGAGCATCCCGCTGGCCGGCATTGTTGATGGGCAGCAATGTCAGTTCAACATCTTCGTTCGCCGCCCGGAATGCCTGAATGATGTCCGGCAACAGCCCATAGGTTGCCGAACTGACAAACCCGATCGTCAGGCTGCCGATGGTGCCGGCACCGGCCTGACGTACGGCTTCTTCGGCGGAGGCGACGCGATCCAGAATATCGCGGGCCCTTTCCTGAAAGATTTCGCCTGCCGCCGTTAGCCTGATCTGATTACGTGAGCGATTGAACAGGCTTGCGCCCATTTCCTCTTCAAGCACCTTGATCTGGCGTGAAAGGGGCGGTTGGGCGATACCCAGGCGTGCTGCCGCGCGTCCGAAATGAAGTTCGTCTGCGACCGCCACAAAATATCTCAGACGTCGGAAATTCACGCTGTTCGTAGCCCCGTCCAGTCTTTCAGCATCGCGCAAATGCCATGCCGTCAGCACATGATACTGATTCGATCAAGATATGATACCTAATCTGTCATTGTGCTGAATGCCGCCGAGGGCAACAATGCGCAAGTTGGAATCATTCGCGTCCGTTTCCACGGCTTGAAGGAATATCATGAGCAAAGGCGAGATTCTGGCTGGATTTCTGGCGCCGCATCCGCCGCATCTGGTCTATGGCGAAAATCCACCGCAAAACGAACCCAGGTCTGAAGGAGGATGGGAGCCGCTTCGGTGGGCTTACGAACGGGCGCGAAAGAGCCTAGAAGAACTGAAGCCAGATGTCCTGCTGGTACACTCACCACACTGGATTACACAGGTTGGCCATCATTTCCTGGGTGTCAGGCATCTTGCCGGCAAGTCTGTCGATCCAATCTTTCCCAATCTGTTTCGGTACACTTTTGAACTGGAGGTGGATGTCGATCTGGCCGAGGCCTGCTGCGAGCGTGCTGCCCAACGCGGTCTGACCGCCAAGATGATGCGTAACCCCAAGTTTCGGGTCGATTACGGCACCATAACAACGCTGCACATGATACGGCCTCAGTGGGATATTCCGATTGTTGGCCTGTCGGCGAACAACTCGCCCTACTACCTGACGACGGAGGAGGGATTGGACGAGATGGACACCTTGGGCAAGGCGACCCGGGAAGCCATCGAAAAGACGGGACGGCGAGCTGTCTTGCTGGCGTCGAACACGCTCTGTCACTGGCACTTCCAGGAAGAGCCGACCGTTCCGGAAGACATGTCCCAGGAGCATCCGCAAAGCTATGACGGGTACAAGTGGGACATGCGGATCATCGAGTTGCTGCGCCAGGGCAAGACGAGTGAAGTGTTCCGGCTGCTGCCGCAATTCATCGACGAAGCCTTTGCCGAGGTGAAATCCGGGGCGTTCACCTGGATGTTCGCGGCGATGGGCTACCCCGAATTACCAGGCGAGTTGCATGGATACGGTACGGTGATCGGTACCGGCAATGCAGTAATGGAGTGGAACCTGGTGAAGGCCGGCTTGGCTGCGTCAGCATCAGGGCCCGCTGCAAATGGTCGAGAATCGGCTCTGTACGGATCGACATGATGGCGCCGAGGGTCGATCAGTCTGAAGGCTGGGTGAGGTGACGATCGTCAGCGCCTTTCTTGTGACTGGATCGCCGTTGCATTTTCTGCGGCCGGACAATCCGCCATGGAAAACGGTCATTGACGGCTTTGATCGCGCGTCGCGGGCGCTGGCCATGTCCCGCCCTGATGCCCTGCTGATCTATTCAACTCAATGGATGGCTGTGCTCGACGCACTTTGGCAGACTAGGGCTCGAGTGTCTGGCGTCCATGTCGATGAAAACTGGCACGAGTTTGGCGAACTGCCCTTTGACATGACTGTGGATACGGCTCTGGCGAACGCCTGTGTTCAGGCTACCAAGGCGGCTGGCATCACGGCCAAAGGCGTCGACTATGATCAGTTTCCCATTGATAGCGGAACAATCGTCGCCACTCGGCTTCTCGATCCGGAGGGCCGGATACCTCTCGTGATGGCTGCCAACAATCTTTACCACAATACGGCGACAACGGAGCGGATTGGCGCGTTGGCTGCTGCGGCAGCCAGATCCCAAAACAAGAAAGTTGCAGTGATTGGAGTCGGTGGCCTGTCCGGTACGGTGTTTCGCGAGCAGATCGATATTCAGCAGGATCGAATTGCCGACCAGAACGATGATCGCTGGAACCGTGAGATTCTGCGACTGATGGAAAAGGGCGACTTCCCCCAGCTCGACGCGAAGGGTTTGATCTACGCGCAGGAAGCGCGTGTTGACATGGGATTCAAACACTATTCCTGGATCAAGGGAGCGATTGGCCGCCGGTTCTTCGGCGCCAGGGTGCATGGCTACGGTCCGGCATATGGCGCCGGTGCCGCAGTTGTTGAGTTCAGATTGTAAGAGGAGAAGTGGACTATGAATACGAGAAAACTGTCTTTGTCGGCGCTGCTGGCCATTAGCGCTGGCGCACTGGCGTCGGTGGCAGTGATGCCGACCCCTGCGGTGGCGGCGGATTGCACGATTACGGTTGGTCGCGTCGTTCCGAAGACCGGTCCGCTGCTTGACATGGGGCGCGAAACGCCTTGGCTGGATCACAACAAGGTCGATCCGATAAACAAGAGTGGTGGGCTGCAGGTCGGGGACAAGAAGTGCAAAGTTGCCTTCAAGATCTACGATTCCCGCGGCACGATGGCGGGATCCGGCGAAGCGGCCACGCGCGCGATCCTGAAGGACAAGGTGGATGTCCTGTTCGCGCAGGGCACGCCGGATACGACCAATGCGCCGTCGGACCTCTGCGAGCGCTACAAGATCCCGTGTATCACCTCAAATACGCCGATCGAAGCCTGGCTGTTCGGGCCGGACGGCAAGCCGAAGACGTACAAGTACACCTTCCACTTTTTCTTTGGCGTACCGGATCTGGTGAAGAATCATGTGGGCATGATCAAGGCGTTGCCGGGCGGGTTCAACGGACGGATCGGCTATCTGTATCCGAACGACCCCGATGGTGTGGTTTTCGCGCGCATCTTCGATCCGGTGTTCAAGAAACAGAACTGGAAGCCGACGGATCCCGGCCGGTTCAAGCAGGGTCTGCCGGACTTCTCGGCCATCATCAACAAATTCAAGCGGAATCGCGTGCAGGTGGTGACGGGTGTTCTGGCGCCGCCGGATCTACAGAACTACCTGCAGCAGGCGGCTCAGGCCGGCTTCAAGCCACGCATGTACATCATCGACAAGGCCACCGGCTATCCGGAGGCGATGAAGGCGCTGGGCGAATTCGGTATCGATATCCTGAGCGTGAATTTCTGGTCGCCGGCGTTTCCAGGCAAGTCGAATTATGGCGGCTATACCGGTCAGGGGTTGGTTGACCTGTACGAGAAGCAGAACCCGGGCAAATACTATTCGCCACCGCTGGCGTACACGGATGCGTCTTACGACGTGCTTTTCGATGCGTTGCAGCGCGCGGGCTCCATGGACAGGGCAAAATTTCTGGCTGCTCTTGCCGCGACCGATCTGATGACTGTGGTTGGCCAGGTCAAGTTCAACAAGCAGCAATACTCGGTACAGCCACTGGGTGGCGCGCAATGGCGTGTTGACAAGAAGACCGAGCGTTGGGTGAAGGACAACGTCTACAACGCGGTCTATCCATCGGTCAGCAAGACGGCAGAGATGCGGCTGTACCAAGCCAAGTAGCAAGCGACGACGCGACCTGACGGCTTGGAAGGCGCCGTCAGGTCGCGCTTCGGGACGATGGGTCGTCTGCTCGTGGCGGATAGCCGGCAAGCCCATTGCCGCCGCCGCGAAATCGGTGCATTCAAATCGACATGGCTACCCTGTTCTCCGTGAACCGACTGTCCAAGTCTTTCGGCGCGATCCATGTTGCGGATCGCGTCACATTTTCAGTCGATAAGGGGGAAATCGTCGGCGTTATCGGTCCGAACGGTGCCGGCAAGACCTCGCTGTTCGGGTTGATCGCCGGCAATCTCCGTCCGGATTCCGGTCATCTGGAGTTCGATAATGCGGACATTACACGCTGGGCACCGCAGCAGCGAGCCCAAGCCGGTATCGCCAGAGCCTATCAGATTCCGAAACCGTTCACACACATGACGGTCTTTGATAACCTGAAAGTGGCGGCGATATTCGGGGGCGGCTTGAACGAAGACGAGGTGGAGGATTGGATCGACAAAGTCCTGGTGCAAGCGGACCTTGTCGCAGTGCGTCACACGCTCGCCGGTCGGTTGCCTTTGCTCTTGCGAAAGCGTCACGAACTGGCGCGCGCACTGGCGATGCGTCCGAAACTGCTTCTGGTGGACGAAGTTGCTGCCGGACTGGCGGAACAGGAAGTCAATGAATTCATTGGCCTGATGGCCCGCATTCGCGCTGGCGGCGTTACGGTACTGTGGATCGAGCACGTCATGAAGACCATGCTCACGGCGACCGATCGCCTTCTGGTGCTGGACGGGGGTCGGATCATCGCCCATGGCGAGCCGGAGCAGGTCATCAATTCGCCAGAGGTCAGGCGTGTCTATCTCGGTGCCTGACTCGCCGCCGCTGCTGACAGTCAAGGGTCTATCCGCCTACTACGGTGAAAGCCGAGCGCTGTTCGGCGTCGGGTTCAGTGTCGAGAAAGGCACGGTCCATTCCATCGTAGGGGCGAACGGTGCGGGAAAATCGACCCTGCTCCGGGCGATCGTGGGGATGATGAATCGGGGCCGCGCCGCGCATATCAACGGGATCGTCGAATTCAAGGGTCGGCGCATCGATCATCTGAAGACAGAGGAAATCGTCGGTTTAGGTGTTACGATGGTGCCTGAAGGGCGTCGTCTTTTCGCCAGTATGTCGGTCGAGGAGAACCTCCTTTGCGGAGGGTTTCTGGCCCGATGTCGGAGCGCGATGGACGAAACGCTCGAGAGCGTCTACGATCTGTTTCCCCGTCTTGCCGATCGTCGGCAACAGCCGGTCTCTCAAATGTCGGGCGGCGAGCAGCAGATGGTCTCGATCGGCCGGGCGCTGATGTCGTCGCCAGAGCTGATCTTGCTGGACGAACTGTCCTTGGGTCTGGCCCCCATCGTGGTGGATCAGATCTACCAAAGAATCCTGACGATCAACCAGCGCGGAATTACCTGCATCGTTATCGAACAGGATACCGAAAGGGCGATGCGAGTGGCAACCTCGGTCTCCGTATTGCTGGAGGGTCGAGTCGTCCTGGAAGGTGATCCAGATATTCTTGGCAGAGATCGGGTGTCGGCCGCGTATTTCGGCATCGATAATGCGGGGATCTCGCGGTGAACGAAGATCTCTATTGGGCTCTGATCGACATAGCCAACGGCCTGCTCTCTGGGGTCATGCTCGGCGGCTACTACGCCATTATCAGCATCGGGTTGGCGCTGACATTTGGAGTGATGCGGCTGGTGAACTTAGCTCATGGCGACCTGCTGGTGCTGGCTGCCTATCTTGCCGTGCTCGCCCTGCAATTCGTGCCGATGTCGCCTTTCATCACGCTAGCCCTTGTCATTCCGGTCATGTTCGGAGTCGGCTATGCCCTTCAGCGCTTCATGTTGAACTCCATTTCGGTGCAATCCATGGAGCGCAGGGGCATGTCTACCGGATACGGTCTCATGTCACCTATTCTGGTGACCTTCGGTCTGTCGATCGTCATTGCCCATGCTCTGCTGGGTGGTTTTGCGTCCGATGCCAGGATTATTCGCAATGCTCTGTCCTACAGTGCCGTTCGCCTGACCGAAGACCTCAATGTTTCCACCCTGCGGCTGATCTTCTTCGGGATTGCCGTCGCCATACTGCTTGGTCTCCATCTCTTCCTAAAACGGACGCATGCAGGCCGCGCCATCCGCGCGTCAGCCGACGATGTCGAAATTACACCGCTCATGGGTATGGTAACGCCCAAGATCAATGCTATGGCCAGCGGCATCGCCATTTCCATCGCCGGGGTGGCCGGCGTGATGGTCGGCATGTCCCGGACCTTCCAGCCGTTCGACGGTCCGGTCTTCCTGCTGATTGCTTTTGGTGTCGTGATTGTCGGCGGCATGGGATCCATTGTCGGTAGTCTGGTTGGAGGGATGCTGCTCGGGATCACGCAGGTGCTCGCTGGAACCTATTTCGGTCCATCGGCCCAGTTGGTTGCCGGCTATATGCTGATTCTGTTCGTCCTTGCGGTTCGGCCGCAGGGTCTATTCGCCAGACGGCGCTAGGCAATCGGAAGATGATCGGCGCCTTTCTCGATCAATGGCTGAGCGGCTGGCGAGTCCGGGCTGCGTTGGCAGTCGGCGTAGTCATCCTCATCTTGGCGCCGGTCGTTCTGGGGGCGAATAGCTATGTCACCCAGATTCTTCTGACTCTCTTTATCTTTGCTGTTTTTGGTCATGCCTGGAATCTGCTGGCCGGTTATTGCGGTCTGCTGTCTTTCGGCAACCAAGTCTATGTCGGCATTGCCGGTTTCACGATGGGCATTCTGGTTTATTACGGTAGCGTTCATGTCTGGGTTGCGCTGCCGATCGCCGGTCTGGTGTCGGCGGCTTTTGCCTACCTCCTGGCCATTCCGGTGCGTGCGAGCCGCATCGGCCTTTCTGTCCTCAAACCGGTCGCCATCGCGATGGTTCTGTGGGGCGGTTACGAGATTCTCGTATTCTACGACCCATGGTGGGATGTCTTCGGCGATCCCTACGTCCGGCGAGTGATGATCCTGTTGGTGATCTTCTTGGGAGCCATGCCGTTGCTCACCCTGGAAGGCGCCTACTTCGCCGTAGCGACCTGGCTGATTGCGGCGGCAATAGGCACGGTTTTCAATGAATGGAAGCTGGTAGGTGCTGGCGGTGGCATGCGGGTCCCGTCCTCGGTTACGCTGGAGGAGATGTACTATGTCGGTCTTCTGCTTCTGCTCATCACCACTTGGGTGATTCGTCTGCTGCTCAACAGCCGGATCGGCTTGGCGCTGACGGCTGTTCGGGACGATGCAGAAGCGGCGGCGACCGTTGGCGTCGATGTCGCCCGGGTCAAGCTGGTAGCCTTTGTCCTCTCTGGTACCCTGACTGGTCTTGCCGCCGGTCTGTACTTTATCGAGGCGGTATCGATCACGCCTCCGTCGGCATTCAACGTCTTCTGGTCGGCTTATTTCGTCTTTGTCGTTGTTGCTGGCGGTATGGGGACAGTGTCTGGCCCGATCATCGGTGCATTGATATTTGTCGCGGTTGACCGAATACTGTCCGGCTGGCTCGAGCAGCCGCTTCTTGTTCTGGGGCTGGCATCGATCTTCGTCATCCTTGTCATGCCTCGGGGGGTTGTCGGGCTGGTTGATGTCCTGCGCCGGTCGCGTGATGCGCGTACCGCGCTTCAAGACATGTTCGACTCGGCGGTTCTGGCCGATCTGCTGACAACGATACGGCGCCGTCGGCGGCGTCAGGATGGCAATCCGGTCGTCTCGGCGTTTCTCTTGCCTGGGTCGCCCCTGCCGCTCCTGCGTCCGGATGTCGAAAGCTGGAAGGACCTGCGCCAGGGCTATGCGGCTGCCGCCCAGGCGCTGACGCGATCACGACCGGATGTACTGCTGATCTACTCGACCCAATGGATGGCCGTGCTCGACCAATTGTGGCAGACCCGACCGCGGGTTCGAGGCATCCATGTTGATGAAAACTGGCACGAATTCGGTGATCTGGCGTACGACTTCGATATCGATACCGAGCTTGCCATGGCCTGCATTGAACAGTCCGGCGACGTTGGAGTGCGGTCAAAGCCGGTCAACTATGACCAGTTTCCCATCGATACCGGTGCTATCGTCGCGATAAACCTGCTGAATCCCGAATCGCGATGGCCTGTCGTTCTGGCATCAAACAACCTGTATCATGACGGTGCCTTGACGGCGCGACTGGCTGGGATGGCCGTGCAGTCTGCGGCGGAACAGGGCAAGCGCATTGCCTTGATCGGCGTCGGCGGGCTTTCGGGATTGATGCACCGGCGCGAAGTCGATCTGGCTGATGACAGCTTTGCCGGAGATACCGACGACCATTGGAATCGGCTGTTACTCGAAACCCTGATTTCTGGCGACACTACCCAAGTGGGGGAATTGCTTCCCACATATGGCGCCAACGCGCATCCGGACATGGGCATGAAACATCTGGAGTGGCTTCTGGGCGGGGTCGGGAACAGGTTTAGCGGCGCATATGTCCACGCCTATTGTTCGATCTATGGTGCAGGCGCGGCAGTTGTCGAACTGGCGATGGATGACCGATTGGCGCGTCGGGGACGCAGCCGCGGCATTCCGGCGCCGACGCGACAACGGCTGGTTACACGAGCCAAGGCACCGACAGATGCCCCGGCGACCGCTGTGAGCTTTCAGGAAACGCGCGCGGCTGCGCCGATAAAATCTGCGCCCGCGAACTCTACCGGTTTGCATTCGGGCGAGAATAGCGATGGTTTCCTGTTCCGTAATTTCAAGACCCAGGCAGAGATCAATGCCCAATATGACGTCGAAGCATCCGTCGACGATTTCGGCGTCTATGTCGATTTCTTCCTGTCAAATAGCGAACGGGTTCGCAACAGTCTAAAGCCGACTCTGGACGTTTCCTATGGGCCGACAACCGCCGAACATCTCGACTTCTATCCCGCCCGCGCTCCAGACGCTCCCCTGCACATGTTTATCCATGGCGGCTACTGGCATTCGCTGTCCAGCAAGGAATTCAGTTTCGTGGCAGAAGGTCTGGTCGACGGTGGAGCCGCCGTCGTCGTCCTGAACTACGATCTGTGTCCGAATGTGACGATAACCGAGATCGTTCGGCAAAACCGGGCCGCCATCAAGTGGCTCTACGAGAATGCCCGGCAACTTAACTGCAATCCGAACCGAATCAGCGTCTCCGGCCATTCCGCCGGCGGCCATCTGACTGCGATGCTGATGGCGACCGACTGGTCCGGCACGTACAGCTTGCCCGATGACGTTGTGAAGAGCGGCTGCGCCATCTCCGGTTTGTTTGACCTGTCGCCATTCCAGTTCAGTTGGCTCCAGCCGAAGCTGCGCCTGACGGAGGAAGAGATTGAGCGAAACAGTCCGCAGCGTCATATCCCAAGGCGCGCTGGACCCCTGATTGTCACGCTTGGCGACGACGAGTCCGCAGAGTTCCACCGGCAATCAAGCGAATTTCTTGCGGCATGGAACGCAGCGGGGCTTCCCGGAACCTATCTCGGTCTGCCCAGTGCCAATCACTTCACCGTCCTCGAAGGTTACCTTGACCGTCGCTCTCCACTCTGCAGCGCAATTCTCGCCCAGATTGAAGCGAGTCGGAAATGAATGAGCGAGAGCGGTTGCTGGGGCGAACCTGTCTTGCGCGGAAGTGATCAAGCTGCCGATTCTTCAGCGACCAAAGCAATGTCTCGTCTGCTGCGAGATCAACATTGATCAGGCTTAAGTCCAGCATGGCGGGTTATGGGGCGGACTTCTGGAACTTTAACTCACTGCATCGCCATAAGTTCTTGGCCGATCATCAATCTTCGCACCTCGTTCGCACCTTCGTAGCTGTTTTTGATCAAGCAGTTCCGGATGTTCATTGGGCGATGATGCTGCAGGGTCGGCTGCGGGCGACTCAAGCGCCGACTGCACCCTTCCGTCTTGTGTCGCCGTAGGTTCCGTGGTCAACCGCCAAGGCCATGGAGCCTGCATCCGACACACCGACTTCTGACGCCTTGAACGCCGCCGAGAGACCCCAGAACTTTCCGCTGGCGGCAGCGCTTTTCCTGTTCGCGATGGTCTTCTTCATCGTTATGGACGCGATGGCCAAGTGGCTGACCAATGAGTTGAATGTGATAATGATCGTCTGGGGCCGCTACATGGCGCAGACGTTGATCCTGATCGTCGTTTTTGGCCTCTCTTTTCCCCGGAGACTGAAAACCAGGCACCTGAATCTCCAGGTTGCTCGCTCTATCCTGTTGCTGGGCGCTACCTTCTTTTTCTTCGCGGGGTTGAAGTTCCTGCCACTCAGCGAGACGACTGCCATCTTCTTCGTGGCGCCGCTTATCGTCGTAGCGCTAGCTGGGCCAATGCTGGGCGAGAAGATCGGAACACTGCGCTGGGGAGCTGTTGGGGTTGGTTTTTGCGGGATGCTGCTGATCCAGCAGCCCGGCACTGCAACGTTTCAGTGGGCGTCTCTTCTGCCGCTGGCGGCCGCCGCCTGTTACGCGTTCAACCAGATCACCACCCGGAAGGTCACAGCAGGAGATTCAGCCACGACGACACTGATCTTTACTGCGCTTGCCGGAACTGTGCTCATTTCACTGGTCGTACCGTTCTTCTGGGAAACGCCAACCTGGAAACAGGCCGCCATCTTGCTAGGCATGGGGGCCGTGGGCGGTATCGGCCACTTTTGCATGATTCTGGCGCTTGCCCGCGCTCCCGCCTCGGCGCTGGCGCCACTAGACTATTCGTCCTTGATCTGGGCGGCTTTGATCGGTGTTTTGGTTTTCCAGGAGAGCTTGCCGCCCATGACGTTGCTGGGAACCGCCGTAATCGCGGGCGCTGGCTTATTCATCATGTGGCGGGAGAAAAAGGTGAAGAGGTTGCCCAACCAATAAACACTTGGGCTACCATCACTTCGCACTTTCGCTCGAAAATTTCATGACGCAGGATCTGCCGTGTTCCGTTTTTTTGCGATGATTGATCTGGTCAAGACAGAGCAGGCGCTGACAGCGCGGCGGAAACGACCTGCAGGATTCTACGGGGCTGGATATCAAGTGCGCGCCGCTTCCGGATGATCGCTGCCGAGACATGGACGGACACGGAACTCCAGAGTTGTATTTTAACGGCATTCGCAGGCTCCAGTGACTTGCTGCGGTTTCACTACCAGTCAATATCTGGTCTGGTTGTCGAACGACGCGACCGGCGATACGATCCCTCTCAAGGTCTGCTTCACGGTTCGATATTGTTGATGCATTCAGTTTCTCCGATCAATCTCCGTCAGATGCGCTGAATAAATCTTACCAATCCGTAATGTTTTCTCCATCAGGTTGAGAGACGGGGAGATTAAGTTCCAGTGCGAGAATGCGGCCAGTTCGCGGCCGTCGGCCGTGGCTTCCGCGACACTTGGTGCCCCAGCAACAACGGGTCATCCCTACAGGAGGACTGAACTCATGATCACCGCATCAGCCGATCGCATGCTTGCGCGGCGCAATCTTCAGAAGCCGTCAAAACTACTGCTCTTGACAGTGGGGGCGGGCACGCTGGCTGCCATGACCGTTCTGCCGGCCTATGCCGAAGCCCGGAACGCGCCGAGTTCCTTTGCCGACTTGGCTGCAAAGGTGAAGCCTGCCGTCGTCAGCATCGCGGTTCAGCACAAAGGCGCTCAGTTCAATGGGCGCCGGTACTCGCACAATTTTCGCAACCCGTTCCCGGACGGTTCTCCATATCACGAATTCTTCCGCCGTCATTTCCAAGGCCCCAATCAAGGCCAACCCGACCCGCGCGGACAACGTCGGGCTCAGGCAGTCGGCTCTGGATTCATTGTTGACCCGGCTGGTTACGTCGTTACCAATAACCACGTAGTTCGTCGCGCCGCCAAGATCGAAGTAATTTTCGATGGCGGCAAACGCCATGTTGCAAGGATCGTTGGTCGGGATCCGAGGACTGATCTCGCGCTATTGAAGATCAAGGGGGATCAGCTTTTTCCCTCGCTGGCCTGGGGCAATTCTGACAGCGCTCGCGTAGGCGACTGGATTATGGCGGTCGGCAACCCCTTCGGTCTTCATAGCACTGTAACCGCCGGGATCATCTCAGCGCGCGGCCGCAGCCTGCACAGTGCTACTCTTGTTGACTTTCTTCAGATTGATGCACCGATCAACAAGGGAAACTCCGGTGGTCCGACATTCAACATGAATGGTGAAGTAATCGGCGTGAACACTGCGATCTACTCGCCGACCGGCGGCAGCGTTGGACTGGGTTTCGCTATTCCCTCCAATACCGCTCGCAAGGTAATCACCCAGCTGAAACAGGATGGCAAGATCAGCCGTGGTTGGCTTGGCGTACAGATCCAGCCCGTATCGGCCGAAATCGCCGAAGCCGTGGGCCTAGAGGAGGCACGCGGCGCCTTGGTAGCGGCCGTGATGCCGGAAAGTCCAGCCAATCGCGCTGGTGTACGCACCGGTGATGTGATCGTCAGTTGGGCTGGCAAGAAGGTCAAAAATGTTCGCGGTTTCGTGCGGAAAGTGGCATTCACCAAGACGGGCCAGTCGGTCAACATGGTGGTGTGGCGCCAAGGCTCACGAAAGACCCTGACTGTCAATGTCGGCGAAAGCGGGGCCGAACAAGCTGCGCTGGGAGACCAGTCGCCGGATGGAGTGCCTGTCCGCCCATCGATTGCGTCGTTGGGGCTGACCGTCGCTCCGGTTGATAGTCAGGTGCGTCGTCAGTACGGGCTGAGTCAGGATGCCAAGGGTCTGGTCATCCTTGATGTCGAACATAATTCGGCAGCCGCAGCCAAAGGACTGCGCCGCGGTGACCTGATTACTCATGTGAACGGCGATATGGTAACAACTGCGGTCGACATGAAGTCGGGGATTGATCAGGCGCGGCAAAACAAGCGTGACACGGTCTTGCTTCGCATTTTGCGCCGTAACCAACCGGTCTTCGTGGCTGTGAAGATCGCTTAATTTCTCTCTATCTCTGTCGGATTTGCTGCCCGGCTTAGTCAGGAGCCCCGGACGTGTTGACCTCCCTCTCACCAGTTGCGTTCGGGGCTTTTTCTTTCCCTGCGGTTTTGGTTCATCGTGTCTCAGGTTCGAAATCGGGCTGGTGGGGAAGGGGAAAGAAATCATGTTCAGCTCGTATCGGGTTCCCGATATAACCGCTGCCATGAAGATTCTGATCATTGAGGACGATACCGAGACAGCTGACTATGTTGCCAAGGGCTTGGAGGAAGCAGGCCATACGGTTGACGTGGCTCGCGATGGCAAGAATGGCCTCGTGATGATCGTCGGTGAAGCCTTCGACGCTGCCATTGTCGACCGGATGTTGCCGGGGATCGACGGCAAGACGATTGTCGAGACGGTGCGTGGCGCGGGGAAGACCACGCCAATTCTGCTTCTGAGCGCGATGGGCGAAGTGCGACACCGCGTTGAAGGCCTGCATTCAGGAGCAGACGATTACCTCATCAAGCCGTTCGCCTTTTCGGAATTGCTGGCGCGCGTCGAGGCTTTGGGTCGCCGTCCAAAGGAGGAATTCCGCGACGAAACTGTGCTGCGCGTCGGCGACCTCGAAGTCAATCGGCTGACTCGTGATGTGGCCCGCAGCGGTCAGAAAATCGACTTGCAACCAAGGGAATACCGCCTGCTGGAATACCTGATGCGGCATGCTGGCCGCGTTGTGACCCGGACCATGTTGCTGGAACATGTCTGGGACTATCATTTCGATCCCCAGACCAACGTGATCGACGTGCATGTCAGCCGCCTGCGGCAGAAGATCGACAAGGACTTCAAAATACCGCTGCTTCATACGGTGCGCGGCGCCGGATATAGTCTCCGTGCCGCTGATTCGACTTCTTAGGTCTCGCGTTTTTCAGCTTTCTCTGCTGTCCAGCGCGGCTTTTGGTATCGCAGCCTTTGCGGTCGTTGCCTATCTCTATTATTCCTCGGTCCAAGCAGTTTCCCGCCAGATCGAGGCGACCATTGACGCCGAGATCAAGGGACTGTCGGAGCAATACCGCCAGTTCGGCTCGATCGGTTTGATTGAGGCCGTTCGCCGCCGGGCTCGTCAACGCGTGCGCCCCGGGGCCCTCTATCTGGTTGCCAACTCGGAATTCAGGCCGCTGGTTGGCAATATCGAGGCATGGCCGAAGGAAAGACCCGACGAACGCGGCTGGGTCAATTTTCGGTTTCGTAGCGACAGTAGTCCAGCGCCCGGTACCGTTGCGCTTGGTGAAGCACGAGGCCGCGTGTTCCGGCTCTTGGGCGGCCTCTTTCTTCTTGTCGGGTATGATTTGCGTGAACAACAGCGCGTGACAGCACGAACACGGCAGACCCTGATCCTCGCCGGAGTCATTGCCGTTTTCTTCGCTATCGCTTCCGGGGCCTTGCTCGGCTGGCTGATTTTGCGCCGTATCGACAGTATCAACCGAACAAGCCGTGAGATCATGGCCGGCGATTTGAGTCGACGGGTCAGCGAGACCGGCCGTGGCGATGAATTTGACCGCTTGGCCCAAAGTCTGAACGCCATGCTGACCCAAAACGAGAAACTTTTCCTCGGCATGCGCGAAGTCGCGGAAAATATCGCGCATGATTTGCGCAGCCCTCTGGGCCGGATCCGCCAGCGTTTGGAACGACAATTGTCCGGTTTGCTGACCGATACACAGAAACAGGCGCTGACCGTCGAAGCGCTGGAGGAAACCGATCGACTACTGAGCACCTTTAACGCCATTCTCAGCATTGCCCAGGCCGAGAGTGGCGCGCCAAAACGCAGTTTTGAGCCGGTAGACCTGTTAACCTTGCTGAACGACATTGCCGAAATGTACGAGCCGCTTGTCGAAGACGCAGGTGTGAACTTGGTGGTAACGCTGCCTGACGAACCAGTGATCGTACATGGTAACCGGGACTTGCTCTTCCAAGCCTGTGCCAACCTGCTGGATAATGCCATCAAATACGGTACCGGCTCCGACAACATCGCGAAGGCGACCGTCATTGAACTCAGTCTGGACAGGCTTGGCAATGAAGCGCGGTTTGCGGTGCGCGACGGGGGCGCAGGGCTGCAAGGGGAGGCCTTGAGCCGGGCAACCGAGCGTTTTTATCGTTCAGATTCCAGCCGGACGACCTCGGGTTCTGGCTTGGGACTGTCCTTGGTCGATGCCGTTATCCGCCTGCACGATGGTGTCTTCACACTGGCCAACAGCGATCCCGGCTTGCGTGCGACGATCCAGCTTCCTCTCGACAAATGCGCCTTTCCGGCCGAAACAGAAATCCGGTCTGATTTACCTGCCACCAGTTAGGGAGTGCTGAGAATGCCAGTCACAGTATTCGGTCTCAAGAATTGCGATAGCTGCCGGGCGGCCCGGAAATATCTTGACGAACGCGACTTCCAACATGCGTTTCGCGATATCCGGGACGACGGATTTTCCGACAACGACCTGGATGCTTGGCTCGCTGCCGCGGGTTGGGAAAAGCTGCTGAACAAGAACAGCAAGGCTTGGCGAGAATTGCCGCACGAAGCCAAAGCGGATCTGGGCGCCAACGAGGCTCGTGCCCTACTGAAAGGCAATCCGATCCTGATCAAGCGACCTGTGATTGACGCCGGGCGAGGCGTTGTTACCGTCGGCTGGGACAAATCTGCCCGCGACGTTCTACGGTCGGTTTTGTAGGTCGTGCACAAGCTTCGAACTTTGAAGATACCCGCTTTGCACGGAGTTGTTCCGATATTTCATCCTTTATTGCCCTTCCCGGTGCCAAAGTTGGTGCGCCGAGCCCCTTTTGGGCCAAACGTTGTCGAAGTGTCATACTTGTGTGCGAGATGACATGATTTTTGGTACGTCAGCGACTTGCTCGTAAGGCGGAAGCGAGCATTCATGCCTGCGGACAATCCATCTCGACGAGCAACTATCGGTTCCGTGGTCTATTGTGTCACAATCCGGTCAGGCCGCTGATTGTTTCGTCCTCCAGCGGAAAGCCAGCATGATCTGCCACAGCCATCGCCTCGGCCTGCACGGCCGTCCGTTGCCGCCTCACGAGGATAAGAAACCGCCGTCGCGCCTTGATTGTCGCAAAACCGGGATCGCTCCTGACCAGATCGTGGATCATGGCCAAGTCGTGCTCCAAGCCTAGCAAGTCACTCAGCTGCCACAGTGCCTGGATACGCGTTGCCAAGGTGCATGATACCAACTTTTTCAAGAGGCGTAGGTGATTGCGGTGATACTTTACCCATTTTCGCCATTCGTGCATGGCTTCCGTACTGCGCAACGCCTTGGCCACGTCTGCCGACCGCAGAACCCTGCCATAGGTCATGCGCAGGCCGAGCTCGACGGCGTGCAAGCCATCTTCGGGGAAGTCCCAGCAGGCGATTCCCAGCCGAAATTCCAGCAGCAGCCAGTGCGCTTCGTCCAGCAAGGCAGCGATGTCCAAGCCTGCGTCATCCGAAAGCAGGTTGCGCCGTCGCTGGGTAAGCCGGGCGCGGATCGGCCCGAAGGCGCGCATATCTGCGGATTTCTTGCCCAGTTGATCGAACCGGGTGAGTGCGCGGCGATAGGTTGCCAGCATCACATCAGCGTCTCGGATTCCGGAAAAAACAGCGGCGATATCCCGCAACGCGATATTCGCAGGCCTGTAGAGGCCGAGATCGCTCAGCGGGCCACGGGCCAGCCGGACTACGGCGCGTACCTTCTTGCATCGTTTGCGTAATGCATAAGCCGCTCCGGTGCGTGGGACATCCGGGTTTTCGATAGTCGCGACTGCCCGATCCAGCTGTTCCAGCGTGATACGACGGATGGCGTCAGAAACGGTTTCCGCAGGCTGGATGGAATAGGGCACGGCGAATAAGGCGGCGTCGTGAGGCGTGGATGATCATACCATGGATGAAAGGTTGACCGAAGTGGGAAGGGAGGTCTTGTCTGAGCCTTTTCGGAACCGTCGCAGTCACCATGTTCGGTGGCGTGATCGTGGCGCACAAGGAAATGGATATCTTGGGCGTTGCGTTGATCAGAACGAAATCTGATGCCGCGGCAACTGCCGGTCTTCTGGATCAACGAACCAATCTTCCTTTTGACAACTACCTTCGTGATCGGTTGCTGACCCATGCCTATTCATGTTTGCCTCATCTTCGACAGTTTGGGATCGGGTTTTATTGATGATCAATGAGTTGC
>JAPOST010000150.1 GCA_026709535.1 Rhodospirillaceae bacterium
TCGAGCCCGGGTCAACTTTGCATGCCGATTGACAGACGTCTTCGAATCGCCGGTTGTCGTGCCACCGCTTGCGAAGCTCTTCCTTGATCCGCCGCAGGGTGCGGCGAAGCCGTTTGCGGGACGGTTTGCGACCGACCCTGAACTTCCCCTTCCTCGACTGGTCGCAAAAGTGCGTCATGCCGAGGAAGTCGAACGTCTCCGGCTTGCCCTGCCCCTGCTTGCGGCGGTTCTCGCTCGCAAACCGATCGAACGCGATGAGCCGGGTCTTGTCCGGATGCCGTTCCAGTCCATGGTGGTCCAGCCTCTCACCGAGGTCCTGGAGGAAGCGCACGGCCGCGCCCTGATGCTGGAAGCCGCAGACAAGATCGTCCGCATGGCGCACGATGATGGTGTCGCCTTCCGCCATCCGCTTGCGCCATGTGTCGTGAAGCCAGTCGTCGAGCATGTAGTGCCTTTGGCCAACCGCATTGCCCTTGGGTCCGGCCCTTCCCTCCAGCGACTCCGAAGGACCCTTGTTCGCCGCCTTCTTCGGTACCATGGCCGAATCTGATTTCTTCCAGTCGTTCATCATCGGGTTACGGGAATCTCCTTCCCGCTCACGACACGGGGTGATTGAAAGACCTCCCAGGTCCCGGTGGACTGCTTCGGCGCGTGCCATGGTTCCCGGACCCCGCGGAGCCCCTCTTCGCCTCACCAGAACGGCGCCGGGGGTGTTGCCTTCGACTGAGGGGACGGCCTCGGCACGCCGGATCAAGACGGTTACGTGGCGCGACAGCCCGGCCCACGCCTGCCGCTCCCCAACGCTTCGCCTGTCACCTCGCGGCGACCGACGCAGGGTTCACGGAGAAAGGGGTGGGTTTACCTCTCTTTCTACCGGGACTTTCACCCGGCGACAGTCCACCAGTTTGCCTGGCGCACCCACGCCGCATCAGTCAGATCGTCTTGCCGATCATCATGCGCCCGGCCATACCGCGTTTGCGGTCTGACGGTCTGGTCTTTTGCCGGGATTTGCTGGGGATATGGGGGATGTGATGGGTTGACCGAGGGCCGCATGAGCGCGCGGGGAACCACCGGCGGAATGATGGACGTGACGGGGTGTGGCGATTGATTGCGCCCTGCCATCCGCCGTGCCGAGGCCATCATTCCTTCAGCCGAAGGCCCCCACCCTTGGCGCCGCGGGACCTAGGAACCTTGGCACGCGCCGAAGCAGTCCACCAGGACCTAGGAGGTCCTTTCAATCGCCCCCTGTCGCCAAAGGACCGCAGCGGAAAGGAGAGTCTTCCGAAACCGACGATGAACGATGGGAAGACATCAGATTCGGCCATCGTCCCGACGCTGTCTGGCCCGCTAACAAGCCGATGGTGAACCGATCGAAACACCAACCACAAAGGCCGCGTGACCCGCTTCGACGCGATCGGACGGACCCCTGTGGTGAAGGGGCAATACCATCAACAGAAGCGGTCAATTGATTGATACGTAAACTGGTCAACTTAGAATTTTCTCAATATATTATCTTCATTTACATGGGTACATCTTGCAGCCGAAAACTCGCTCAATATGTCTGGAAAAACAACGGCTTATACCTGAAAATCAGGCCATTCCTAGTGTCCTGATCGAGCAATTTATTGGAACAAGATTATCGATTTTCAAGGCAGTCTGACCGGTGGGTAGAACGGCGGTGGCGATTACCTTGTTGGAGGCGGAGCGTCGCGAGTTGTAGGATTTGGCGCGGCGGCGGAAGACAGCGCAGGGACTGCCGCGTCGGGCTCGGATTGTTCTGGCTGCGGCTGCGGGCCTGGAGAACAAGGCGATAGTTGCGCGCTTGGGAGCGGATGCGAATACGGTGGGCAAATGGCGACGGCGTTTTGCCGAGCGCGATCTTGATGGACTCCATGCAAGATCGGCGAGGAGGAGGTTGCGGGGGGCATCGCGCGACCCGGGAACTGGAGTTGGCCATCCAGAACGACATCGACACCGTCAACGCAAACCCGCGACCCTTTCGTTGGACCAAATCCGACGACGACATCCTTGCCACCAGCAAGCAATTCTGTCTGCCGACGCTGGAAAACGTCGAAACTCAGACAAAAATCAACAAAACTTCAGAGTGAGGACACTAGCGGGGAAGTTCGGACTAGCATAAATGGTATCTAAACAACTCGATCTTCACCTCCCTGCACCACCTACCACAGGCGATGATCCTCTGGTTCCGGCGCGTATGGTGAACGAGTTCGTCTATTGTCCGCGCCTCGCTTACCTGATGTGGGGTCAGGCAGAATGGGCGGAGACTGGCGATACGGTGGATGGCCGCCGTGTTCACACCCGGGTCGACCTACCGGGAAAGCCGTTGCCCGAGCCCGATGTTCTGGATGATGAGGACGCTAGGGTTGTCAGCCGCTCCCTGACTCTGTCCTCGGAGAAGTTAGGCGTGATTGCCAAAATCGACATCGCCGAAGCCGAGGCCAAGGTGGTCACGCCGGTCGACTACAAACGCGGCAAGCGGCCCCATGTCGCCAAAGGCGCCTACGAGCCGGAGCGCGTCCAGGTCTGCCTACAAGCGTTGCTGCTCGAAGAGCACGGCTACCGGGTCGAGGAAGGTGCCATCTGGTACGCAGAGAGCCGCGAACGTGTCCGGATCGTGCTGGACGAAGAGCTTCGCACCGCTGCGCGGGAGGCGGTAAGCCGCCTGCGCCTTACCGTAGCCCACGGTCGTATCCCGCCACCGTTGGAGGATAGCCCGAAATGTCCGCGCTGTGCGCTCGTGTCCATCTGCCTGCCCGATGAGATTCGCGCGCTTGGGGGTTCAGACCTTGCACCCCGTCCGATAGCCATCAGCGTGGATGACGCCCTGCCGCTCATAGTCCAGTCGCAGCGAGCGCGCATCAGCAAGGAAGGCGAGACCCTGAAGATTGCCGACGAAGATCAAGGAGATACCAAGGTGCGGTTGAACGAGGTGTCCGACGTAGTGTTGTTCGGCAACGTTATTATCACTACACCCGCGCTTGTCACGCTGATGGACCGCGAGATTCCTGTAGCCTTCCACAGCCACGGCGGCTGGTTCCGTGGCATCGCCCACGGGGTTGGTCACCGGAATGTCGAGGTCCGCACGGCACAGTACCAGCGCAGCTTTGATACGAGCTACTGCCTTGGCTTCGCCCGTCACTTGGTGGAAGCCAAGATCCTGAACCAGCGCACCATTGTACGCCGAAACTGGCGCGGTGAGCGCGAAGACCGCAAGGCTATTCTCGACCGACTGAACGCTGCCCGGAAGTCGACGAAGCGTGCAGGTACGGTGAGCGTTTTGCTCGGACTCGAAGGTGATTCGGCAGCGACATACTTCCGGGCGTTCTCTGACTTGCTCTCGCCGCCCGGCGCCGGGAAGTCACCAGATAACGCTGAAGGTCTGGAACCGTTCCGGTTCGACGCCCGAAACCGTCGCCCGCCGACCGATCCGGTGAACGCCATGCTGTCGCTCGCTTACGCCATGCTCACCCGCCATCTCACGGTCGCGCTAGCCATGGTCGGGCTGGACCCTTACCGTGGCTTCTTCCATGCCCCGCGCTACGGCAAGCCTGCCTTGGCTCTGGATATCATGGAGCCGTTCCGCCCGATCATCGCCGATTCGGTAGTACTGTCAGCGGTGAATACTGGCGAGGTCTCGGCCAGTGACTTCGTGACGGCTCCGACGGGAACATCCCTGACACCCGCCGGGCGTCGTCGTTTCGTGGGCGCGTTCGAGCGGCGTCTGTCGCAGGAGACCACGCATCCTCTCTTCGGCTATCGGCTTAGCATGCGCCGTCTGTTGCTGCTTCAATCCCGTCTTCTATGTCGGCATCTTCTGGGCGAACTACCCGACTATCCGCATTATCTCCCCAGATGAGATGCCGCCATGAGCGACGAACGCATCTACATCGTCACCTACGACATTTCCGATACGAGACGCTGGAGACGGGTCTTCAAGACCATGCATGGGTTTGGGGAATGGCTACAATTCTCGGTGTTTCAGTGTCGACTTTCGCGCCGTCGTAACGCCTAACTGGAGACCAGTCTTCGCGAACTCATCTAGGCTGGAGAAGATCATGTACTGTTGATCGACATC
>JAPOST010000196.1 GCA_026709535.1 Rhodospirillaceae bacterium
AGAGGACACCACAAGCTTCACGAAAGGGCATCAAATGAATGAAGCAAAACACTAGCCTGTATCATATAGTTCCAGAAATGTCCCGTCGTCAGGACAGCGAGATAGACCCCAACGCTACGCTGATGATTACAGGCAGTGCGGCGAATGTCAGCAGTGTTGATACGAACACCACGCCTGCCACGGCCTCTGGATTGCGTTCATATTGTGCCGCCCAGAGGTAGTTGAACACCGCCGCCGGCATCGAGCATTGGATCAGCAAGACTCCGCGCGCCGTGCTCGACAGACTCAGGGCTTCGCCGAGGGCCAGACCGATTGCTAAGCCAACCAGAATGCGAACTATGGCATAGAGCAAGCTCCTTCCAAGGTCACCCACCCGCAAACTAGCCAAGGATACGCCAAGGGTGATCAGCATCAGCGGAATGGCGATCCCGCTCAGCAATATGAAGGCGTTATTCAGAGCCGCAGGCATGGACCATCCCGCTGCGTTCAGCGCCAACGCCAAGGCTGTGGCATAGATCACTGGGGAGCGCGCAATCACTTTCGGCGAGAAGCTGCCAGCGCTGATGAACTGGCCCAAGGTGAACTGGCCAATGGCACCAACGGCAAAGTAACCGATGCCCAGCGCCAATCCAGTGTCGCCGAAGGCAAACATGCATAGCGGCAAGCCAAGGTTGCCGGCATTGGCAAAGCCGAGTGAAGGGCCATAGGTATTGAAATCGTCGCCCATCGTTCGTGTAACGCTATAGGCAACGATAAAAAAAATGGCGATTGCGCTTAGCGCAGCCGCGCACATCAACCAGAATTCGCCGCCGCTCACGCGCAGATTTGTCAAGGTAGCAACGATCAGGCAGGGCGTGCCGATATTGGTTACCAGACCAGTTACCATCTTGATATCGAACGCTCGTCCAGATCGTGCCCAGCCATACCCTAGGCTTGCACATATCAGCACCGGCAGAATGATTTCGATCAAGCGCAAAAGCATGATCGACTGTTACGTTACCCGGCATAGCGGGTAAAGGGCGGCATCCCGCCACCTTTTCGAGCTTTTGGCTCTATGCGAGCGATTTCCGGATGGCCGCGCATGGAAAGACTAAGCTAGGCTCTGTCCGCGAACTGACCCCAGCGGAGCAGGCGCTGGCGGCTGCTGCGGTCGAAAGGTCGCTCGTCGATGATTTCTACGACGTACTGCTGCATTCCAGCGTGGTCTTCGGGACCCGCTATGGACAGAAAAATTCCGAAGGCGAAAAAGATGATCTGATAGTAATCATGGGCGATTGAGGAAGCGGCAGGCGGCGAGTTGTACCGGGCCAGGGAACGCTCCGGGCTCCGCTCGACGTCCCCGGCCCGCCGTCGACATCGTCCCCTCCGGGCGAAGGTCCGCGCCACGACCCTCGGACTTTCCCGCGATCTCCGGAATGTCCGGAAGCCTGAGTTCCTTCAGTCGGTCACGCCGCGTGCTGCCCCTGGTCCCGCCATCGGCAAACACTTTCGAGACCCCCCGAGCCTGCACGTCGTCAGACCGGAAGAAATGCGGAAAATCCAAGTGATCTTCAAGCCGGTACCCCGTATTCCGGATGGCATCTGCACTCTTGTATGGGCAGCCGATTTGGCTCGGAGTCTCTTGAAGTCCATTTTTATCGTGGATGTGGAAGATAAAAACTGTCCTGCTGGCCACTACATGCTAGTACTTATCGATGTTTGGCCGTCCGATTTTGAAGCTGCTGCCGAGCGTTTGGTGGGTCCAATGGCGGAGCCATTCGAAGAAGGCCCGCCTGTAGAAATGGCCTGCCTGCGAAACGAGGTGATGTAGGCGGATATGGTGCACGATAACAAGGTGCTACCAACCTGTCCACGGGCAAACTGATTCCTCGGCGATGGCGGAAATGTCTGATAATACTCGAAAACACGTCACCTCGATTGATGCTGCCCGGGATCTGGCGCACGAGACCGAACTTCACGCAACATGTATCGCCGTCGATGGAAGCGGCGTTGTTCTCACTGGCGACAGCGGCTCTGGTAAATCAGCTCTCGGCCTGCAGTTGATAGTTGGTGGTGGGCAGCTGGTGGCAGACGATGTTACCGCGATTTATCGCGATGGACCGCGGTTGATCGCACGGGCACCTGTCCACGGTGCCGGGATGATTGAGTCGTGGGGTAACGGTATCCTTCGAGTGCCTTTCGTCGGCCATGCGCCAGTCTCCTTCTTTGTTGAGTTGGTCAATGCCCTGTCCGGCAGGTTACCTGAACCAGCCTATCGTACGGAACTCGACGTTGCTGTGCCTCTATTGCGTGTTGAGGCCCGGCATCCGACCTCGGCTGCTTTAATCCGACTTGCTGTCAGTCGCGGCGCGCCGCATATTCCAGACACCCTTTAGATCTGGCTGCCGCCGATGGTGCATTGCGCAAGGGTTCCGGACCATGATCGACGACGATTTCGCGCAACATCCCGCCGCAAGCGCCCCCGCATGTTAGCATTGGTGACGGCCTATCGGGCACTGGGAAGTCCACTACGCTCGCCGCACTGGAAGATATAGGGTTCACAGTCGTCAGTAATCTGCCCTTGTCGCTGCCGGACGATCTGATAGCGTTGAGTAAGCGCGGGGGCCGACCTGTCGCCTTGGGTATCAATGTTCGGGCCCAGGATTTCAATTTCGAAGCCGTGGAACGGATCCTGCGAGAAACACCGGTTGTGATGATCTTGAGGTCCGACCTATTTTCCTCGATAGCGATGACGAAGTGCTAGTTCGCCGTTATTCCGAAACGCGTCACCGTAATTCCCTAGCAGGCTAGCGCCCGGTTCAGGACGGGGTTCAGCTTGAGCGTCAGCTGCTTGTATTTGATGTACGGTTCCTGCAGAATCCTTAATATGTCGATAACCTGCGAGCGATGAGCGGCTTGGACACGCGAGTTGGCGCATATATTGCGGATGATCCGGCTTTCGAGCCGTTTTTGCTCACTTGACAGACATGATGGACCTGTTCCTGCCACGATATAGAGCAGAAGGAAAAAGCTACCTAAAAATTGCCTTTGGCTGCACTGGCGGTCGCCATCGCTCGGTCTATCTGGTGCCGCGTGCTGCCAGCTTGTTGGAAGATGATGATTGGCGACGAACGGTCGATCATCGTGATCTGAGTCGAGCTGATCCAACGGGAACTGACAGCGCGCCAACGAATCCAGGATGACAGGGAATCACACACTTACTAATGTCATTCGGTTGAGGCAAGCGAAGACGCATCCATGATCGGAATAGTTCTGGTGACTCATGCCCGTCTGGCTGAAGAATTTATTGCGGTGCTGGAGCATGTTGTAGGCCCGCAGGAGCAGGCTGCTGCCGTCTGCATCGGGCCCGATGATGATATGAAAGCCCGCCGTCAGGAAATCCTGCAAAAGGTCCAAGAAGTTGACAGCGGTGATGGAGTCGTCGTGTTAACCGACATGTTCGGAGGCACGCCATCAAACCTTGCCATCTCCATTATGGAGCCGGCGAAGGTCGAAGTTGTCGCCGGGATCAACCTGCCGTTATTGATCAAGCTGGCTGCATCGCGCGAGGACGGCAACCTGCCGTTTGCCGTGAACGCTGCGCAGGAGGCTGGTCGCAAGTACATTAACATTGCTTCAGAGCTGTTGAGCAATATGGAATAGACAACATGGCTTGGGTTCATGGCGACTGCCACTGTTGAAATCGTCAACCGCAAAGGCCTGCACGCGCGTGCCGCCGCGGCATTCGCGAAGACGTCGCGCCGGTTCAGATGTATAATCAAGGTTTCCCGTGGCGGAACAACGGTCTCCGGTGATTCGATCATGGGCCTGATGATGCTGTCGGCTGCGAAAGGCACGACCATTGACATTGCCACGGAAGGCGATGATGCCGACGAGGCACAGGCAGCGCTTTTGGCGCTTGTGGCGGAGGGATTTGGTGAGGGAAGCGATTAGTTCGGCAGCAGTTCTGTCGCGCCGGCTACGATCGAGCGGCATTTTAAGCCTGCTGCCGGATCCAGGGGTTGAATTCCTTGACTATCGAATAAAACGATATCCGCAAGAATAACTTGGCTTTTAAGGTCGGATGTGGCGGGCGCGGCGAGACACCTTTGAATCTTCTAGGATCGCCACACGCCCCCCTTTGACGCTGCGCCTTGCGCTTGGATGCAGAACTGAAGGTTTTCATAAGCGCTTGAGGCGACTAGACTGGGCTCAATTTGGCGTTCAATGATCGACGCCGATCGCACTTGCATATGGAGAATTGAGAATGGCAACCACGGAGGATGCCGAACGGGCCAACATGCCTTGGCTCTTGATGTATCCCGAGGCCGTCGACTGGAATGCCGAAATCACAGATGGCGCCCTGTGGGAAAATCTCGATGCGGCTGTCGCACGATACCCCAACCAGAACCTGATCGACTTTCTGGATCGCAAATACACCTTCGCCCAAGTTGGCGAATTGGTAAGCAGGGCCGCCAAAGGCTTCCAGGATATCGGCGTCGGCAGGGGGATCAAGGTGGGACTGTTCTTGCCCAACTGCCCCCAGTTCGTGATTTGCTACTACGCCATTCTCAAGGCAGGCGGCACTGTAGTGAATTATTCGCCACTCTATTCGGAGCCCGAACTGGAATATCAGGTCAGCGATTCACACACCGATATCATGGTCACCCTCAATGTCGAGGCGCTGTATCCCAAGATGCGGTCCCTGCTGCCGAAAACGCGACTCAAGAAACTGGTCATCGGGACGATTGCCGAGGTGCTGCCCTTTCCCAAGAATCTTCTTTATCCGCTGGTCAAACGAAAGGAGATATCCAGGATTCCGCGCGACGATCGACACATCTGGTTCAAGGATATCATTGCCAACAGCGGTGACTACTCGCCGGTTGATGTCGATCCGCAGGAAGACGTGGCAGTCCTTCAATACACAGGCGGCACGACCGGGGTTTCAAAGGGCGCCATGCTGACTCACGCCAACTTGCTGGCCAACGTGCAACAGGCCTGTCTTTGGAATACCGATATGGACGAAGGCAAGGAGCGGATGATGGCTGTTTTGCCTTTCTTTCATGTCTTCGCCATGACTTCGGTCATGAACCTGTCGATTGCACGCGGCGCCGAAATGATCGTTCACCCGCGATTCGACCTGGAAGATGCGATGCGCGACATCAGCAGGAAAAAGCCCACGGCTTTCCAAGGCGTCCCTACGATGTACAACGCCATGGCCAACCATCCGAAGATCTCCGAATTTGATCTGAGTTCGATCAAGACCTGTATCTCTGGCGGCGCGCCGCTGCCGGTCGAGGTCAAGGCACAGTTCGAAGGCTTGGCGGGATGTACCGTGATGGAGGGTTATGGACTGACGGAATCGTCCCCCATCGCTACCTGCAATCCGCTGCAGGGTCTCAACAAGGCCGGGTCCATCGGCCTGCCATTGCCACGAACGGAAATCATCATCGTCGATCGGCAAAATCCTCACAAGGTCTTGGGTGTTGGCGAGGACGGCGAGATCTGCGTCAAGGGTCCGCAGGTCATGAAGGGCTATTGGAACAGTCCGGAAGCGACAGCCGAGACAATCGTTGACGGGCGCTTGCGTACCGGCGACGTTGGCTACATGGACGAGGGCGGCTATACCTTCATCATCGACCGAATGAAGGATCTGATCCTCTGTAGCGGCTTCAATGTCTACCCACGAAGGGTGGAAGAGGCCTGTTACGAGCATCCCGCTGTCGAAGAGGTCACCGTCATCGGCATTCCGGACGATCACAGGGGTGAAGCACCGAAGGCCTTCATCAAGCTGAAGGAGGGCGCTGAGCCGATAGACGGAACCGGAATGATCGCGTTCCTTAGGGATCGTCTGGGCAAGCACGAAATCCCGCGCGAAGTAGAGTTTCGCGCCGAGTTGCCAAAGACGCTCATAGGCAAACTGTCAAAGAAGGAGCTGGTCGAGGAAGAGAGCGTCAAGCACGAGGCAAGCAGGGCACGACAGACCGGTTCGCCTTAACGGCGTTTCATGCTGTGTCGCATGGTTGTGTCCCGTGCGGTTACAGCCTGTGTGTCTGCGGTTTTCACTGTTCGGGCCAGGGCCTCGTAGATGAAGAATACTTGATGCGCCCATGCGTTTCGGTTGATGGCGAAACATCGCCTTCTGTCATGCAAGGCCGTTGAAAGTGTAGTCAATCGATAAGCTGGCAGCCTAATCGATTGTCGGCGCAGGGTTTTGGCGACTGTAACCTTGCCTCCCCGCGGTCCCTGCCCGGCATCGAAACTCACTGATGTCTGCGAGGTCATTTGCCCCGGCAGGTTGGGATGTCTGAGGTATGGATCACTGAACCACTTTCAGATAGTCATTGGGCGCACCTTATCGGAGAGTTTCAGATGCCCTTGCATCCTCAATGTCAGGCTATTGTTGAGGCGGTTGCCGACAATCCAGAGGGTAGTCCGTTCACAGCCGATGAACCAGCTGACGCCCGCGCCCGCTATGTCGCTTCGAATGCGATTTACGCGCCGGACACCCCATCCCTCGCAAAGATCAGTGATTTTGCCATTACTGGGCCTGCCGACGATATTCTCGTTCGTCTTTACAACCCATCGGCATCCGATGACAAGGAGCTGCCGATCATGGTTTTCGTACACGGGGGCGGCTGGGTGTTCGGCGATCTAGAAAGCCACGATCATGTTTGTCGCGCTCTTGCTCACGAAGCCGGTTGTCTGGTTCTGGCCGTTGATTATCGTCTGGCACCGGAATATCCATTTCCCGCCGGGCTGGAGGATTGCATGGCCGTACTGGCTTGGGTCTCGGGCAATGCAGCGTCTCTGGGCGCTGATTCCGAGAAACTCGCTATTGGCGGCGACAGCGCGGGAGGCAATCTTTCCGCCGTTATGGCGCAGGAGGCACAAAAGAATGGCGGCCCGAATATTGCCTTCCAGCTCCTGCTCTACCCGGCGACAGATTTCTTGGCGGACAATAACAGCTTGAGAGATAATGCTGAGGGCTACCTGTTGACGAAAGAGGCCATCACCCGATTCGCTGATTTATATCTCAGAGACGGCCAAGACCGGCGTGATCCGAGGATTTCGCCAATTTATGGCGATCTGGCAGGACTGCCGCCTGCGCATGTAATTACAGCGGAGTTTGACCCGTTGCGAGACGAGGGTGCGACTTATGCTGAAGCCATGAAATCCGCTGGTGTAGACGTCACTTACGCCATGTACCCCGGCATGGTGCATGGCTTCATGCGGATGGGGGCCATCGTGGATAACGCCCAAGACGCGATTCGCGAGAGTGCCGTCCGCTTGAAGCAAGTCTTGAGCTACGAGCGTCCATGATCGGCGCGTCCCCGGCCAGCCGGCGACATCGTCCCCTCCGGGCGAAGGGCCGCACCACGACCCTCGGGGCTTTCCCGGGATGTCCAGAATGTCGGGAAGCTTGAGCTCCTTCAGCCCGCACCAGGTTCTGCACCGTGGAAAACGGCAGATGACAGGGCGATATCAGCGGCACCATCGGCGCCCGTTCCGCGTCCGTCGAATGGTTGTGCCGATCATCATGCGGACGGCCATGCTGCGCCCGGGTGGCCTCGATCCAGGCCATGGTACCCTCCAGCGTCGGTCGCCAATATCCTCCCGACAGAGGGCCACAGCCCGAGGCCGCCCGAGGCCAGAGGAAGGGGCCCCAAGAGATCTTGGGGTTTTCCATATCCATGTCAGCTACAGAAGAAACGCGTGCGATCAGTCCAATTATGGAAATGTACAAACCAATTAATTACTGCCTCGCCAACATCATCTTCTTTATCTCGGCAATGGCCTTCGCCGGATTCAGATTTTTGGGACACGTACGCGTACAATTCATGATGGTATGGCAGCGATAGAGGCGGAAGGGATCTTCCAGATTGTCCAGCCGCTCGCCAGCAAACTCGTCTCGAGTGTCCGCCAGCCAGCGATAGGCTTGCAATAACACTGCCGGGCCCAGATAGCGGTCGCCGTTCCACCAGTAGGACGGGCAACTCGTGGAGCAGGAAAAGCACAAAACGCATTCCCACAGACCGTCCAGTCTTTCCCTGTCCTCCGGCGATTGAAGCCGCTCGCGTTCCGGGGCCGAAGTCTTCGTTTTCAACCACGGTTCAACCGAGGCGAGTTGGGCGTAAGCCTGGCTCAGGTCTGGTATCAGGTCCTTTACCACCGGCATGTGCGGTAGCGGATAGATCGCAATGTCACCCTTGTAGTCGTTGATGAAACTGGTGCAAGCCAGCGTGTTGGTGCCGCCTATGTTGAATGCGCAAGAACCGCAAACACCCTCGCGGCAGGAGCGTCTGAAGGCCAAGGTCGAATCGACCTCGTTCTTGATCTTGATGACCGCGTCCAGGACCATCGGCCCGCAATCGTCCAGATTGATCTCGTAGCTGTCCAAACGCGGATTTCGGTGGTCGTCCGGGTCGTAGCGGTAAATCTTGAACTTCTTCACGTGCTTGGCGCCAGTGGGCGCCGGCCATGTCTTGCCTTTCCGAACCTTCGAGTTCCTGGGCAGTGCTAGTTCGACCATCGTCGTTCTTTGCTCGTCTTGTTGGTCAACAGGCTAGTATACCCGCTCTTTTGGCGGGATTGCCGCAACTTCGTTGGTGAGTGTCTTCATGTGAACCGGACGGTAGTCCAGCTTCACGCCACCCGCCTCATCGCACCAGGAAATCGTGTGCTTCATCCAGCGGTCGTCATTGCGCTCCGGATGATCCTCGCGAGCATGGGCGCCGCGGCTTTCCTCACGGTGGGCGGCAGAGACAATGGTAGTCATGGCTTGGTAGATCAGGTTGTCAAACTCCAGAGTTTCGGCAAGGTCCGAATTCCAGACCATCGACCTGTCGACGACTCTGAGATCGTCCCGTATCGACCAGATCTGCTTCATCTTGGCAACGCCTTCGCCCAACACCGCGCCAGTCCGAAAGACGGCGCAGTTGGTCTGCATGACCTTCTGCATTTCCAGACGGGCCTGAGCCGTTGTGGTGGCGCCATTGGCGTGGCGTGCCTTGTCAAGCCGGTCCAGAGCCAGATCGTCTGCTCCGTTCTTCAGCGGTCGGTGCCGCTCGCCTCCGGCGATGGTTTCGGCGCAATGACTGGCGGCAGCGCGACCGAAGACCACCAAATCAAGCAGAGAATTGGAACCGAGCCGGTTTGCGCCGTGCACGGAGACACAAGCGGCCTCGCCGATGGCCATGAGGCCCGGTACGATGGCATCCGAATCGTTGTTTTTCTTGGTGACGACTTCACCTCTGTGGTTCGTCGGCACGCCGCCCATGTTGTAGTGGCAGGTTGGCAGGACCGGTATGGGCTCCCTGGTAACGTCCACCCCGGCAAAGATGCGCGCGGTTTCTGAAATTCCCGGTAGCCGCTTGCCGATCACATCCGGGTCCAGATGCTCAATATGCAGGTGGATATGATCACCGTTTGCTCCGACGCCCCGGCCTTCCCGGATCTCGATCGTCATGGACCGGCTGACTACGTCGCGCGACGCCAGATCTTTTGCAGACGGTGCATACCGCTCCATGAAACGTTCGCCCTCCGAGTTTGTCAGATAGCCGCCCTCGCCGCGCACGCCTTCCGTGATCAGACAGCCGGCGCCATAGATGCCGGTCGGGTGGAACTGGACAAACTCCATATCCTGACAGGGTAAGCCGGCGCGTAGAGCCATGGCGTTACCGTCGCCGGTTTGCGTATGGGCGCCTGTGCAGGAGAAGTAGATCCTGCCATAGCCGCCCGTTGCCAGCACCGTTTGATGGGCGCGGAAGCGATGGATGGTGCCGTCGTCCAGATTCCAGGCCAGAACGCCAAGAACCTCGCCATTTTCCACCAACAGGTCGATGGCGAAGTATTCGACGAAGAATTCTGCGCTGTGCCGCAACGACTGCTGATAAAGCGTATGCAGAATGGCGTGCCCGGTTCGATCGGCGGCGGCGCAGGTACGCTGTGCGATGCCCTCGCCGAAATTTGTCGTCATGCCGCCGAAGGCGCGCTGGTAGATCTTGCCTGCCGGGGTCCGGCTGAACGGCACACCGTGATGTTCAAGTTCGATAATCGCCGGAATGGCTTCCTTGCACATGTATTCAATGGCGTCCTGATCACCTAGCCAGTCCGACCCCTTGACGGTGTCGTACATGTGCCAGCGCCAGTCGTCATCGCCCATGTTGCCCAGCGCTGCGGAGATGCCGCCCTGTGCCGCCACCGTATGGGAGCGCGTCGGGAACACCTTGGTGATACAGGCGGTGCGCAAGCCCTTCTCGGCCATGCCGAAAGTCGCCCGCAATCCTGCGCCGCCAGCGCCGATCACCACCACGTCGTAATGGTGTTCAATAATCTCGTATGCTTTGCGCATCCTGGCTCTTCCCTTGAGGCCCGCCGTCGCGTCAGCTACCAAAGGCCAGCTTCAAAACTGAAATAACGGCGATTCCGCCTAGCAGAAGAGCTGCAAACTTGACAAAGACGATCAGCCCGATCTTCCAGATATCACTGTGGACATAGTCCTCGATCACGACCTGCAGACCCAATTGCGCATGATGAAAAGTCGCCAGAATCAACACCAACATCAAGCCGGCAACAAGGGGGTTGTCCAGCCAGCCAACGATCACGACCCGATCTGCGCCCATCATCATCAGGATGCTGACCACGAACCAGACCATCAGCGGGACCAGCGCGACGGCGGTCAGGCGTTGAGTCCACCAGTGACGGGTACCGCCCTTGGCGCTGCCGAGACCGCGAACCTGGCCGAGAGGTGTCTTGTAGCTCATCCGGTCCGTGCTCCTCTAGCCCGCAAACGCAATGGCGACAGACAGCGCCGTCAGTCCGACGGCAGCGTGGAAGACCAGGATGCCGCTCCTCCGCGCCGGACCCAGTTCCAGACCGATTCCCGCATTCCAGAACAGATGCCGGAGGCCGTTACACAGGTGGTAATACAGGGAAAATGCCCAACCGATCAGCAGGATAATGCCCATCCAACTGCCCATGAAACCCTGAACGTATGCGAAGTAGGCCGCACTGGATGCGGCGGCGACGAGCCACCAGACCAGCAACACCGTGCCGACTGCCAGGGCCACACCGGTGATCCGGTGGAAGATGGACAGCATTGACGTCCATTGCGGCCGGTAGATCTGGAGATGCGGAGAAAGCGGCCGGTCGCGCCGGTCCGAAGAATCGGAATTCATGGCGGGTCATGCGAGAAAGATAAAGTGAGTTTGTTATTGCGCCGCACCGAGGCCAAGGCAAGTCGCAACCCGATGGTTTGCGGCGATAAGACTTGCAAGCCTGTCATGGACCCCTCTGGAAGATGCGGTGCTAACGCGGCAGCAACACGGTGTAATCCAGATCCAGGACCACGCTCTCTGGGTATTTCCCGTATTCGTCCTTGTCCGGATGCCCGGCGCAGGGCGCGTCTTTTGTCGCCAGCGTGCGGACACGCAACGCGCCCAGGGCGTTGTTGCCAGGAATTTCGATCCGTTCCAGGATCTCCGACCATGCATGAATCGTATTCCCCGAGAAGACCGGATTGACGTGTCGACCGCCGTTGATGGCGGCGATGCGGAAGGCATTGGCCAGACCGTTGAAGCTCAGCGCCCGCGCCAGACTGATCACGTGCCCCCCATAGATCAGCCTCCGGCCGAAGCGGCCTCGGCTCTCGGCATGCTGGTTGAAATGGACCTTTGCGGTATTCTGATACAGCCGAGTCGCCGTCGCATGTTCGGCTTCCTCGATCGTCATGCCGTCAACATGGTCGATTTTTTCGCCTGGCGCATAGTCTCCCCACCGCCAGCTTTCACCGGACAGCTCGAAATCCCAACCGGCGGCGTCAAAACCGTCTGGCGGCGCCAGGGTCTCGACGCCCACGGCCTTCGGCAGGTCCGGAATAACCGGATCAGGGGCGCGCGCGCCGCCGCTCTTGCGGACCATGACCCAGCGTACATAGCTCAGGACCTTCTCGCCCTTCTGGTTTTCGCCGGTGGTCCGGACGTACAGAATGCCCGTTTTGCCGTTGGTGTTCTCGCGTAACCCAATTACCTCGGACCGGGCGGTCAGGCTGTCCCCGCAATAGACCGGCACGCCAAAGATGCAGGCTGCGTAGCCCAGATTCGCCACGGCATTCAGCGAGATATCCGGTACGGTCTTGCCGAATACCGTGTGGAATATCAGCAGGTCATCCAGCGGCGCCCGCTCAAAGCCGACGGACTGGGCGAAGAAATCGGAAGATTGGACCGCAAACCGACAGCCATAAAGGGCGGTGTACAGGGAGGCGTCGCCGACAGTCAGCGTCCGCGGCGTTGCGTGTCGGATCTGCTGACCGAGGGCGAAGTCTTCAAAGAAGTTGCCAAGGCTCGTTTTCGACATGGGAACAGATTATTCCATAAGGTCGTCTTTTGGGACAGGGCCTCGCGATCTCGATTGCGTGACTGCTCTGACAGGCACCCGATGGAGTCCGGGAGCGCAGCAAGACCCTATTTGCCCGCGCGTGCAATATAGAAGCGCAGGAAGGCCTTGGCCTGTGGCGAATCCCATTTGGCCGCGCCGATCAGGTAGCCGATGATCCGGTGATTGTGGTCCAGCAAGAATGTTGCCGGCAGACTGCTTACGCCCAAGTTTCGAGCCGACTTCCAGCGCGAATCAAGCAAAATCGGCAAGTGCTTGTAGCCTTGCTCCCTCCAGAACGGCGTGACCTTCTCGAGACCCTTGCGATCAAGCGATATGGGCAGTACGTCGAAGTACTCGCCACCCAAGGCTCCTTGCAGACGATCCAGCGTCGGCATCTCGTGAATGCATGGACCGCACCAGGTCGCCCAGAAGTTGACCAGCAGTACTTTCCCCCTGTACCGGTCAAGCGCAACGGGTGCACCTCGGGCGTCTTCAAGCGGATCAAGGCGAACGGTGCGCGGCTCCTTCAGGTGAATGAAGGGACGAGTGACACCGCTGAAGGGAGGGGCGCCGTCTGCACGTACCGGCGCTGTCTTCGGGTTGACGGCCGACATCGGGACGGCAACAAGGGCGGCCAGGATCAACGCAGAAAAAAACCTGCGTGTCCAATCTGTTGCCGGTATCCACTTCACGCTTAACTCCTGTTCATGTCCCAGTCCAAGGCCAACAAGCTGTGGGGCGGCCGCTTTGCTGACGGTCCCGCCGCCCTCCTGGAAGCGATCAACGCCTCGATCGGCTTCGACCAGCGGTTATACCCCGCCGACATTGCCGGGTCGAAGGCCCACGCGGCAATGCTTGCCGCCCAAGGCATCATTTCCAGCGAAGATGAAACGGCGATCCAGGAAGGTCTCGACACAATCCTTCAAGAGATCGAGAGCGGACGTTTTGTCTTCAGTGCCGCGCTGGAAGATATCCACATGAACGTTGAGGCGCGGCTGGCCGAACTGATCGGACCAGTTGCAGGGCGGCTTCACACAGCCAGGTCCAGGAATGACCAGGTCGCAACGGATTTCCGACTCTGGGTGCGGAACGCCATCGACGGCTTCAACGAGGCATTGAAGGAACTGCAGGCTGCGCTTCTGGATCAGGCGGAGACACATGCCGACGCCATCATGCCGGGCTTCACCCATTTGCAATCCGCGCAACCGGTCACGTTCGGCCATCACATGCTGGCTTATGTAGCCATGTTCGGCCGTGACCGCGCCCGGATGCGCGATGCGCGGGCTCGGGTCAACGAGTCGCCTTTGGGTGCGGCAGCGCTTGCGGGAACGTCCTTTCCGATCGACCGGAAGGCCACGGCTCTGGCCCTTGGTTTCGATCGGCCCATGGAGAACTCGGTTGATGCGGTCTCGGCTCGAGACTTCGCGCTGGAGTTCTTGGCGGCGTGCGCGATTTGCGCCACCCACCTTTCCCGGCTGGCGGAAGAAATCGTTATCTGGTCCAGCGTGCAGTTTCGGTTCGTCTCGCTGTCGGACAGTTTTTCAACGGGCAGTTCGATCATGCCGCAGAAGCGCAATCCCGATGCTGCGGAACTCGTTCGCGCCAAGACAGGCCGGATCGTCGGCGCGTTGACCGGACTCTCGATCGTCATGAAAGGATTGCCACTCGCCTATTCGAAAGACATGCAGGAGGACAAGGAGCCGGTATTTGATGCCGCTGACAGCCTGTCCCTCTGCGTTCAGGCGATGAGCCGGATGATTCGCGAAATGACAGTGCATACCGACAATCTTCTTGCCGCCGCCTCCGCCGGGCATGCGACGGCCACGGATCTGGCGGATTGGCTGGCTCGAAAACTGGGCATGCCTTTCCGCGACGCTCATCATGTGACCGGCGCGCTGGTCAAGATGGCGGAAGACGCAGGCGGCGATCTGGCGGATCTTTCGCTGGCGCAGATGCGATCGATCGAGCCGCGAATGACGGAAGCTGTATTTGACATTCTGACCGTGCAATACTCCGTGGCAAGTCGGACCTCTTTCGGAGGCACGGCACCGAAAAACGTCCGGGCAGCGATTCGCGCTGCGCGCGAGAAACTGTAGTCACACTACGGCATGCCGGCAGGAGGCGATTGAATGTCACGAAAGATGCTGATCGCGATAGCCGTTGCCCTCGGCTTGACGGCAAGCGCCTGCGGAAAAAAGGGAGCCCCGCGCCTGGCGCAGGGCGCTGACGAATTTCCGGCCGGATATCCGCATGGCGCCCCTTCCGTTTCCGACAACATCTTTCAGAAATCACGCATCGAGTAGATCAATCCACCCTTCCTGAACGCGAACGCGTCGCCTGTCTTCATTTCATGGTATCAAGCGGCCGGCACCTGCGATGACTGATCAACTTTCGTCACCGGAGTTTCGTTATGTTGGCGGAAAGCTCCACGCCGAAGAGATACCGCTGGACTCCTTGGCGGACAGCGTTGGCACGCCGTTCTTTTGCTATTCCCACGCCGGGCTGATTCGCAACTACAAATCTTTCACCGATGCGCTTGCCGGATTGCCAGCGACGGTTTGCTATGCGCTGAAGGCCAATTCCAATCAGGCGGTGATCAGCGCATTTGCCGCTCTTGGCGCTGGCGCCGATGTGGTTTCCGGTGGTGAGTTGCGGCGCGCCTTGGAGGCCGGCGTTCCGCCGGACAAGATCGTGTTCTCCGGCGTCGGGAAGACACGGGAAGAAATAACCCAGGCGCTGCGCGCGGGCATCATGCAGATGAATGTCGAATCCGAAGCGGAACTGGATATCATTTCTTCCGTGGCCGGTGAGTTGGGGCTGACCGCGCGAATATCGTTGCGCGTCAATCCGGACGTCGACGCCCGGACGCACCGGAAGATTTCCACCGGCCGCAGGCAGGACAAGTTTGGTATCGGGATCGACCGGATCGGGATGGTTTACGCCCGCGCCGAGGCGTTGCCGCATCTGGAGCCAGTTGGCCTTGCCATGCATATCGGATCCCAACTCCTCACGGTCGAGCCCTACAGGACGGCTTTCCAGAAGATGGCGGCGCAAGTCGCGGCGTTGCGTGCTGTCGGCATGACGGCCACACGGCTTGATCTGGGCGGCGGCGTCGGCATCACCTACAAGGACGAGACCCCACTGCTTTTTCAGGACTACGCCGCCGTCGTGCGCGAGACCGTTGGAGATTTGGGCTGCGACCTGGTTTTTGAGCCCGGGCGATCAATGGTCGGCAACGCCGGGGTTCTGGTGTCGCGGGTGCTGTACGTGAAGCAGGCTGGCGCTCGTCCCATTGTGATCGTCGATGCGGCCATGAATGACCTCGCCCGACCGGCCATGTATGATGCCTATCACGCGATCATCCCGGTTTCGGAGCCACAAAATGGCCTAAGTCATGCACTAGTGGATGTGGTTGGGCCGATCTGCGAAAGCGGTGACACTTTCGCTGTTTCCCGCAATTTGCCGCCCTTCAAGCCCGGCGAACTGGTGGTATTCGGGTCAGCAGGAGCGTATGGCGCGGTGATGTCGTCGGCCTACAACAGCCGCCCGCTTGCACCGGAAGTGCTGGTGAGCGGTGCCCGGTCTGCCGTGGTTCGGGCTCGGCCGTCTATTGAAGACCTGATCCGGCAGGAGTCGATACCAGACTGGATACAGGCGCCGGAGAGAGTCCGCGGCGCTGCCTGAAGGAGGGCGTATGAACGCAAGGAACGGGGGTGGGCGTAAGTCAAAAGGTGCAGTGTCCGGGTACGGGCTTCGCAGCGGCCTTTCCTGGCTTGCGTTGACTTGGGAGCAGTTATGGCCTCGCTTCTGGGTGTCCGTCGCCATCGTGATCTTGTTTGCGGCCCTTGTACTTTTTGACGTGCTGCCGCTGTTGCCTGGTTTGCTGCATGCTGGCGTTCTTGCCGTTTTCGGCATCGGGTTCCTGTTCGCGGCGGCCTGGGGCTTCCGGCGACTGCGGCTCCCCCGTCGTCTGGCTGCCGATCGTCGACTGGAGCGCACAAGCGGCTTGGAGCATCGACCGCTGACGACAGTCCGCGATGCCGTGGCGGTTGGCTCGGGCGATGCCTTTTCAGAAGCCATCTGGAATTTGCATCAGGAGAAAGCGAGAGCGGCTCTCGAGAATCTTCGGGTCGGTGCGCCACGGCCGCGGGTGGCGCGCCGCGATCCCTTTGCTCTGCGCGGATTGGCCGTGATCTTTCTGGTTCTGGGCCTGACTGTAGGCTGGAGCGATTCAAGCGACAGATTTGCTCGGGCATTTTTGCCGAATTTCGAGAGTGGTGTCACGGAACCGGTTACTGTCGAGGCCTGGTTCACGCCGCCGGATTATACTGGCCTGCCGCCAAGAATGATTACGCTGGCGCATGACGGCAAGCCCGTAATCGTGCCCCAGGACACCGAGGTCTTGCTGCATTTGCACGGCGGCAAGGGGCAGCCGATGATGACGTTGGGCAAACAGAAGATCAGACTGCAGAACCTGGATCGCTCCAGTTGGCAGGGCAAGCTTCTTGCCCGCAATGGCGGCGAACTGGTGGTGCGTCAGCGTGCCCGTGACGCCGTTCGCTGGAAAATCTCGGTGATGCCGGATCTGGCGCCGAAGATTTCATGGTCGGAGGACCCCGAGGTCACCCAGCGGCAGAACGTGCGGCTGAGCTACAAGGCGAGCGACGACCACAATGTTCGAAAGGTTCGGGTCTATATCGCCCGCGTTGGTGAAGTGGACGTGATTACCGTGAAGGCGCCGGTTAGCGGCGGCAAGCAGATCACGGGTCGGGTCTATAAGGACCTTACACCCCACCGCTGGGCAGGTCTTGGCGTCTCGATGATGTTCGAGGCCGAAGACAATCTGGGCCAGCGCGGCAACAGTAAGTTCAAGGACATGACCTTGCCGGAGCGCATCTTCCATCATCCGGCGGCGCGCGCGATCATCGCCCAGCGTAAGCGCTTGACCGTAGAGCCGGAGGAGATCGATCAGGTCGTCGACATTCTGGGTCACATCGCCGTCCGGCGGCAGGCCTACCGCAACGATCCGACCGTCTATCTGGCGCTGCGCATGGCGCAAGGTCGCCTGATTCTGGGATCGCGGCATGACGGCCGCGATGACACGGACGTCCGACAGGGACGCGATATGGCCATCCGGTCTGTTCAGCCGATCCTGTGGCAGACAGCGCTGCGCTTGGAAGAAGACGCAACCTCAGATGCTGATCGCGAACTGGCGCGCATCCAGAGAAAGCTCGAGGAGCTTCTGTCTCGGAAGGACATCAAGGACCAGGAACTGAAGCGACTGCTGGATGAGTTACGCCGCTCCATGAAGGACTACATGGATGCAATGCGCCGCGAAATGAAGCGCCGTCCCGACCAGTTCAGCCAGCGCCAGTTGACCGGGCAGGACATCACGCGGCTGTTGGAACGCATGAGGGAATTGATGCGTGACGGCGACAAGGAAGCCCTTCGCCGTATGCTCTCCCGACTGCACGACATGATGCAGAATATGCCTCCGGGACAGCAACAGCAGCGCGTCGACCGGAATCATCCCGCCCAACGCATGATGCGCGACCTCAGCGACCTGATGCGCAGGCAGCAGAAGCTGATGGATGAAAGTTTTCGTCGCGGTCAGCAACGTCGGGACGGCGGCGAGCAGCATCGCCGCGCCGACCGCGATGCTGCTCGCCAGCAGAGCGAGTTGCGCAAGAAGTTGGGCGAAATGATGCGCCGTCTGGGTGAGATGACCGGCAAGGTCCCCCGCAACTTTGGTAATGCCGAAAGCGAAATGCGCCGGTCGCAGCGCGATCTGAGCACAGGACGTCCTGGCCGATCGGTCGGGCCGCAGGGCCGCGCCCTGCGCGAGCTGGGCCGTGGCATGCGGCAGGCCATGCGCCAGATGGCGCGGCGTTTTGGCATGCAGCGCGGGCCGGGTCGTTTCTCCGGTGAACGGGCCCGCCGTTTCGATGGCGACAGGGATCCATTGGGTCGCCGTATGGACGGCCTCGGTCCGCTGGACCAAAACGATGTGAAGATCCCGACGGAGGCAGAGCGAAAGAAAGCCAGCGACATCCTGCGCGAACTGCGTAGACGCTCGGGAGAGTCGGAGCGCCCCAAACTCGAAAAGGACTATATCGATCGTCTGCTGAAACGTTTCTAGGCCTCGCGACTTTGGCGCGATGCGCGTGCTTTCAGCCAAGGCCCGGTCACGGAGAACCAGACAAGTTCTCCATGTCACCGGCGATGACCGGGGTCGATTTCCGGCGCGATCATATCCACGCCTTCCGGCGGCATCACGGGGATGCCGAGCGTACTGTAGATTTGTGCTGCTGCTGGCCAGCGCATGACGATTTCGCTGCGGTAGTAGAAACTTCCGGCGACAAGGCTCAAGACGAAAAGAAAAAACAGGAACCAGATCAGTAGTGGGCGCGAGGCCCCTTGTTTGCCGAGCGATTTGTTCTGCTCGCGGTTCCCCGCCTTATCTTCTCCCCGCTCGGGCTGATGGGCGGCGATTTCGTCCAGATCAAAGGACAGCGACATCCGGTTTCGGGCTGCTGGTTGTTCGGGGGGGTGCCGCCATTCGTTACCGCATGCACCACAGCGAACTTTTCGGCCAGTCGATCCCAAATGGTCAGGGTCGATCAGGAACCGCGTCGAACATTTCGGGCAACTGAGTATCATTGATGATAGTATGGTCTGGCATGTCCGATTTTTCCTGTGGCCCTGGCGCCGCAGTGGCGGATGCGCGTCCGCCTGCCCCTGTTACACAAGGTGGAAGTCACGCCATAGAAGATGCGCTTTGCCGCACCGAGACGGTCTCGGTATTGCAAAGCCTGAGAAAAGCAGTAACGGGGCGAAACAGTTCAACAGTAAACGGGGTCGTCGTTGCAGAACGATCTGTTCGATGGTGAAGAGCCGGTCGTGCGATTTGACCAGGTCGGTGTCCGTTATGGCGCTGGCCCGGAAGTGCTCAGCGATGTCGCTTTCAGCCTGGAACCCGGCAGCTTTCATTTTCTGACCGGTGAAAGCGGTACAGGAAAATCGACCCTGCTGCGGCTGATTTACCTCGCCATGAGGCCAACCCGAGGTCTTGTCCACCTGTTCGGCCACGACATCTCGACATTGCCGCGAGATGATGTGCCGAGTCTGCGTCGGCGGATCGGCGTCGTGTTCCAGGATTTCCAGCTTCTGGATCACCTGAGCGCTGTAGACAACGTGGCGCTGCCGCTGCGAATCGTCGGCGCCCGGGGCGGGGCCGTGCGCCAGCATGTGTCGGAACTGTTGCGCTGGGTAGGCTTGGGCGATCGCTTGTCGGCGAAACCGGCAACCCTCTCAGGCGGCGAACAGCAGAGGGTTGCCATTGCCCGGGCAGTCATCAACCAGCCCAGGTTGTTGCTCGCCGACGAGCCGACCGGCAATGTCGATGACAATATCGGCGTGCGCCTGATCCAGTTGTTTGAAGAGTTGAATCGGATGGGGACGACTGTCATCATCGCCACCCATAATTCCGGGCTTGTTGACCGGTTTCGCTATCCGCGCATGGAGCTTGAAGACGGCGCTGTGCATTTCATCAGAGGCTGACTGAACTCCGTGCTGATCCGCCGACAGACAGATATTCCCTTCGATCAGGATGCCGCCAGCCGCCAGCTGCCGTGGATCGTGGCGATCATGATCTACCTGTCCGGCATGGCCATCGCCGGTGCGATTGCGCTGAATGGTCTGGTTTCCGTCTGGTCGTCTGGCTTGAGCGGCGCCTTGACCATCCAGATCCCGGCCAGCGCCAAATTAGAGGCGGCGCATCAGCGCGCAGACGCCGTCCTGATGATTGTTCGAAAGACCCGCGGAATCCAGCAAGCGCGTCTGCTAAGGCGAGAAGAAGTGATACGTCTGGTTCAGCCATGGCTAAGCAGCGAAGCTGGCGCCGAAAGCCTGCCCTTGCCCTTGCTGGTCGACGCTCGAATTGCGCCGGGTACACCCGTGGATACAGGCGCCTTGGCGGATGCCGTTGCCAAGGCAGCCCCCGGCGCGATGGTGGAAAACCATGCTCGTTGGGCCGGCCGATTTGTCGGCTTCGCGCGGTCGATTTGGGCCGTCGCACTGGTTGTGGTTGTCCTGATCGGTGTCGCGACGGTAATTACGGTGGTATTCAGCACGAAGACGGGCCTGCGCATACATCGCCGCGTGATCAGTCTTTTGCACCTGATCGGGGCGCATGACCGGTATATCGCCCGGCAATTCGAGCGTCAGGCTCTCTGGCTCAGCTTGCGCGGTGCCGTTTTCGGAATCATCTGCGCCGTTGGCACGGTCTTCGGTATTGCCTATCTGGCTGGCAAGGCGGGGTTGGCGCCAACCGCTGGCGCGCTCTTCACGCCATTTCAGTGGGCGCTTTTTGCGAGCGTGCCGATAGGCGCCGCCGTGGTTGCACTGCTGACGGCGCGGCTGACCGTCTTGCGCACTCTGCGTCGCATGACCTGATTCGCCAGATGGCGAATCAGGCGAATCGAAAGATTGATCGCTACCGGGCTGCAACGAAAACCGGTTGGGTAATGGTGCGTGGCCTGCGCTGGGCCCTCGCCGTCCTTGGCGCTCCAGTCATGTTTTGGATTGTCGGCGTCGTCTGGTTCGGCTTAACGATGCCGCAAACGCCTGCTGGTGCGTGCGCAAGGACCGATGCCATAGTCGTGCCGACCGAAGGATCCGGTCGGGTGTCCCAGGGAACGCGCCTGCTCAAGACTGGCGCTGCGCCCGTCCTGTTCATTTCCGGCGTCAACCGGTACGTTGAGAAGTTCACCTTGTTGCAGGTGGCGCGCCCGAAGAGCTGTGGCCGCGCATTGTATTGGGCTACCGGGCAGCCAGCACCCGCGGAAACAACCGTGAAACGGCCTCTTGGATCAATTCTTGGCAATTCAGATTCTTGCGGCTGGTTACTGCCAGATACCACATGCGCCGAAGCTTGCTGGAACTGCGCCGGACATTGTCGAAGACGCAGATCATCACCCATCCCGTCTTTTCCTCCGCCACCAAGGGCTACAGATGGCACTTCAACCTGGGCGGCATCATGATCGTCGCCAAGGAATTCAACAAATATGTGGCGCCCGTGATCCGGCTGCCGGTCATGTCGGCCGAACTGCGTGAGTCAGTACAGTGACAATAGTTCGTTCGGCCATCTTCACGACATGCCTGTGGATCTGGACTCTGTCGGCAGGGCTCGTCCTGCTGCCTTTTCTTCTGGCCCCGCGTTCGGTTGTCTACAATCTGGGATTCATTTGGTCGGTCGTGGCGCTTTGGCTTCTGAGGATCACGGTCGGTATCAACCATACTGTATCAGGCGTCATCCAGCCTGATCCGTCCCGGCAGTACATCTATGCGCTCAAGCACCAATCGACATGGGAGACTATATTCTTCGTTGCTGCCGGCCCAAGATGCGCTGCGGTTCTCAAGCAGCAACTGCGCTACATACCGATTTACGGCTGGTACCTGGGGCGGATCGGCATGGTGCCCATCGAACGATCGGCGGGGGCCGTAGCTCTCAAACGAATGCTGAGCGCTGCCCGCCGCTATGTTTCGGTCGGTCGGCACTTGCTGATCATGCCGGAAGGCACGCGCATGCCGTCGGGTCGGACCGGACGGTACCATCCCGGTGTTTTCGCACTCTACAAGTATCTGGACCTGTCGGTCATTCCGGTGGCGCACAATTCAGGTCTGTTTTGGGGACGCGGCCGTTTCGTCAAGACATCGGGAACCATCCGCGTCGAGTTCCTGGAGCCGATCGATCCCGGGCTGGACAAAGAGGCCTTCATGGCGCTTCTGCAGGATCGGATTGAATCCGCCGCCGCTGTCCTCCATGAGAAGGGCCTTTCCGAGCGATCAGCGTGATCGGTGTCGCGCAGTCTGATTTATTCGGTTCTGTGGATAGTCCGAAAAAACCTCAATTTTTCAAGAGACTGTTCGATGGACGAGTGTGTTTTAACATGTGGAAACAAATAAAGAACAAACAATTGTTCCAAACCCGCTTGGATGTTAGGTTATGCGTGACGGTACTTCTTGCAACCTCCTTCGGTGCGTCACGCGCTCATGACTCATATTGCAGCCATCTCCCAGCAGATCTGGGACATGAAATACCGTCTGAAAGGGCTTGACGGCGCGCCGGTCGATAAGACGATTGATGAGACGTGGCGACGGGTTGCCAGGGCGCTGGCTGCCGGCGAGGATGATTCTGCTGCATGGGAAGGCGAGTTCTACAGCGCTCTGCAGGATTTTCGCTTTATGCCCGCTGGTCGCATCTTGGCTGGGGCGGGGACTGATCGCGCCGTCACGCTGTTCAACTGTTTTGTCATGGGTGAAATTCCTGATGACATGGGCGGCATCTTCCATCAGTTGCGCGAGGCGGCGCTGACGATGCAACAAGGGGGCGGCATCGGCTACGACTTTTCCACCTTGCGCCCGTGCGGCGCACCGGTCCGCGGTGTCGGTGCGGATGCTTCCGGGCCCCTGTCCTTCATGGACGTGTGGGATGCCATGTGCCGAACCATCATGAGTGCTGGCCATCGCCGCGGCGCAATGATGGCTACCCTGCGCTGCGATCATCCGGATATCGAAGCCTTCATCGCGGCCAAGCGCGAGTCCGGTCGCCTGCGCATGTTCAACCTCTCGGTGCTGGTGACCGACGCCTTTATGGAAGCGTTAAAACAGGATGATCCCTGGGACCTTGTTTTCAACGGCACGGTCTATCGCACTGTCCAGGCCCGTGCGCTTTGGGACATGATCATGCGGTCAACCTACGCTCACGCAGAGCCGGGCGTCATCTTTATCGACCGGATCAACCACCGTAATCCGCTGAATTATGTCGAGAAAATACACGCGACCAATCCTTGTGGAGAGCAACCATTGCCGCCTTATGGCGCTTGTCTTCTGGGATCGATCAATCTGGCGCGTCTGATCCGAGAGCCTTTCGAGGAAACCGCGATACTGGATCTGGAGGAGTTGGCAGCGCTTACGAGAACGGCCGTCCGGTTGATGGACAATGTAATCGACGTCTCGAAGTTCCCGCTGGTGGTACAGGAAAGGGAAGCTCTGTCCAAGCGGCGGATCGGTCTGGGCGTAACCGGACTGGCCGACGCCCTGATCATGTGCAGAGCGCGCTATGGCAGCGCCGCCGCCGTCCGGTTGACGGAACAATGGTTGTCCACCATCCAGAAAGCCGCGTACCTGGCTTCGGCCGACCTTGCTGCGGAGAAGGGCGCGTTCCCGCTGTTCGATGTCGAGAAATACCTTGCGACGCCAGTCATGGCCGACGCGGATGACGAGGTCCGTGCAGCGATTCGACAGAACGGGTTGCGCAACGCGCTGCTGACCTCCATTGCGCCAACAGGCACCATCTCCCTGTTTGCCGATAATGTGTCATCCGGAGTAGAGCCGGTTTTCAGCTGGTCGTATCAGCGCAATGTCCTGCTGCCGGACGGCTCTCGCCGGGAAGAAGAAGTGGCTGATTATGCCTGGCGGCTGTTTCGCAGGCTGAAAGGCACGGTAGCGCCACTGCCGGAATGGTTCGTCGACGCCCAGAACCTCAGCCCGCATGATCATCTGGTCATGCAGGCTGCAGTGCAGAAATATGTCGACAGTTCCATTTCCAAGACCATCAATTGTCCAGAAGACATGAGCTTCGACGCCTTCAAGGATGTTTACCTGATGGCTTACGACTTGGGCTGCAAGGGGTGCACAACCTACCGACCCAATGATGTGACAGGTGCTGTCCTTGTGGCGGGGTCATCGGCCGAGAAGGATGCCGAACAGCAGGAACTGCCTTTGGCTCTGCCTCAGGAGGCCGAAACCGCGACCCCGAAAGACGATCTGGATGCCGGTGGCGTGGTCTACATGACCCAACCGCTTGACCGACCGGAGGCCCTGCCCGGCAAGACCTACAAGATCCGATGGCCGGAAAGCGATCACGCCATCTACATCACGCTGAATGACGTGATCCGGGATGGTCGTCGCCGTCCCTTCGAAATCTTCATCAACTCCAAGAATATGGAGCATTACGCATGGACAGTCGGCTTGACGAGAATGATCAGCGCCGTCTTCCGACGGGGCGGGGATGTTTCCTTCGTTGTGGAAGAATTGAAAGCCGTCTTCGACCCGCGCGGCGGTCAATGGATCGGCCGGAAACACGTTCCCAGTCTGCTAGCGGCGATTGGTGACGTGATCGAGCAACACATGATCGACACCGGTTTCCTGCCCCATCCGAAAGAGGAACGGGAGGGCCGGCGCGAACTGAAGGTCGTTGGCGGTACCGACGCGGTGTCCTCGTTGAGCGAATTGACCGGCGTTGCGGTTGGCGCAGCTGCTTCCAGCCCCAGGATGCGCGGTTGCCCCAAATGTGGCGAGTGGGCGCTGATCCGTCGGGAGGGATGCGATATATGCATCAGTTGCGGCTACTCGAGATGTGGGTGATGCAGCGTAGCGTTGATCCGGCAGGGCCAATTGTCTTTTGCTTGCCATATCTCTTGCCCATTTGCGCCTGCGGTTGAAAATACAAGATTTAACATTTTGGACCTTTGGGGAAACAAGCGCCTGAAGCCGCATTTCTATTTCTCTGGCGGCTTGATCATTCGGCCCAGTTGCTGACCACCGAACAAATGAATGTGCAGATGGGGGACTTCCTGTCGTCCGAACTCGCCGATATTGGTCAATGCTCGGTAGCCATCGGTGGTCATCCCCAATATCCTGGCTGTTTCGCCGACAGTTCGAATGAAACCGGCAATCTCTTCCGCGCTGGCGTTGGCCGAGAAGTCCGTCAGGTCAACATAAGCGCCCTTCGGAATGACCAGGACATGGATGGCCGCCTGAGGATTGATATCCTTGAATGCCAGCGCATGGCTATTTTCATGAACTTTGTCGCACGGGATCTCGCCCCTCAGGATCTTGGCGAAGATGTTGTTCTCGTCATAGGCCATCGATCGGTTGTGCTCCTGTCATCAAGGTTTTCGGGAAGCCTTCTCATCAAGGCCTGAGACTCTTTTGCGTTGCTGCAATTCCTTCCACACCATATCTGGCGTCACTCCCCGGACCGACCATAGAACCAGCAGGTGGTAAAGCAGGTCGGCGCTCTCGGCAACGAGTGCCTCCGGGCCTTCCGCCAGCGCAGCGACAACCGTTTCAATCGCCTCTTCGCCGGTTTTCCGAGCGATCTTCGGCACGCCACTGGCGAGCAGCCTAGCCGTCCATGAATCCTCGGGATCGGCGTCGCGCCGACCGTCGATCGTCGCATAGAGCGCGTCGAGTACGTGTTCCTTGCGTCCGGACATCAAGCTCCCTCCGCCGTCATATCGTGATGTCGCACCGGGATGCCCGCCTTCGCCATGTGGATCTTGGCCTCGGCGATCGTGTGGGCACCGAAGTGAAAGATCGACGCTGCCAACACGGCTGAGGCATGGCCTTCGATCACGCCATCTACCAAGTGATCCAGCGTTCCCACCCCGCCGGATGCAATCACAGGAATCGGTACGGCATCAGCAATCGCTCTGGTTAGTTGCAGGTCAAAGCCAGCCTGAGTGCCGTCCCGATCCATGGATGTCACGAGCAACTCGCCCGCGCCATAGTCCGCCATGCGCTGTGCCCACGCTAAAGCTTCCAGCCCCGTTGGATTCCGGCCACCATGGGTGAATATCTCGAAGCCGCCGGCATTGGGACCGCTTTCCACCCGCTTGGCGTCGATCGCTACCACAATGCACTGGCTGCCGAACTTCCGGGCCGCTTCCTGTACGAATTCCGGCCGGCGGACAGCGGCCGTGTTTATCGATACCTTGTCTGTCCCCGCCAACAGCAATTTACGGACATCCTCCACCTCTCGAACCCCGCCCCCGACCGTAACCGGCATGAAGCAGGAAGCTACCGTCCGATCGACCATGTCATAGATGGTGTCGCGGCTCTCGTGGCTAGCCGCAATGTCCAGAAAGCAGAGCTCGTCGGCACCTTCGCGATCGTATATGCAGGCCTGCTCCACCGGATCGCCGGCATCGACCAAATCAACAAAGTTTACGCCCTTTACGACGCGGCCGTCCCTGACGTCCAGACAGGGTATGACACGAGTCTTGAGCATCGGGTCAGGCTCCTCCTGCACCCTGCCGACGCAAGGATCCGCTGCCTTGGACTTCAACGATCAGGCAGGCCGCGTCGATTGTCTTGACCATCTCGCCAGCGCCGATGACGCCCTTCAGTTTCTTCTGCACGCGAAGCGGCTTTTTGCGTTTTTGATTGCCGGCACAAAAACCCAGCTGACATCTTCCTCGTCGGCCCCCCCAACAAGCACGCAAGGTGCGCGAAACCGTCAGAGCCACGTATTGCCGAACGGGCGGTAAAGCAAGCTACCTCACCCGTTCTGTAGAAGACGCGCAAGACCTTCGGCAGATCATCCAGCGGCTTGCCCGAGACGCGCTAACAAGTGGCGGGTCAGTAGGTATGCGGGTCTGCAGCCGTGGTCGGGATGTCATCCGGTGATGCGCGACGACCTGGAAAAGGAAAGCCCGGCATCACGGAAACAGGCCTCTCCTGTCTGGGCGCAAGCCGATCCTCTAGGGTTGTGGGACGTAACGCAGATACGGCTTCTCGGCGCGCCAGCCGCCCGGGAATTTTTCCTTCGCAGCTTCGTCGTTGACCGCCGGGACGATGATGCATTCCTCGCCGTCTTGCCAATTCGCCGGCGTGGCGACCTGGTGCTCTGCTGTCAGCCTGCAGGAATCGATCAGCCGCAGGATCTCGTCGAAGTTTCGGCCGCTGCTCATCGGATAGGTCAGCGTGGCCTTCACCCTCTTGTCCGGCCCTACAATGAAAACGGAGCGCACGGTAGCGTTGTCGGCGGCGGTTCGTGATTTGGCCTCTCCGCTCGCGTTGGGGTGCAGCATGTCGTAAAGCTTGGCCACCCTCATTTCCGTGTCGCCGACCAGCGGGTAGACTACAGGTGCGCCTTGGGTCTCTTCGATATCTTTCTTCCAGGCGTGATGGTCTTCCACCGAGTCCACCGACAGGCCCATCACCTTGCAGTTCCTTTTCTGGAACTCCGGCATCAGGCGGGCAACGCTACCCAGTTCCGTCGTGCAGACCGGCGTGAAGTCCTTGGGGTGCGAGAACAGCACGCACCAACCGTCGCCGATATAGTCATGGAAGTTGATCTCGCCTTCAGTCGTGTCAGCCGTGAAATTCGGGGCTTCATCGCCAATTCTGACAGCCATTGTCCTTGTCCTTCGTCGCTTGATTTCAGTGGGGCGCGACGGCGTCGGCGCCATGGCTTCGAACTAGGCAGCAAGTCTGGCGGATCAATGCACGAATTTGCTATCGCCCAAAGTTGTCACTTGATCAGATCATCGCTCGGAGTCGGGGACCTAGGGGTAGCCACGACGCGTTGGATCATCCGTTCGGACGGGTGTGCTTCGTAGCCCTGTTCAAAAGCGATGAATGTCGATTTGTTCTTGAACGCCTCCAACAATTCGCCGGGCTGAAGCAGAAAATTCGGGTTTCTCGGCTGACCGAAGCGTTCGTTGCCGATCATGAAAGTCTCGTAGATCATCACTCCGTCAGGGGCGAGGAGTGCAGGCAGCAGCGGAAGCAGGGGGCGGTACAGATAGTTCGTTACAACGAGCGCGTCGTATCCGTCGGCCCGATTCAACCGGGCTGCCACGTCGGCCGGACTGCCCGATTCCAGATCAATCTCGAGCGATTCAACCTCTGGAAGATCAAGGGCTGCAACGGCTGAGGTGTCACGATCTGCCGCCACGACACACCACCCCCGGGCGACTCCCAGCTGGACATGACGGCCGCTACCCGCTGCCAGATCCAGCATGATCGGCTTTCGAGACCGGTCTTCATCCAGCATGTTCGGCAAGAACCGGCGCACCCATGCGCTGGCGTTAGCAAGGCAGTTGTCTGGAGGGTTGGCGCTGGGCTCCGATTTTGGCAAGATGACACCAAGGGCTTGCATTGATTGACAAACACCTACATAGCGTGGGCGATGTCTATTCTAAACGACCATAACCGAGAGTCCGGCGCGGGGGCGGCATGATCTGCTATACGGTTCGCTGTCATGCTGGCCACAATTTCGAAGGCTGGTACCGGGATTCCAAGACTTACGAATCCTTGCAGGCCGCAGGCGCGATCGTATGCCCCGAGTGCGGGTCGAGGGACGTTCGTCGGGCGCCCATGGCGCCGGCGCTATCCGGAACCAAGGCCAGTCGCCGCAATGATGCCTTGTTCCATGAAGCCAGCGAGGAGGCGCCATCCGCGGACGCTCCCGAAACCCATGCAACTCCGACCGTGACCCCTGTTTCTGCGGAGGACGCCAAACGGATCCATGTCATGGGCAAGATCCGCGAGGCGATGGTAGAAATGCGCAGGCATGTTGAGAAAAATGCGGATTATGTCGGTCCGAAATTCGCAGAGGAAGCGCGCAAGATTCATTACGGCGAAACCGAAGAGCGCAGCATCTACGGCGAAGCCACAAACAAGGAATCCGAGGCGCTGAAGGAAGAAGGCATCGAATTTGGCCAGATTCCTTGGGTACCCGAGACAGACGCCTAGCTTCTGGACTGGGGGTTTTGTTGGTGGCTTCCGGTATCGATAGCTTGATACTCATTAATTTGTCCATCTCTATTGATGGCGTTGCTTCTGTGCTGACTCTTCCCCACCTGTCGAGACCATTCTGAGTTGTCGCGGGGTGATCCGTCGGCCGTGTCGCGGCCCGGGCGTCCGGGGCCGTGAAAGACCGCCAGATCGCCCTTCGGCTCTTCGTGCCCCCGAACCTTCGCCCTGAGATGGTGATGGCAATCGCGGGCGCCCCCCGTGTTGTCCTTGCCGCATCACGCTCTTCCCGGCGGCGCGGCACGGTGAGCTTGATGGCGCCGGCGTCAAGGGTGTCCAGCCAGCGCTCCACCGCCTCGGCCATCCGGCCCTCGATGATCCCGGCCAGCGCCTGGCGACCGAGGGAGCGACAGCCCTCGCCCCGGTCCCCAGTCCGCCTGCCGACAACCTCAAAGGCCTGTGGCAGGCTCTCGATCGTT
>JAPOST010000197.1:0-6295 GCA_026709535.1 Rhodospirillaceae bacterium
CTAGAAGCCTAGGGCGAAGGAAGGGTAACGCGGTTCCATCGGCTCATGTTTGCCAACTGCGAGTGCGAAAGGTGACGGAAGAACAGATGGTTGTTGCGATGCTGCTTTGTGAGGCCTGTCGGCAAACTGTCATTGCGGTAAATCGCTACGGAACTGCCGTCAGTCAGCAAGCGAGTTTCGGTCGGCGTCAAATGGCCATGGCCATTGCGGGTCGAATGTCTGCGGCTCCAGGATTCAGGGATCCTGACCTTCACTGGAACCGTAGGCTCACCGGCGAAAAGCGCCGCAAAGCTCTCTCTCGGGCGGTCGGGTCGATCTGAGAGAAAACGCATCGCTTCGTCGAAGACCGCTACAAAGTGGTCTATATAGATCGACTTTCCGATCGGATAGTTGCGCAGCTTCCATCGGTTCGCAGGGCCTTTCTGGTGATGGAGCGCGCCAGCATTGTAGGAGCCTGCAACCTTGACCGGATCGAAACCGGTTATCCGATAGTGTCGATCAAGATACACGCCGATCATGCGCATCGTGTTTTCAGGATTCTGCAGCCAAGCGCGATCGATTGTGTCGTCTTTGAGCATGTAGCGAGCGGTACTGATCAATACTGCGCCCAATCCGACCGAAATGCGGTGAGGCGTTTTTCGATCATCTATGTAGCCGCTGTATGTCTGGAAGGATTTTGGCCTCAGGCCGGATTCGTTGATAATGATCGTTACGAACAATTCGGCCGGAACACGATACTTGTCGGCGGCTGCCCGGATGAGGGCACCGTAGCGCTTCCAGGCCTTGGGCACCGTCTTGACGCGATAATGCTGCTCTTTGGAAATGCGCACAGGGCCGCGGCAGGTCACCAAACCTCGAGAGGTCAGGCGCCAGCGCGTGCTGTTGCGGAAGGCCTGCCATCGGATCAGGTGATGCATTTCCTTGAGCCGCCCGCTCCAGTCAAACGCTGTCGGCCGAACAGCCGGGACTGCCTGGCAAGACTCTTGCCCTGGGGCTCCGTTGGCTGTCGGAATAGATGTAGCGAGAAGCGCCACGCTGACCAAACATGGCCTCAGAATACGAATCAATAGAAACCGGTTTTTCTGCCTCAAGGCGCCAGATGAGAAAATTCTACTCTGTCCAGCACTTATAGAATTAAGCGTTTTGTTTACGCATTTCCACCTGAAATCTTTTCAGCTGACATCAATTCTTTGAAAGACACAATATATTGTGGATTGATACACAAGAAGACCACAATATTTGGTTATTGCTCATCCTATTGACATACACTTCAAATCTTTACTTTAGCTAAATTATGCCAAATGCGACCCCGGTGCTCGGCCCAGAGCGCGCTATACCTGTGTCGCAATACCTGTTGGCGAAGCGGGTGCGCGGCGATATTCTTCTGCTGACCCTTGCGAATACTGTAGAAAGTACGCTTTCCCGGTCGGCCAAGGTATGGAAATTGCAGGAGAAGATGATGCGTTATTTGGCAGGACTATGCTTGGCGGCGTGCAGCGCTATTATTCTGACTGACGCCCAGGCGCAAAGCGTGGGCATTGGCACAACAAAAGGCGGCGCCACGGCGCAGGTCACAGCAGCCATTGCCAAGGTCATTTCAGCTCATGCAGGCTTGCAGATGCGTCCGCAACCATACGCCAATACCTCCCAGTACATCCCGGTTGTTAATAGCGGTAAACTGGAGTTTGCCGCCTCGAACATCTTTCAACTGTCGTTCGCGGTAAACGGCACCGGCATGTCCGAAGGCCGACCCAATCCGAACCTGCGCATGGTGTCGACCCTGATGCCCTTCCGCGTGGCGTATTTCGTCAGCCAAAATTCTGATATAAAGTCGTTTGCTGACCTGAAAGACAAGCGCCTGCCCGGCTTCAAAAAGCGGGCGCTCGGCAGCTACCTGTTGCTCGGGTCGGCCGCCAACATGAACGTTAGCACCGCCGGATGGAAGTTTGTCCCGGTGCCTAACTTCCCGCGCATGTGGGACGGCTTCAAACGAGGAACACTTGATGCCGCTATCGCCGCGGTCGGCTCCAAGCCCACGCGGGACATGAAGGCCGCGGTCGGAGCCCTCCGCATTCTGCCTATCAGCGACGACCGCAACGCAATCGCCCGCATGCGCAGGCATCTGCCGCAATCTTATGTCATTATCATGAAGGCCAATCCCAAGCTGCCGGGCCTGAGCAAGGATGTAAAGATCATGGCTTTCGACTACACGCTGTGGGCGCACAAAGACGTCGATGAGGATATTGTCTACAAGGTGGTGCGTGCAATGCACGACAATGCCGGCGAGTTGAAGGCGGCAGCTCCCTTATGGCGCAGCTTCAAGGTAGCCGATATGGCCAAGAATGTTGGCGTCGACTATCACCCCGGCGCGATCCGCCTCTATCGCGAAACAGGATTGTGGAAGCAGTAGGCGATCACGCCGCCGATTTCGAGCATGAAGGCGGCAGAAGAAGGCCAAGTTCCACCTGTCGCGCTGCAGAACGATCCGGTAGCGCGCGCCATTTGCACTTTCCTGGCGACCACAATTACTGTGCTGGCCGTGATTTGGGCTGCCGATCTTCCGCGTATGGTCGGATGGTCTTCGCTCTACACGGAACAGATGATCGCTTTCGTTCTAGGAGCGTCTAACGCGTTAATCTTCCTGCGTCGACCATTTCGGCGACGTCACGCGCGGCCGACAGTGCCGATTTATGACTACCTGATTGCAATCGCGAGCATAGCCGCAGGCATCTGGCTCACCATCCGTTTTCCGATTCTAACGGAAGATGCGTTCTACTATCCGACCGAAGTGTTATTGATCAGTCTGGTCCTTGTGCCGCTAACCATCGAGGCGCTGCGCCGTGCTACCGGGATAAGCTTGTTGCTCGTGGTTGCCGTTTTTATTCTGTACGGCCTGTTCGGCGACCTCCTTGACGGCAAGCTGCAGGCGCGGACGATGACTGCAACAGAAATGATCAAGTATGTCGGCCTAGACACGACTGCCATGCTGGGTCGTCCGATTGTCATCGCCGTGACCATTGTTGTGGTCTTCGTTCTGTTGGGCAGATTGCTGCTTGTTTCCGGCGGGTCGGATTTCTTTACTGACATTGCTGCCGCTCTGTTGGGACGCAGCCGCGGCGGGTCGGCCAAGATTGCCGTCTTTGCCTCGGCGATGTTCGGCTCCATTTCAGGAAGCGCCGTGTCGAACGTAGCGTCAACAGGCGTGATCACTATCCCGCTGATGCAGCGCGGCGGATATACTGCCCGCTCTGCTGGAGCGATCGAAGCTGTGGCCTCGACCGGCGGGCAACTGACCCCTCCGATAATGGGCGCTGCCGCCTTTCTGATGGCGGAGTTCCTGCAGGTTCCATACCAGGACATCGTCTTGGCGGCGATCATTCCGGCTCTGTTATTCTATGTGGCTCTGTTCGTCTACACTGACTTGGAAGCCGCGCGTACCGGGGTGACGGCATTGGATCCGGACCAGATTCCGGCCGTGCGGAAAGTGCTTGCTACGGGCTGGTTTCTGCTTGTGCCTTTCGCGGTTCTGATCGTCGTGCTGTTCAGCCTTAACCAACCGGCGGAAACCGCAGCGCTGGCCGCCTGCGGCGCTTTGTGTGGAATCGGCCTGATCCTCGGCTATGGCGCACGAAGACTCTCTATGCCTGCGCTTGTCGCCTCGCTGCGCGACACGGGCTTCGCCGTTGTCGATATAATCGTGATTACCGCGGCTGCCGGTATCATCATTGGTATTCTGGACCGAACCGGACTCAGCTTTGGGCTGGGCTTCGTGCTGGTCCAGTTCGGTGAAAACAGCCTGTTTCTGCTGCTGATGATTACGGCCGGTGTATCAATCCTGTTAGGCATGGGGATGCCTACGACGGGCGTCTATTTTCTGCTAGCTGCTCTGGCCGCGCCGCCCCTGATCAACTTGGGCGTCGAGCCGATCGCCGCGCACATGTACGTGCTGTATTTCGGCATGCTGTCAATGATCACGCCGCCGGTGGCTATCGCTGCGTTTACTGCGGCAAACCTGTCGGGGGAAGGGCCGATGGCCACTGCCGTTAGTGCGGTGCGCTTCGGCTGGCCGGCCTACGTCATTCCGTTCCTGTTTGTTCTGTCACCGACCCTACTGATGAAGGGCGACGAGATATCGATCCTGTTGGCCACTGGGACTGCAATTTTCGGGGTCGCTGCCGTGACCGCAGCCATCGCCGGTTACCTGTTCGATGCCCTCTCGCCGTTCAACCGCCTGTTGATCGGCTGCGGCGGCCTGGCGCTAATGCTGCCGCCCGCTGCCTTCCATTCGGCGTTGTGGTTGAATGCAGTTGGTATGGTTGCGGTGTCGGTTGGCGTTGTCCTGTCCCTGGCCCTGAAGAAGTCGGCTCCCCAGTAGATCAGACGGTTGGCAAGGCGACTCCCTGATTGGCGAGGATAGCCCGCAAGTCTTCGACCTGCTTTGCAAGTGCTGACTCAGTCAACGCCTCGCATCGGGCGACCAGCGCGGCCTGAGTATTCGATGCTCGCAACAGCCACCAACCATCATCTGTCCGGACACGGACACCATCAATGGTATTGACGTCCGCCCCGCTCCTGACAACAGTCGCCTTGATGGCGTCGACGACTGGAAATTTGCGTTCGTCATCCACATCAATACGCATTTCCGGCGTGTTGAAGACAACCGGCAAACCCCGACGAAAAGCCGATAACGGCTCTGGATCGGCAGCCTTGATTCGCAGCAAGCGCATGGCGGCGTAGAGCGCGTCGTCAAAGCCGTAATATCGGTCATTGAAAAACAGATGGCCGCTCATCTCACCCGCCATCGGCGCGCCGATCTCCTTCATCCGATTTTTGATCAATGAATGGCCGGTCCGGTACATCTCCGGTACTCCGCCCAATCGGGCGACTTCTTCGAAGAAGATCTGACTCGCCTTGACGTCTGCGATCAGTGGCGCTTCGGGCTGTTCAGTCAGCAGATCGCGCGCGTAGTAGATCATCAACTGGTCGGCCCACAAAATAGCGCCGCTATCATCCACCACACCGATCCGATCGCCATCGCCATCAAAGGCGATCCCCAGGTCGGCGCTACGTGCCGTCACTTCGGCTTGCAGATCCGAAAGATTGGTGGCCACGGTCGGATCCGGATGGTGGTTGGGGAAGCGGCCATCGATTTCGGCGAATAAGACATACTGTGTTCCAGACAGACGACTCACGAGTTGCCCAACGACATCCCCAGAGGCTCCATTCCCGCAATCCCAAACGATAGTCATATTCTGCAGGTCGATGCCGTCGAGTTCATCAATCAGACGGCGGATATAGGCATTGGCCACTTCGATATCTTCGACGGAACCGGGCGTCGACATAACCGGGATACCTGCCGCCGCCATCCGACCAATGTCTTGAATCTCCGTACCGAAGACCGGACGACCGCCGCCGCAGTTCGGCCCAAATGACATTTTGAACCCGTTGTGTGTGCCCGGATTGTGGGAGCCGGTGACCATGATACCGGCATCGGCTTTGGTGTGATGCAAGGCGAAGTTCAGCATGGGCGTTGGCCCCAAGCCGATCTTTCGGACGGTCATGCCGACGTTCGTCAAGCCAGCGACCAGAGCATCACGCAGGGCCGGGGAGCTATCTCGCCCATCCCAGCCGACGCAAACCGTGCCGCCGCCCTCGCTCAAGACACGCATGCCGAATGTCTGGCCCAGAGCATTGGCGTCCGCCGAAAATAGCGTTTCACCGACAATTCCGCGAATATCGTACTCTCGCAGAATGCTCGGTTGAAACTGATGGCTTGATCCGAGCATGATCAGAGTTCTCACAGGAACGCAGTAGAATGGCGACCCCGGCAGGATTCGAACCTGCGACACCAGGATTAGGAATCCTGTGCTCTATCCTGCTGAGCTACGGGGCCTGGACGCGGTGGTATCTTGGCGTCATTGCGCTTGCTGTCAACACGCCGTTCCAACCAAAAAATATCGCTTTAATCCAAGACAGATAAGGTTTTTCCGCATGCGATATCCCGATCCGGGAATGCCAAGCCACTGTAATGAATAAGAAATCCGGGACAGAAAAACTGAGAATTTCAAACGCGATAGCCTTAGTCCCGAAAACACTCAGCGACGCGCATCTTACGAACCGTGCCTTGCTTGCAGAACGGGCCACTAAGTCGGACATGTGGAAGGGTCAGGTAACCATCAAGCGACAGCAGACGCCGTTCCAGCAGTGCCCAGATGGCTGCATCATTGCTCACCTTGATGCTGGAGCCATTTCCTTCCGCTGGGCAGAGAACTGCGTCTGCCCTGTCCCACACGGA
>JAPOST010000197.1:6359-29171 GCA_026709535.1 Rhodospirillaceae bacterium
TGCCGGACCAAGATGGTCTATCCGCGCGATAGCAGTCTTGAGGGATTGCCCAGCCAGTCTCAGCAGAAAGTCTGTCGCGGACGAGTATGCTACCGGGCAAGGCTCAACGACGCTATGGGCATACCTTCGCACAGGCGAAGCTTGATCAAATCGCCGACTTGCATCGTCACAGTAAATAGCTTTCGATGGCGGCGGGGTGAAACAGTTCATCCACCTCAAGTCGACGGGAACTGAGCCCCTGTGCATGGTGATGGCGCAGGAAGTAGTCAAGCGTTTCGCGATTTGGCTCCAGCCCGTAAGACCACAGGTCAGGGGCCATCTCGCCGGCGATGGCCAACACGTCTTCGACAAAGGGCATGGTAACCTTGGTGGCAGAGGTATCAGCCAGAGCCTGCAGCGCCAGAGCCTTCGCCTCGGTAAAGGCCTTCACAAATGCGCCAGGCAGCCAAGGATGCGCTTCGGCCAGCGACCGGCGCAAGCCAAGCACATGCATGATCGGAAACATCCCCGTCTGTGCATACCAGGTGCGCGCTGCGCCGAAGCCATCCTGCCAGAGGCGGCGCACTTGCGGGTGCCCTTCATGAAAGCAGCGCGGCCAGCGCGGTCCGATAAAGCCGTCGATCTGCCCCTCGGCCAACATGATATTCAGCGTTGCGCCTTCGGGGGCCTGTTCCAGCATGATGTCGCCCGGCAACGACAGCTTGATCTTTTCGAACCTACCCGGGCTGTCCATCCCGCCCCTTATCCAAGTGATCTGGTCTGGATCGACGCTAGCATCGGACAGGAGGGCGCGCGCCCAGACATTGGCGGTCAACTGATATTCGGCGATTCCGATGCGCCGCCCACGGAGGTCTTGCGGAACCTCGATTCCGCGATCCGCGCGCACATAGACCGAGGAATGGCGGAAGGCGCGGCTGAGAAATACCGGCACTGCAACGTAGGGAGGATTCTCACGAGTGAGAGAGACGCAATAGGAACTGAGAGAGAGTTCGGTGACGTCGCAGGTTTGGTGGCGAAAGGCTTGGAAGAACATTTCCTCTGGTGATTGCAGGAAGGTGATCGGGTTCACTCCGTCGATCTGCACCCGCCCGTCATGTATCGGCCGGGTCCGGTCATAGTCGCCCATGGCAATGGAAAGCGTCAGGCGGGTCATGGCTGTCCTTTCTGAAGCGAAAGCGGTACGGTCGTATCCGAGCGGGCGCTTTGTAGAAGCGCGTGACAAATCTCCAGTGATGCGCGGCCCCACACGCCGTCCTGCAAAGGCGGTTGCGCCTTGCGGACCGCGGCATGCACAGCATCGAACACCTCAGCCCGCGTCGTTCGGAACGGTGCGGAGCGAAAGCCGCGCGCGTGATCGCTCGAGATTTCCACCCCGTACGGTGTCAGGCGCAAGTCCTGTCTCTCGCCGAAGACGATGATCTGCCCGAAATGCTCATGCGTAACGCCTTGCGGGCAGTCATCCAGCGTCGTGAATCCCCGCGCGCGCTTGGCAGCCGGCTCATTGGCAACGCGGGATAGATCGCGGCGGGCGGCACCGGGATCGTCGGGTTTCGGCGCGCCCAGTTCCGAGATGTTTTCCATCAACCGGTCGCCATCGAAATGGTCATACCCAGAATAGGTGAGGCTTGCGAAAACGCCGCCGTCGAAGTCGATCAACATCGACCAGGCGCCTTCGGTCTGGCGCGCCGGATCCCATGCGCCCCCGGTGCGCGCGGTAACCTGGCGGGCTGGCCGACCGGCGAGGCGGCGGATCACATCGATTTGATGAACGGCTTGGCTGAAAACTACGCCGCCGCCAAGATCCGTCACCAGTTCCTCGGGACGCCGCGGGCGGTAGAGGAAATCGGTTGCATAAAGCGCGTGGATCATCCGCACCTCTCCAATGGCGCCTTGCCCGATCAGGTCAGCGGCCACGGCGACAGGTGCATCGAAGCTGTGGCTTGGGCCAACAATCAGCTGCACGCCTGCTTCCCGCCCTGCGCCGATCATCTGGGTGGCTTCTTCCAGCGCAACGGTCATCGGTTTTTCGATCAAGACGTGCTTGCCCTGAGCGAAGGCAACGAGCGCATGCTCAAGATGCATCCCGTGCGGCGTCGAAATGTAGAGCGCCTCGACGTCGCCATCGGCAGCGAGGGCCCGCACATCGTCATAGCTGCGTCCGCCAAAGGCTGCTTCGAACGCCGCGCGGCTTTCAAGGCGCGGCGCCGCAGCGGCGACCAGCCGAACCCCGGGATGAGCAGTGATGGCAGGCGCGGTCAGCGCAAAGGCCCGGCCCAGCCCCACAGCCCCCAGCCGCACCGGTTCAGAGATCAAGGACAAGACGCCCACCCTTGGCGCGTGACACGCATATCATGACGCGGCAGGTCTTTTCCTCGTCCATCAGGACCATGTCGCGGTGGTCGACCTCGCCCTGAAGATATGGTGTCTTGCACGTGCCGCAGGCGCCGCTTTCGCAAGAACTGACAGTCTTGTATCCAGCATCGCGTAGTGCTTCCAAAATGGTCCGGTCAGCAGGCACGGCCAGCTCAATGCCCGATTTCGCCAGCACGACGGTGAAAGCGGCGTCATCGGCGCGCACCACCTCGACCGGCCTGAAGTCCTCAAAATGCACGGTGCCCTCGCGCCAATGCCCGCTAACGGCTTTGACCTCTTCCATCAACGGTGCGGGCCCACAGCAATAGACATGCTCGGCCGTCGGCGTTTCGAAGGTTTCCCAAAAATCGAATGCCGCATCGGGATCGCCACCATCGTGATGAAGGGTCAGCCGATCGCCGCAAAGCTGGGCGAATTCCCTAGCATAGGCCGTCTCAGCCGCTGATCGGGTGCAATAGATAGCGCGGAACGCCCTGCCTTTCTCCACCAATTTCTGCGCCATGGCGTAGATCGGCGTGATCCCGATCCCACCTGCGACCAGAAGTGCAGGATGTGCCAAGCTGAGGGCGAAGTCGTTCCGCGGAGGCTCGACCATCAATCGATGTCCGATCCCGGCTGCCTCGTGCATTGACACAGACCCGCCGCGCGACTGTACCTCGCGCTTGACGGCGATGGTATAGACCGTAGGCACCGAGTCCGGACGGATCAGCGAATACCGCCGCATGGCACCTGAGGGTGTTTCGAGCGTGATATGCGCCCCGGCCTCGGCCGCGGGCAACGCACCACCTGCCGACGCGGCCAGCGTGAATTCCTCTATCTCCGCGGTCAAGGACCGTCGGGCGGTAATCTCCAACTCCATATCGAATGCACTCTTTTCAAACGGAAAATTAGACACCTAAGGTTAGTTGTCAATTCAACCTTGGTCAGGCAAGTTATTCTCGGTCGGAGGAGATAAGCCATGTTGACACCGGAAGAAAATGATGTCCTGACCCAAGTCACGCCCGGCACACCCATGGGCGACCTGATGCGCCAGCACTGGACACCTGTCTGCCTGTCGGAGGAAGTAGCGGAACCCGATGGCCCGCCGGTGCTGATCGAGGCGCTGGGGACTCGGATGGTAGCGTTCCGCGACAGCGAAGGGAAGCTTGGGCTTCTGGACGAATTGTGCCCGCACCGCCACGCCTCTCTTGTTTTCGGGCGCAACGAGGAGTGCGGCCTGCGCTGTCTCTATCACGGATGGAAGTTCGACGTTACCGGCAAGGTCGTCGCGATGTCATCGGAGCCCGAAGGCAGCCCGCTGACCCAGAAGGTCCGTCACAGGGCCTATCCGACAATGGAACATGGCGGCTTTATCTGGGCTTGGCTGAAGAAGCAGGACAAGCCCCTGCCATTTCAGCCGCCAGCATTCAGCCCAACGGGCAAGGAGCGAGTTTCCATCCTGAAGATCCGTGTACCAGCAAACTGGGCGCAGATCACCGAAGGACAGATTGACTCGGCGCATTCCTCGTCGCTGCATTCCTCCGACATGATACCGGCCCGCGTGGACAGCGCCGCGGCAGATGATACGTCATGGTACCGTCCCTCGACCGACAAGTCGCCACAGCTGCAGACGCAGATCACCGACTACGGATTTCACTATGCAGCGATCCGGCGCCCGATAAAGAACGCCGCGACGCACAATTATATCCGGGTGACCGAGTATATCGCGCCATATATCTCTCTGATCCCGCCGAATTTATCATACAACGTGGCCACGGTGATCGTACCGGTCGACGACACCAGTTCGATGTTCCACTTCATCGCTTGGGGTGATGCCGAGACCACCCCTGACACGGAGATCTGGCGCGCCTTTGCCCATGCGGTGCCGGGTGAAGACATCAATCCGCTGACTTGGGAGACCTATGGCACCATGGGCAACCGGTTCCACCAGAGCCGTGAGCGGATGAAGGAGGGCGACTTCACCGGGATCAAGGGCATTCCGAACCAGGATATTGCGATGTGGGTGTCGATGGGAGCCGTAGTGGATCGCTCGACCGATATCCTCGGCGCTTCGGATATCGCCATTGTCGAGTTTCGCCGCCTGATGGTTGACGCCGCGCTGGCGGTGCGGTCGGGCGCGTCGGCCATTGGCACCGACCCCGCAGTCCGGCACGCAGCCATCGCCGCTTTTCAGGGTATGGTCCCTAAACAGGCGGACTGGCGAGAACTGGGCAGGTAACACACATTGGCGGTAGAATAGAGCCGCCGCCGGCGGCGCGGATCAGGACAGGTTTTGCAGCACCCGCAGCAGCAGCGCGCGCAGTTGCGCCGTTTCCCGTGCATCGAAGCCCTGACAGGCGATCTTGTTGACCTTCTCCGCCAGCGGTTCGAGGGTGCGGCGCAGATCGCGACCGCGCTGTGTCAGGTAGATGGCGCGCCGGGGTTTGCCTTCGACAATCGGCCGGAGCGTGACGAGCCCGGCATTTTCCATCCGCCGGATCACCGAATGCGTCGTCGGGCCTGTTAGCCCGACGCGCTCACTCAAAACCTTTTGCGAAAGCCCCTCTTCCTGCCAAAGCACACGAAGATATGACCAGAAGCCGAAATTTACGCCATGGGCGGCCAAGCGCTGTTCGAGGTTGCCCTGAAAGGCGCGGGCTGCATGCCGTACAATATGCGCAAGACGCTCGTCCGGCGGCAACTCGGAAGGATCGTAGTGTATATTGCGCATGCCTGTCACACTGCATCCTTGATGACCTCGTAGCACGGGCCTGTCAAAACTGGCGACATTTCTGTATTTTCTGAAAGAGTAAGCCTATTTTTCACCGCCAGCTCAACCATGTGGACTACCGGAACAGCCTCCAACCACTTGCCGGAGGGTCAATAGTGAACGCTGTTTCCGGAGCAATATTGAATGCCAATTGATAGATAAAACACTCTATACAGGCGCCGTATTACGAACTCCTTCCAAGTTGGCCCCTTAGTCGTGCGCGGCTTCCAGCATCATGTGGGCGCATTTCTCACCGATCATGATTGCCGGGGCGTTGGTATTGCCTGAGGGCACAGTTGGCATCACGGAGCAATCGGCAACGCGCACACCGGTTACACCGTGTAGGCGCAGGCGCGCATCCACGACTGCCTGTAAGTCCTTACCCATCCGGCACGTTGAGGTAGGGTGAAAGATGGTGGTGCCAGTATTCTTCACGAAGTCCAGTAGTTTCTCGTTCGTATCCACAGAGTCGCCTGGATCCCGCTCGCGCTTGACATATTGGGCGAAGGCAGGCGACCGGGTGATCGTCCGTAACTTCTTCAGACCCTCTACCATGATTTTTCGGTCGTAATCCGTTGCCAGATAGTTAGGCGTGATGCGCGGATGTTGGTTTGGATTGGAGTTTTTGATCATGATCTCTCCCCGGCTTTCTGGGCGCAGTTGACAGACCGAGGCAGTGATTCCGGAAAAAGGATGCAACTTGCCGCCCAGCTTGTTCGCACTGAACGGAATAAAATGCACCTGCGCGTCGGGCGTTGCCGATTCCGGCAGCGCCTTCATGAAGACGCCGACATGACCGGCCCCAAAGGTCATGGGCCCCTCCCGGAAGAGGGCATAGCGTAGACCTGTCCACGCCCGGCGAGCCAGTCCGTTAACATCATCGTTTACTGAAAGCGGCTGGTTTAGCTCATAGACCATGCGGGCTTGGTAATGATCCTGCAGGTTCCGCCCTACACCGGGGCTGTTGTGAATGACGTCGATGCCATGAGACTGCAGGTGATCGCCCGGCCCGATCCCGGAGAGCTGCAAGAGTTGGGGCGAATTGACTGCTCCGCCGGATACCACGATCTCGCCCCGCACAGCGGCGCGCTGGTCCGCCCCGTTCCGGTGATAATCGACGCCGGTGATCCGTCTGGCGGCATCGAAACGAAGACGCTGCACCAGCGCGCCGGTTTCGATCTTCAGGTTGGCGCGATTTCGCACCGGTTTCAGGTAGGCGACCGCCGCCGAACAGCGTCGAGCGTTCCATGTCGTGGTTTGGAAGTGACCCACACCCTCTTGGGTCACTCCATTGAAATCGTCGTTCCGCGGCACACCGGCCTGCTCCGCCGCCGTGATGAAGGCGTCGCAGATCAACCGTTTGTCACGAATATCGGAAACCCCCAGCGGCCCGCTGACACCGTGATAACTATCTTCGCCCCGTTCCTGGTTTTCGGCATTTCGGAAAAAGGGCAGGACATCTTCATAGCCCCATCCCTCGTTCCCCAGTTGTCGCCAGTGGTCGTAGTCTTCTTTCTGGCCGCGTAGATACAGAAGTCCATTGATCGAACTGGAGCCGCCCAAGACCTTGCCGCGCGGCCAAAGATGTCTTCGGCCGACCGTGCCGTCGTCTGCTTCCGTGTGATAGCCCCAGGACAGTTTCGACGTAATCGTTCGATAATACCCTATCGGCACATGGATCCACGGGCTGCGGTCTTCCGGTCCCGCCTCCAGCAGCAGGACTCGGGTTTTCGGATCAGCTGACAAGCGGCTGGCGACCGGACAGCCTGCCGAACCCGCGCCGATCACGATGTAGTCGAAGATGTCTGTCACGGTGTTTCCTTCTCTGGGGTTTGTGGTCTGGCATGAAAAGGTCTCGACTTTTGCGCTGGCGACCGGTGCGCTGTGCTGCTAGGGATACGCCATGACAAGAAAGAGGCAATATCAATCGTACGGCTTTATCGGCTTGGGAAACATGGGCGCCCCAATGGCGGCGAACCTTTCCAGGTGGCTGGATGCCAAGAGAAATCAACCGCTGGTGGTCTTCGACGCCGCCGACATTGTCGACCGGACGCCCGATACGGCATTTCCTGCAGCCACAGCGTCGGAGGTGGCCCGGCGAGCTGATATCGTTTTCTTGAGCCTGCCGGACGGCGCGGCAGTAACTTCGGTTACTGGAGCCATTGCACAGGCTGAGAAACGGCGAGTGTCGGTAATCATCGATCTATCCACCATCGGGATCAACGCGGCGCAAGACGTCCACCGCCGCCTGACGGATCATGGCATCGCCTTTGTCGATTGTCCGGTCTCCGGCGGCCAGATTGGCGCCAGGAATGCTGCCATTACGCTGATGTGGGCGGGATCGGTCGATATTTTGGCGACACACCGCCCAGCGCTGGCGGCTTTTGCCAAAAATATCTTTCACGTCGGCAACCGTCCTGGCCAGGGTCAAGCGCTGAAGTTGCTCAACAACTTCCTGTCGGCGACGATTACAGGGGCTACTGGCGAAGCATTGCTGTTTGGTCTGACCCATGGATTGGACCTGAAGATCATGTTGGATGTCATCAATGTCTCAACCGGAGGTAGCAACGCCAGCAAAGAGAAATTTGTTCGGAGGGTCTTACCGGAAACCTTCGATTCGGGATTCGATACCGCGTTGATGGCGAAGGATGTCTCCCTGTTCATGGAAAGCTTGCATAGCGCTAGTTCTGCTGATGTTTATGCTGGCGTGACCAATGCGCTGTGGCAGGCCTTTCTGGCAGCTGCGCCGGAAAGCGACCATATGGAAATCTACAAATATATCAGGGGCTTGGGCGGAAAGGGAAACAGTTGATGGGATGGGTCGACAAGCGCCTTGCCGAATTGGGCATTGAGATTCCGATCGCGGCACCACCTATCGCCGCCAAGATCGAAGGCTGGGCCTTGGAGAAAGAAATGCTGCTGATTTCCGGAGCGATCCCGAAATTGGACGGCGAGCCCCAGTTTATCGGCAAGGTGGGTCGAGAATTCGACTTGACCGAAGGGCAAGCGGCGGCCCGGCTTTCTGCACTCTGCATGCTGGCACAGGCGAAAATCGCGCTGGGGGGTGATCTGAACCGGATCAGGAGGATACTGAAGCTGAACGGCTTCGTCAACGCCATGCCGGATTTCACGGAAATTCCGCAAGTTGTCAATGGGGCATCGGAGCTTTTCATCGATATTTTCGGGGAGGCAGGCCGGCATGCACGCACCGCTGTGGGCGTAGCAGTGATGCCGTTCGATGTCGCGATTGAAGTCGAAGGTACGTTTATTGTGGATTGACCGGACCAACGCTATGGCGGAGAGGCACGCGATTTTACAGTTACAGCAACAGGAACAGGAACATACAGGTCATCCATTGCGGTAACCGAAAGTCAGTAAGCGCTTGGGGGTTGCCAGCCCGGTCAAGTTGGTGTTCCTGGTGCTTCGGCATGTCGGAAGACGCGATGCCTGCACCGCAGCTTAAAATGCGGGCAGGCGCATTTCTAGAAACAAGCCGAAAAGCACGAAATGTCAGGTCGGCGCAAATGGGAGACCTAAAGCTGCCAACAAGCCTTCTTTCCGGGGGCGATCTCGCCTGTCGATAACCTGTAACGGCGCTGCGGAAGAAGACCTGCCCCGCCTGACAGGGCCCCCTGACCACCATCTGATCGTAACGGTTGGCTGGGGCGCCAGGATTCGAACCTGGGATCGCGGGATCAAAACCCGCTGCCTTCACCGCTTGGCTACGCCCCACCGCAAAACAGACTGTAACGCAGCAGCGCCGGAACATAGGAACGCTCCTTCGCCCCTGCAAGGCGCGGGAACGCGCAGAAGAGTTTTCAGAATATCTTGCCCGGGTTCATGATGCCGTTGGGGTCCAATTGCGCCTTCAATGCGCGCATCATCTCGATCTCCAGCGGATCGTGGTAGTATGCTAACTCTGTCTTCTTGATCCGGCCAATTCCGTGTTCGGCACTGATCGAGCCGCCCATGTCGGTAACGATGTCGTGGACAATCCGGTTGAAACGCGGACCTTGCTTCATGAAAGCCGGTTTGGTCCAGCCAGTTGTTGGCTGGTTCATATTGAAGTGGATGTTACCGTCGCCGACATGGCCAAAGGCGGTGACCTGCAGACCTTTCAATTCCTGCTCGCATATTCTGGTCGCCACCTCCATGAACTCGGCAACCTTGCTGATGGGCACGGCGACATCGTGCTTGATGCTGCCGCCTTCGAACTTCTGGGCCTCGCTGATCGACTCACGGATTTGCCACAGGCTACGACCTTGGGTTTCGCTTTCGGCGATTACGGCATTGAGGACATCCCCCTCAGCCATCGCCGCACCCAACACGTCTTCCAAGCTGACGCGGAGCGAACCGTCTGCTCGTTGCCCGGTCAATTCAACCAACTGATAACAAGGATAGACCGTGTCAAAGGGATCTCGGATGCCATCGATATGTTCGTAGGCCATCTGGATAGCGGGACGCGTCATGATCTCGTAGCCTGACACCCCGCCGCCTGTCTCATCCTGTAGTCGGGACAGCAGTCTTACTGAAGCGTAGGGGTCCGGGATCGCTGCCAAGGCCGTGACGGTTTCGCGTGGCTTGGGAAACAGCTTCAGCACGGCGCCGGTGATTATCCCCAGCGTCCCTTCTGCGCCGATGAACCATTGTTTCAGGTCATAACCGGTATTGTCCTTTCGCAGGCCACGCAGCCCGTCCCATATCCGCCCGTCCGCAAGCACTACTTCCAGGCCCAACACCAGCTCTCGCATATTGCCGTAACGAAGAACCCCGACCCCGCCTGCATTCGTGGAAATATTACCACCTATCTGGCAGGTTCCCTGCGCGCCCAGTGACAGAGGGAACAACCGGTCGGCGTCGCTAGCGGCCTGCTGAACAGTCTGCAGGATGACGCCAGCATCCACGGTAATGGTATTGTTGACGGGATCGATAGTCCGGATACGGTTGAGCCGGCTGGTGGAGAGTACGATGCCCGCAAATTCTTCATAGGGAATGGATGCGCCTACCAGGCTGGTGTTGCCGCCCTGGGGTACAATCGGGAGCTGGGCCTCGTTGCAAAGCGCCAGAACGTCGGCAAGTTCCCGAGCGGATCCGGGCTTCACGACGGCGGACGCCATGCCGACATGGTTGCCTCGCTCTTCATTCAGATATGGCGCCATGCTGGCAGGGTCGTCGACCCATCCGGCATTACCAACCAGCCGATGGAGTCTGGAAAGGACGGCAGCGCCGGACGGATTGGGAAGCTCGGTTATTGTCATCGTACTCTGTCACGGTCATCTGCTGGCCCGCCCGGGTAACGCCGGCGAGATCGTAATCTGAACAAAACCATCATAAAGCTCGGCCAGTTTTTGCTGTCACGGCCTGCAAGAAAAGTATGACCGGGACTCTTACCCATCAATAGCTAGGACGCGACGGAATCGGGTGCTGATACGTTGACCGACGCGGGAAGAAGCGCTGCGTACACGATGATGACTGCAATATGCTGACCGGATTGGTGACTGAATACACTATGCCGCGCGCTCACCTCGGATCAAGGGCGTGGGAGAATCCGGGAGGGTCGGGGCGATTGCTACCGTCTGAGCCGGGGTCAACGACGCACTCCGGTCACTTGGAAATTCATGCCAGACCGCTCAACCGCCAAAGAATGAGAGGATCCGGATACTGGTCCGGCAGGCGCGACCTTGATGGCCGCAAGGAATCGTTCCCCATATCGCTCCAGCTTCCGCGCGCCGACTCCGTAACAGCTGGCCAGCCCGTCCAAGTTTTGTGGTCGTCGGGTAGCCATGTCCTGCAGGCTGCGATCGTGAAATATGACATATGGCGGTACGCCTTCCATTCGGGCGATATCGAGCCGGAGTTGCTTGAGTTGGGTCAGCAATATCTGATCAACGTCGGACAAATCGGACATCGACGCGACGCCCCGGCGCTCCCGTTCGGCCGATCCTGCTACTTCGCCATGCAGTAGGACCGGTTCGGCGCCCTTCAGGACAGCTTTTGCCTTGTCCGTGATATGCAATGCGCCGAACCCGCCGATATCAACTCTCAAGATATCAGCCGCCACCAACTGGCGCAGGTATGAGCGCCACAACGACTTCGGCACGTCTTGCCCAACGCCGAAGGTCGACAGTTGGTCATGCCGATGTTGGCGCACTTTCTCCGTCTCTTCACCGCGCAGGATGTCGATCAGGTGCTCGGTGCCAAACATCTGGCCCGTACGCAGCGCCGCGGATAGCGCTTTTTGGGCAATCATCGTGCCGTCCACTGTGGCCACTGGGTTCAGACAGCGGTCACAGTTGCCGCACGGGTCGGAATCTTCCCCAAAGTAGCTGAGCAGTGCCTGACGTCGGCAGTTCGCTGTCTCGCATAGAGAAAGCAAGGCGTTCAGTCGCTGATGCTCAACGCGCTTCATTTCTTCCGACCGGTTGGAGTCGTCGATCATCATCCGGCGCAGGCGTATATCGTCCATCCCGTAGAGCATCAGGGTTTCCGACGGAAGTCCATCTCGTCCTGCACGGCCGATCTCCTGGTAAAAGGCTTCAATCGTGGACGGAATGTTGGTATGGGCGACGAAGCGGACATCCGGCTTATCAATACCCATGCCGAAGGCGATGGTGGCGACGATCACGACTCCGCTTTCGGTCAGGAAGCGATCTTGGTGCCGATTGCGCACGGTCTGGTCCATGCCTGCGTGATAGGGCAACGCCATCCGATCCTCCATCCTCAGGCGCTTGGCCGTCTGTTCTGCACCTTTCCGCGAAAGCGTGTAGACTATGCCGCTGGCGCTGCGATGCCTGTCCAGGAAGCTGTCCAGCTGTTTGTTGGCGGATTTCTTGGTAGCAATCCCGATCCGCAGGTTTGGACGATCGAAACCGGCGACGAATATTCGAGCCTCACCGTCAAACAGCCGATCGACAATATCCTGACGGGTAGTATGATCGGCCGTCGCCGTAAAGGCGCTGAACCGGGCTTCTGGGAAGCGCGCCGGGAGTTCGGCCAGCCGGCGATAGTCGGGCCGGAAATCGTGACCCCACTGCGAAATGCAGTGAGCCTCGTCAATAGCGAACCGGGCCGGCATACAGTTCGCCAGGTGCGTCAGCACATTCTCACGCATCAGCCGCTCCGGCGAGATATAAAGCAGACGAAGGCGTTGTCCTCGAAGCATGCAATATGTATGGGCGGCTTCGTCGTCTGAAATTGACGAGTTCAATGCTCTGGCCGCAACTCCGTTCAGACGCAGCGACGCTATCTGATCCCGCATCAGCGCGATGAGCGGTGATACGACGACAGTCAGGCTGTTTGTTGTAAGGGCCGGCACCTGATAGCAGAGTGACTTGCCCGCTCCAGTCGGCATAACCGCGAGGACGTTCTCACCGGCCAAGAGAGCATCCACGATCTCCGCTTGGCCGGCCCGGAATTCAGTGAATCCGAAAACCTTTTCGAGAACGGCGTGTGCGCCAGCAAGGGATGGAGCGAATGTCGCGGTCATGGGAGGCGTCTGATAGGTCGGAGGAGCAAAGCTAACCGCTTGGCGATCCATTGGATAGAGCGCTGTTTGTGACGCGAGAAAATCTTCAGCCGCCATCCGGACGCTTGCGCCCGGATTCTTCGACGTTGCCCGGAAGGGCTTGCGAAAGGCTCGTCGATTTTTGGGTGGCGCAGAGAGACGAGAGTCTCGTTTTCGAACCCACAACAGTCTAGGATAGTCATTACAAACTCTATTGCCGAGGCCGTACTCATGGATTTCAGCTTTTCAGACGAACAGCGCCAGATTGAAGAGGCAGTCGGCGCAATTTGCAACCAGTTCTGCGACAACTACTGGCTGGACCGCGACAAGACCGGCGAGTTTCCTCATGAGTTCCACGCGGCGATGGCCGAAGGAGGCTGGTTGGGCATTGCCATGCCCGAAGCGCAGGGTGGTGCAGGCTTGGGCATGACAGAAGCGGCGATCATGATGCGCCGCGTAGCACAGTCTCCAGGCGCGATGTCGGCCTGTTCCACGATCCACATGAACATCTTCGGGCCGCATCCGATTGTCATCTACGGCACCGAAGAGCAGAAGCGACGATGGTTGCCGGATCTTATCGGCGGAAAGATCAAGGCATGCTTTGGCGTGACCGAACCGAACGTCGGGCTGGACACGACCAATATCAAGACGCGGGCAGCACGGACGGGGCCGCAGGATAATGCCGGTTATACGATCAATGGCGAAAAGATCTGGACATCGACGGCGCAGACCGCCAATTACATCCTGTTGCTGACCCGAACGACGCCTAAGGAGGATTGCATCAAGCCGACCGATGGTCTGACCCTGTTTTTCACCGAATTGGACCGGGATAAGATCAATGTCCGCGAAATCGAAAAGATGGGGCGGAAAGCTGTCGATTCAAACGTAGTCTTCATCGAAGACCTGCAAGTCCCTGCAAATCACCGCATTGGCGAGGAAGGTCAGGGCTTTCAGTGTTTGCTGCATGGCCTGAACCCGGAACGGTGCTTGGTCGCCTCGGAAGCAGTCGGTATCGGCCAACAGGCGCTACGCCGCGCCGCGGACTACGCCCGGGAGAGAGTTGTATTCGGCCGACCCATCGGTCAGAATCAGGCAATACAACATCCTCTTGCCGACAGCTGGGCTGAACTGGAAGCGGCTTGGCTAATGGTTCTTAATGCGGCAGCGATGTACGACGCTGGCCTACCCTGCGGCCCACAATGCAACGCTGCCAAACATCTGGGTGCCGAAGCCGGTTTCAGGGCTTGTGAACGCGCGCTTCTGGCGCACGGCGGGATGGGCTACGCCAAGGAATATCATGTGGAACGCCTCTTGCGTGAAGTAATGATCTGTCGAATCGCCCCGGTCTCGCGGGAGATGATCCTGAGCCACATTGCCGTGAAACAACTTGGTTTGCCGAAGAGTTACTGAGAACGTTTCCGTCTCTCAACTCGCACGTTAAGGTAGTTCCCGCCGAAGATGATTGCAGCGCCGATCATGACCCAGATGTCGATCTGTTCGCTGTAGAGCAACCAGCCGAGGACGACGGCTAACGGAAGACGAGCGAAATCCATTGGTACGACAACGTTGGCGTCGGCGAGGCTGAGCGCCCGGGCCATGCAGTAATGGGCGGTAAGGCTGCCAACGCCGACTGCACAGATCCACAACCAGTTCCAACCTGATGGCCAGACCCACTGGTCGAGGCTTGCCAGCAAACCAAGTGGCGTCTGGATGACCACCATCCAGAACAGCAAGGTGACTGGCCCGTCGGTGCGCATCAGTCGGCGGGTAAGAACGTAAGTGGCTAATGCAAAGCCGAGCGCGCTGAGCAACGCTGATACCTGCGGTGGGCCCACTGGCGAAATGCCGGGGCGAAGAATGACCAGAACCCCGGCAAAGCCCAAAAGCACGGCCGCTACTCGGACCCTTGTGACCCTTTCTCCGAGGATGAAGGCGGCGAGGATCAGCGTCCAGATTGGTGTCGTGAACTCCAACGCGAATAGCTCTGCAATCGGAATGAGCGCGACGGCATAGAACCAAGCGAACTGCGCGCCGAAGTGAATCACGTCCCGCGCGGCGTGAATATGGATCTTCTGCGTAAGAGCATGGTGCCAGCCATTGATCTCAAGCAGTACAAGAATGATCACCAATCCGACCATTCCGCGCCAGAACATGATCTGAAATGTCGTAATCTCGCTGGATAGTTCGCGGCCGGCCACCGCCATGGAAAGGAAGGAAACAAGCGCCCCCATCATCCAGAAAGCTGCCAGGGCGACGGGTGGGAAAGTAGTGTATGAGGCCATTGAATAGGGCGCATCGCCCGAGGGCTGGGAGAGCGTGCATTATCGGCCGTCTGATCGGCCGCGCCAATCAGAAACCGAAGACATCGACGTCGATGCAAGGCTGTCATGTTCCGTATTTCCCGCAGGGTCTGTTTCTGGTGTCTTTTGATGTCTTGTGCTGTGTTCTGTGGGGAGATTGCTGCCGACGATGGAGGGATGGGCGCCTTGCCCGTTTGATGTCGGAAGGCCGGATGAGGTTTGATGTGGCCGACGGGCTCAAGGTGTCCATGGGCAAGGGCCTTCTCTGAAGCCGCCGCGGGCGATCCGGAATGCCCGGCATCGGGACAGTTGGCGTATCGGATGCGCCGGCAGCTTGCGAAGTTCGGGGCGGCGACCGACGGGACAAGACCGACACGGGAGAAAGCTTGGGCAAGGCACGACAAGGTGCGATGGCAAGCAGGTCAGCCTGCGCGCCGCCAGACCTGCATAGTTCCCGGACGAAAAGCCCGCTGGAGGAATGCGACTGTGAAAGTACTCGTGTATTTACGGTCTCCGGCGCCATGGCTTGGCCAAGCGCAGAGCCAGCCAGTTGGGGGCCTGCCACTGGCTCCACCAACGGGAGCGGAAACGCTGCGGAACCGCACGAAAGGCGCTTCAGGGGCCGATCGGCACGGATTGACGGCCGGATCTTCGTGGAATCGTGTTTAAGCGCTCAAGATCTGCGGCTTGCGGCATGGTTTCATCCGTCTTCGACAGTTTGATTTTCACATCTGTTTTGTTTCAACGGCTTGCGGGGCGCGAAAGAATCCTTGTCACTACACGGCGGTAGGGCCGGGTATCTTCTGGCAGGGATTCCGATGAGTTTGAGGCTGCTGTCCCGGCATTTTCCTCCTCGAGCCAGCGCACGGCGTTCGGCATCCTGACCCCGGCGCATTGGGTAATCCTGCCGGCAACGCCAACGGCTGCGCACAGCGAACCGCTTTCCGTCATGCGCAAAGACGGTTTCGGTCAGCGCGTTCAGGTCGCGCAGGATGTCGGCCCACTCAGCCGTCACCTTGGCGCGTTCCATCCGGCGGAGGAGCGCGTCGCGCAGCACCAGGGCTAGGAACGAGCAGAACACGTGGCCGCAGATAGTGGCATCGGTCTTGTGGAAGACGGGGCGCGTGTCGAGCAAGCTCTTCACGGTGCGGAAGATTTGCTCGATCATCCGGAGCTGCTTGTATTTCAGGGCGACCTCGACGGCGGGGAGCGCGGTGTTGGTGCGCAGCACCCACATGCCGTCGAAGCGCTCCTCCTCCAGTGCTTTTTCGCGGTCGACGGACAAGGCGCCCTTGGCGGCCTTGAGATAGCGCCTGTATCCCTTGTTGGCGATCAGGTTCTTCGCGCCGCTGCGGAGCTTCTCCTCAAGCGAGGCGAGCATCTCCGCCCGCGTGGCCGCGTCCTTGGCGGCCTGCTCAGGATTGTGGCAGACGACGTGGCGGCGCGACCCCTTCCCGTGCCCGCCGACCCTGACCTCCTTGACCTGTGCATCTCCATCGGATCGGGGCGCTGGCGCTCGGCCTCGACGGTCTCGTGCACCTCCCTGGTGCCGCGCAACCGCGCGCCGAGAATGTACGCTCACCCCCGAGCCTCGACCGCCTCGACAACAGTAGCTGGCTGGCGCTTCCCGTCCGCTCCGAGAATTTCGACAGTCTTTGTCATGGTGCTAATCCTCCCTGCCCGCGACGGGTAGGCATGAGGAGCGAAGCGGTCTTTTTCAAGGAAAAGTCAAAACCGTACACCACCGCGCCGCTTTATGTCCGCGCAAGGGTTGGGATGTCGAAATTGCTCATTATCCCCGGAATCTGATCTACAGCGAACATGTTTCACGTCAATTTGACACATGCGGATTGATGTAATTGTATAACGTTACAAAAGGCTCTACTCACGAAGTCATGATCAAACAAAAATCCATGAATACTAGGCCTGTGCGCGCCGCTAGTTCCCTATTGGGCAATTCGGTCTTCGCGCGCTTGGCTGTTTCCATTCCTGTTCTTGTTGCGACCGCCGCTGGGATGCCAGTGCAGGCCGATGCGCCGCGCGTCGTGGCTACCATCAAGCCGATCCATGCGCTTGCATCCTCGGTGATGGATGGGCTTGGCACGCCCGAACTGCTGATCCGCGGTCTGGCCTCGCCCCACGGACTCAAGCTCAAACCGTCTCAGGCGCGTTTGCTCGCTAGGGCCGAAGTGGTGATCTGGATTGGACCGGGGCTCGAATCAGATTATGAAAGAGCACTGAAAAACTTGGCGTCCAAGGCGGTGTTGGTGACGCTTCAGGCGGCCGAGGGGGTTCGGATTCACAAGTTGCGCGAGGGTGGCCTCTGGGAGGCGCACGACCATCACGACCATGGCCATCACGACCATGGCGAAAAAAAACACCATCAAAAAAAGCACGGGCACGATGAGCGCCGGGCCGATGTCGACGCCCATATCTGGCTTGATCCGTACAACGCGATCACCATGGCCCGGGCAATCGCCGGGACGCTGGCCAAGGTCGATGCGCCCAACGCTGCCGTCTACCGAGCGAATGCAGCCAAGACCATAGCACGGCTGAAGGCGCTTGACGCCGAAATCGCGCAGATGCTCCGGCCAATCCGTAACAAGCGTTATATCGTATTCCACGACGCTTATCAGTATTTCGAAAGGCGCTATCGCCTTGCACCGGTTGGTTCCTTGACCGTCGATCCACATCTAGCGCCGCCGCCGAGTCGGCTGTACGACCTCCGGAAGCGTATTCTGGAGCGCGGTGCTGCTTGCGTCTTTCGCGAGCCGCAGTTTGAGCCAAAAATCGTCAATATCTTGGTTCGGGGAACGTCTGCGAAGGTCGGCATTCTCGACCCGCTAGGTGCCGATCTGTCCCCTGGAAAAGGTGCCTATGCAATGCTGCTGCGGCGTCTTGCTGCCGGATTGCGGTCTTGCCTCGCCTGATAGGGCGTATCGATCAAGTCAGTCGCTTATGCGAGGTGGTCTCAATGCTATCTTATAACGTTCTATACGTGGTGAAATGACATGCGAATGAAATGGAGCTTTGTCCGTCCCGGCGTTTTCGCGACTCTGGTGGGTGCCCTGTTGGCAGCAACTATGGCGATGGCATCCAGTACTGAGGCAGTCGCGCAGACGAGCGCGCAACGGATCAAGCTGCTGGAGCAGACGGTGCAGGAGTTGCTGAAGCGCGACGAGGAGCGCGAGCGCAAGATGAAGGCGATGCAGGCTGAACTGGATCGGCAGGCCAAGGCGCGTGGGCTCACCAAGGCAATGCCCCGGAAAAAGGAGGCGGCACAGGATCGTGACCACGATCATCATGGCCACGATCACGGTCAAGAGAAGAAGCCGGCTGAAAATAAGGATGCCGGGCATGATCATGCGCATGATCACGGATCCGGCGATGTTTGGTCTGCGACAGTCGGTGAAGGCGTCTTGCGTCTGTCGCGTATCGGCCTGGATCTGGATTTTGCTGCTGGGACCGGCACGCACATCGAAAAACTGTTTGGCGGCCATCACGACCCCCAGCGGACCGGCTTTACGCTGCAGGGCGCCGAAATTTCGGTCTCTGGCGGTTACGACCCCTACTTCGACGCCTTCCTGAGCGCCGTACTTACGGTCGACGGGGGTGGAGAGACCACTCTGGAACTCGAAGAGGCCTGGCTGCGCTCAAAATGGCTGGGCGGTGGGATATTGCGCCTGCAAGGCGGACAGTTCTTTACCCCGTTCGGTCTCATTAACCGGACACATTTGCACGACTGGGCGTGGCAGACTCAACCGGTGATCGCCACCCGGGTATTTGGCGCAGACGGTGCCCGCGGTCTGGGTATCCAGGCAGAAGCCCGCCTCTTGGGCGATGGACCCTTGAGTGGCCATCTGTTTTTGAGCATGCAGAATCGCCGGAGCGTCCACATACACGGTGGTCATGATGATGATCATGATGACCATGATGAACACGGGGGCGACGTTGACATTGACGGGTTTGGCGACCTAGCCTATGCGCTTCGGCTCGAAAACCGGCTAAGCCTCTCCAAGCAAACTTCGTTCACTTTTGGCGGTTCGGCAATGTTCGAACCCAACCCAAACGGTGACGATAGTCGGGTTACTACTCTTGGTGCCGACGTGACGGTGCGCCATCGCCTGCCATCGAAAGATCGGCTTGTCCTGACCGCGGAATTCATGCATCGGACGTCCAAGTCGAGACCGCATGAAGAAGATCATGACGAGGACGAAGAAGAAGACCACGACGAGCACACAGAGCGGCACCGGCTTTATGATTACGGCCTCTATGTTCAGGGCCTCTGGCAGGCACCGGCTGGCTGGGGCCTTGGCCTGCGCTACGAATATGCCACCGGCAGCGGTGGCGAAATGCGGTCGACCAACTCGATGCGCGACAACCGCACGCGGATTTCCCCGCTCCTGCTCTGGCAGTTTTCCGAATTCGGTCGGCTGAAGCTACAGTACAACTACGACCGCGCCGACTTTCTCAAGGACAAAGAGGCTCATTCTGTTTTCCTGAGCGCAAACTGGTCCTTCGGCCTCGGAACGCCGGATCACGCAGGCCATGATCACTGAAGCAGAGGATCAGCCAACCAAATCACATGCCTTACCTTATCGCACACGGCGGGATCGACTGTCATAGCGGCAACGAGGCGACTCGAAATTATGATGTGAACACCGGGGATAGGAAAACAGTCATTCGCTGAAGCCACTTTCTGTCAAACCTGATGGCGCAGCAATGCGGAATTCCGGAGTTCAGGGCTGTATCGACGGGTATTCGCTCGCGGCGTTAGAGACCATCGTTATCCGTTGTCGGTCAGGGTGATACATTTCAAGTTGAGACATGTGAGGATCGGCCGATGCGTAATCAGGGTGCAAAAATACAATTTGAGATGCTGACGGAACTGCGCCGTGAGGCAAAACCCCTATCCGCCTATGATCTCCTTGCCCGGCTCAATCAGCGGAACGGAAAGCTTGCACCGACAACGGTCTATCGCGCGCTGGCTGTCCTGGTTGAACAAGGTCAGGTTCATCGAGTCGAATCGATCAACGCCTTTGTCGCCTGCCAGTGCGTCGGGCATCCTGAAGCGTCCGTGCTGTCGATCTGCGATGATTGTGGTTCGGTCGGAGAACATCGTGACGACGCGTTGCTGAAAGACCTCTCTGCGCTCACTGAGCGTTCCGGATTCAGTCCGTCGCGCTGCGTCGTCGAGGTCCGCGGTCTCTGCACTCTATGCAGCGCGGAGTTGATGTCCTAGGCCGCATCGGTCGTTACAAGCTTGTGGAGGCCATGCAGTTCTGCCTCCGGCAGAAGGCGGGGGCAGAAGAAAAGCGAAAAGTTTGATGCTGGCAGATCTTTACAGCATCCGTCCTCTACTCCTCCCATGCCCACTCGACTCCACCGCTATGGGTGACCGCGCCTTTGTTGGCTTGGCCAACAAGGCGAGCATACTTCTCTAACGCACCGCCTAATTTACCGGGGTCGGGAGCAATCCAACGCTTGCGACGTCTGGTGAGTTCTTCGTCGCTGAGCAGGATATTAATAGAGCGTCCTGCACCATCAATCTCAATGATATCGCCATCTCGAACGAGTGCCAGCGGTCCGCCAACTGCAGCCTCTGGCGTGGCATAGCCAATGCACATACCGCGGGTCGCGCCGGAGAAGCGACCGTCAGTCAACAGGGCGACTTTCTCGCCGCGGCCCTGGCCGTAGATCAGTGCGGTGGTGCCCAGCATTTCCCGCATGCCGGGGCCGCCAACCGGCCCTTCGTTTCGGATGATAATCACATCACCGTCTTCATACGCCTGCGCTTGGACAGCAATATTGCAACTTTCCTCTTCGTCGAAGACCCGGGCCGGGCCCTTGAAATAGGTTTCTTTCAGGCCAGCCACTTTCAGGACCGCACCGTCTGGGCACAGGTTCCCTTTCAGAATGACCACACCACCATCTGGCGCGCGCTCGTTGCCTGCTTTGCGGATGATCTCGCCATCTGGTTCCGGGAAATTCCTGAGCGCATCGGCCATAATCTCACCGGTATGGGTGAGTGTGGATCCGTCGAAAAGGCCCTGCTCCATCAGAAGCCGGAAAACGACCGGCGCACCGCCGATGCCATTGACGTCTTTCGCCAGATACTTTCCGCCGGGCTGCAGATCAGCGACTAGCGGCGTGCGGTCGAACACCTTGGCGACATCGTCCATGTCGAAGTCGATTCCGGCCTCGTTGGCTATGGCAGGCAAATGCATGGTCGCATTCGTCGAGCCGCCGGTAGCTGCGACGACAGCGGCGGCGTTTTCAAGACTGGCGTAGGTGACCAGATCGCGAGGAACTGGACCGCCTTGCTGCAAGATCGCCATGATCTCCTGTCCGGCACGCCGGGATACTCCCTGCCGTTCCGAGAATACCGCCGGCATCATGGAATGTCCCAGCGGTGCCAGGCCCAGCGCCTCCGAGACCATGCCCATGGTATTGGCGGTAAACTGCCCGGGACAAGCGCCTATCGTTGGTGTACAAAGCAGTTCCAGTTCATTGACCTCTGCCTCGGGCATGGTGCCGACCAGCACGCCGCCAACCCCTTCGTAGGCCGTCAAGACAGTCACCTCCTCGTCACCGCGCTTGCCTGGCAACATTGAGCCGCCATAGATGAACACTGCCGGCACGTTCAGGCGAACCATCGCCATCATCATGCCGGGAAGGGTCTTGTCGCAGCCGGCAAAGCAGATCAAGGCATCATAAGCATGACCTCGAACCACTGCCTCGACGCTGTCGGCAATAATTTCCCGTGAAAGCAGAGAAAACTTCATACCTTGATGCTGCATGGAGATACCATCGGAAACCGAGATCGTACGGAACTCGCGTGGCGTGCCACCTGCCTCCGAAACCCCGCGGATAGCATAGGCCGCCTGGTTGGCGAGACCCATGTTGCAGGGCGTCATTTCCCCTTCCGTCGTCACCACGCCGACCATGGGCTTGGCGATCGCCTCGTCGTCAAGTCCCATCGCCCGCATGAAGGCGCGGTGCGCAACACGATCGAGGCCCTCGGTTGTGATGCGCGAACGCAAGCGTGGATTGGCGTGGCGAATCGATTCAGCGTTTTGGCGAGCAGGCATCACATTGTTCCTTGTATCTAGACATCGGTGTAAGAGATTGAAGCGCAACCTGGCCCTATGAGTTTTGCGTTTTCTATTGGGCCTTTGCCTTCCGCGTGACCCTGCACATCAGAAAATGGCGCACGGCCAGGTCGCGCCCAAGCAGGGTAACACCCCTCGTTCTGTCGGAAGTTTCTGACCAGATGCCGACATCGCCCCATCCGGGCAAACTTCCGCTCCACGATTCAGCATCGGCAGACCCCGCCCAAGAAGCGCCTCGGTCTTGCATTTCGGAGTTGTATACACGCAGCATGATCAGCCACTCCTCGGTGTCCACCGTTGGGTGACGTTTGTGACCCTTGATCTTCTTGTCCGCATCTCACCCGGAAGGCCCGTCGCTTTCCTTCACAAGCGGTCTACTCAATCGTCCCTGCTCCACGATCGGCGGTGCAATGAGAGCCCGTTCCTCGCCGCTCAGATGGTTTTGTCGACTGTCGTATGGTCATCTATAGTTCACCGGAGTGGATTCAGTCCAAGGAATGGCACCGTCCATATCGGTTTCGACACCCAATGGAATACCATTTCTCGAGGCCACCCGCGACTTTTGTAACAGGTACAGGATTTTGAATCATAAGTACTTTATTCAGGCTCCAAAGGATTACGAACGGTGCCGAAAGGCTTGATGTGTCGGGCGGGCGCGGGGTGCTCCGTGCGGTTCGCGACACCCGCAAGAAGGAGACCCGCGAGGCGAGCCAGGGCCCTGGCCACGTCCGGGGAGGAGATGAAGCGCGAGGACCGACCTCTGGCGCGTGCGGC
>JAPOST010000012.1 GCA_026709535.1 Rhodospirillaceae bacterium
TACCGTGAACTGGTTCGCCGCCAGCCAATCGTTGGCCTCGACGTCGTCGAAATCGACAAGCCGGGCGGTATCACCGCCGGTGCTGCAGTCCTCCCGGGCAACCTCGACGGGCACGCCCTCGACCAGATAACGGTGTAGTCGGCGGTTCTCCTCGACGAGCGAGGGAGTTTCCGTCTGCCGCACCTTGCACAGCACATCCTCCAGCGTCTCGGCGGGCAGGTGCGGGTTGAGACGGGCGAGCGCCTCGCGGAGCCGTCCGGTCAGCAGCACCTCGTCGTAGCTTCCGCGCTCCGGCGCCGCACCCTACGGGCCGATATCCGGTCCGTGCAGCACCGCATAGCCCAGCCCGGCAAGCCATGCGAGGGCGGCGTCCTCCACCTCGCTTTCGGCGAACCTAGCCATCAGGCCGCGGCCCTACCCGCTCCCAGTACGAACCTTGCATGCTCGCGGCGGAGCATTTCGTAGGGGCTGATGCAGCGCAGGCCGAGGCCGATGCAGGCGTTCGGAATCTTGATCTTGCTGGTGGTGTCGGCGGGGATTTCGTGGGTGACGACGGTGCAGCCGTGAGCCAAGGCGTGCGCGACAAGCCAGTAATCGGCCACCTGGAGGAAGGTTGCCACAGCGGCGGGCTGGTATCCTTGGCCGCTCGCCCAATCGCTCACGGTGCGAAGCGCCGGCACTACGGCGGCGTCCGGCGGCAGAAAGAACCCGTCGCCCCGTACTACGGCCCACTCCGCGAGCTCGTCGTCTCCGGCTTGTAGTTCGTCCGCGACCTTCTCGATGCTCGCGACCTTGCCCGCATCGTTCTGTTCGACCAGCCAGTCCCAGAAAGCGGGGCAGAAATCAAAGCCGTAGTGCAGATTCTTGGCCTGGATGAAGACATTTGAATCGACGAGATAGGACGTCACCCCATCACCCCGGCTTCGCGCCCAAGATTGTTGAAGGTCCGGGTTTTCTTGACACCCAGCATCCTGAACGCATCGCGATAGAGCGTCTGGCCTTCGAGCGTGCTCACCACCAGCGCCCGCGTGAACCGCCGTCCGACGCGCGCAACTGTCGTTCGATAGAAATCGCCGCCGCTGCCCGACTGTGCAAGCTTCCTCAGGCGTTCATTCTCTTGCGCCCAAGCGGTATCGAAGCGGCCGCGTGTCACCCAGCCCGCATCGAGCAGTCGGCGCAGAATGGCCAGTGTGCTGACCTTGTAGGTCCGAGCCAGCCGGGACAGTGCGTCCGGAAGCGGTTCGTTCCGCCTCAGATCAGATCGCAGGGCATCCAGCGGCACCAGAAGCTCCGCCGCCACTGCGTTACACCACACTTCCTCGCTCCGAAAGCCCGTCCCGGGCACAGCGCCGAGGTTCGACAAGGCGGTAACTCCGAGCCAAATATGGGCGAGTTCGTGCGCGAGCGTGAACATCTGCGCTGCCTTCGTGTCCTTGCCGTTGATGAAAATCAATGGTGCGAGCGGATCGCTCAACGCGAAGCCGCGAAATTCGCCCGGGTCGAGACGGCGACGGGTGTTGCTCATCACGATGCCGCTTACCATGACGAGGACGCCAGCGTCGTCGGCCTGACCGATGAACAGCCGCAGCGCATCGGCCCAGGTCGGACATTCCCGGCGGGCGGCCAGATCGAAGCCCAGAGTCTCCCGCATCCGCGCCGCGACAGTCTCGGGGGCCGTGCTAACCGAGACGCTGCCGACGAAGCCGAGATCTGAATTTCCGACGACGCGGGCGAAGTCCCGATACCAGTTCTGCCGTTCCTGGCAAACATAGATTGTGTCCAGCAGATTCGGGCTGGGGCGCGTGACTGCGTGCCCGGCGAAGGTGCGGAAGTCCGGGATCGGGACGGCTTCCTCCGGAGGCTCCGAGAGAAACAGATAGCCGATCGGTGCATGGACTGTGCTTGCGAATGCCTCGGCCTGCTTCAGCGTGGGCTGCGTTTTGCCGTCCTCCCACTCCGGCAGCTTCTTGAACTTCGCCACCAAGTCTTTCTGAGCGATGCCAGCGCGCTCGCGCGCCCAGCGCAGGAGGACCGGATTGACGGGTACGCGGGTCATGGGTGCCATGGCATCGAGTCGTTTCGGACGATGCCCGGTCTATGCATCACGGTGTGGCCAAGATCGGTGGCCCATTTGAGAGCGAGATCCTCGTCTTGGGGTGCGGCAAACTTGTTCATCGTGTTGCCTTTTGTCTTGCCCGGTAGGCAGCCCATATGTCGTCGATAGACTCAACGGATAACGCCTCTTTCATGACGTCGATAGCCTTGGGTGAATACCGAGAATGCGTGACGCTACCGATTTTGAATTCCTTGAAATAGAGATCATCTTTGCGCAGCTTCAGGTGATCTACAAGAGCACGAGACTTTGGTGGCGTGAGACCAACATATTTAGCAAGCTGTGCGGCGCCCAGACTGTAGAAGTCGAGTTCGTTGACCCGACGTAGGGCAACGACCGCCCCTGCCCCTTCTCCCTCCTTCAAGAGTCGGACAGGCACTCCCTCGTTTTTGGTCAATCTGAGGCTGAGCGTCGGACCATCAACCTCCCTGGTGATATTGATTGATGCCACGCCGGGAAAGACGGTCGACCAATCCGCTCCATCCACGAGTCGCTTGCATACGTTTTCAAGATCGCGATCACCAGGCTGCCCGTATTCGCCATTAACCGCGTTCTCCAGAACGACAAGACTTCGTGCCTTTGCGATCGCGTCCATCTTTCTTCTGGTTCCTGGGGCAAGAAGAGCCGTTATCTCGCCGACCTCTTGGTCGAATAAGGTAGACAAGTCCTTTGGCGCGGTTGTAGAGACCGGCAACACGCGCTCCGGCAATTCCAGAACAAGTCCCTTCTCGAACACATCGTCGTGAATGTCGCGAAAGAGCGTAACACCGGCCTGAGCGTAGAAATAAAGCTGATGTTCCGACAAATCGACAAGGTAGTGCTGGGTTGCGTTCCGTTGCCCGTTTATTGTTTGCAGCGTAAGCGCCTGCTCATCGTTTAGAAATTGCAGATCAGTTTCAGTGAGTCCCTTGCGGACGCAGGTGCCGAATCCTACAGTTTGTTTCTCACGAGGCTTTCTGATCTTTCCTCCCCTGTACCGGATCGCGGCCTTCAGTAGCATCTCGAACGAGTGGTCTAGCAGGATGAGGACAGCCTCGGTTCGGCCACGGTCCCAAGGACGATTGAAGTGGTCAAGCGAGAGGACGAGAGAGTTGATGGCTTTCTCGCGAAGCTGACGGACCTCCTTTTTCACGTGATGCCCTCCATCGCCTTCTCGACGTCGCGGAGGTGGATTTCGCCGGACATGAGCTTGGGCAGGAGAAGGTCGCGGGTTCGGGCAAGGGTGCGGGACTCGCCGACCGAATCTTCCTGTTTGCGCAACATTGATCCCACAAGATCGTCGAACGCTCGAACAAGCCCGGATGAAGGAACGATGATCTCAGGAATCTCGAAAGCGTTCTGAGGAAGCATGTTGACTGTCGTTCCATTGGAGAACTTTCGGATGGATTCTCCGAACCAAGAGGCCAACATTGCGTAGTGAAGCCAAACACGGCTGAGAGAAGAGGTAGAACGCGGCTGCACTTTGAAGATGTGGTGGCTGAACAATCCCTCCTTTCCCGCCCAGCCGGGGACGAGGGCAGAATACCCGATCAGGAGATGGTCGAAACCTTGCTCCGTATTTGCGACGATAAGATCGCCGATCGTTTCTTGCGGCCACCCGACCGGCTTTCCCTCGCCGTCGAGTGTGTCGGGGAACAGGTTCCAGAGTTCCGGGGGCAGATAGGGTTTGCGTCCTTCCATCCTGGCGCGTGTCGGTCCGAAATCCACGAACCAGTCCTTGAAGATCGCCACCGCCATCAATAAGCGCCTTCTTCTGACCGGCGCTGATGCTGGAAAACTGAAGCGCGAACG
>JAPOST010000115.1:0-4951 GCA_026709535.1 Rhodospirillaceae bacterium
GGCAGGTTTCAACCCGGTCCCGGGACGTGAAGGACGGCAAGCTCGACCAGATCACTCGGGAGCCGGAGCAGGTGAAGGCCTTCCGCGACACCTGGGCCGACGGTATCCACTCTTACCTCACCTATCTCCGGGACCGCCTCACCGTCATGCGAGATCTCTTGACCGAAAGTGGTTCCATCTTCGTGCAGATCGGCGACGAGAATGTACATCGGGTCCGGGCGCTGATGGATGAGGTGTTTGGGGAGGAGAACTTTTCGTCGTTGATTACGGTGCGCAAAACGGGCGGGCTTGGCTCCACCGGACTAACCGGAATTTCAGACTTTGTTCTGTGGTATGCAAAGTCTTTGGAAAAGCTGAAGTTTCGAAACTTGTTTCAAGCTAAAGCTGAAATCGGAACTCATTCCCAATACGGTTATGCGCTTCTTCCTTCAGGAGGAAGCTTAGCTCTGAAAAAGGTGCAAGGGAAACATACTGATTTCCGCGTATTTCAGCCAACATCCCTCCATACGATGTTTGCTGGTGTTCAGTCGTGTCTCTACTCGACATTCGATTTCAATGGAAAGAAATTTCAGCTTCCGGCCAATCGTCAGTGGTCTACAACATTGCCGAACATGATGCGTATCGGCAAGGCAGGTCGAATCTACGCTGGTGGCAACACTCCTCGCTTCATTCGGTTTTTAGATGACCATCCTGTCACCGAACTGACCAATCTCTGGACTGATGTCATGGGAGCTCGAGACGTAGTCTATGTGGTTCAAACGAACCCGCGTATTGTTCAACGCTGCATCCTGATGACAACCGACCCCGGAGATTTAATGCTGGACCCCACATGTGGTTCCGGCACGACGGCCTATGTGGCGGAGCAATGGGGAAGGCGGTGGATTACCATCGATACTTCGCGAGTTGCCTTGGCTTTGGCGCGCGCACGCCTCATGGGCACCCGGTATCCCTACTACCACCTCGCCGACAGCCCGGATGGCCGCGAAAAGGAGCAGGAGGTGAGCGGCCGGATTCAGCCCGACGGACCCACCCACGGCGATATTCGCCAGGGCTTCGTTTATGAGCGGGCGCCGCACATCACCCTGAAATCCATCGCCAACAACCTCGAAATCGACGTCATCTGGGAGACCTGGCAGGAGACCTTGGAGCCGCTGCGGGACGCCCTCAACGAGGAACTCGGCGAAGAATGGGAAGAATGGGAAATTCCCCGCGAAATTGATGAGGCGTGGAGCCCCAAAGCAAAAGATATCCACGCCGATTGGTGGGAGGCACGCATCAAGCGCCAGGAAGAGATCGACGCCTCCATCGCCCAAAAGGCGGATGTGGAATATCTCTACGACAGGCCATATGTGGACAACACCAAGGTGCGGGTCGCCGGACCGTTCACCGTCGAGAGCCTGTCCCCCCACCGAACCCTGCCGGCGGACAGCGACGAGCTGATCGAACTTTCCGATACCGCCGGAGGTACGCGGTCGCGGCAGGACTTACCCCTCAACGATTTTACCCAGATGGTCATCGACAATCTGCTCACCGCCGGGGTACAGCAATCGGCCAAGGAGGACCGGATTGCGTTCACCGCCATCACCGGCTGGCCCGGGGAATACGTCGCCGCCGAGGGGACCTATCTGGACGGCAGCACCGAGAAGCGCGCCGCCATCTTCATCGGCCCGGAATTCGGCACCGTCACCCGCGCCGATCTGACCGCCGCCGCCAGCGAGGCCCTCAACGCCCGCTTCGATACATTGATCGCATGCGGGTTCAACTTCGATGCCCATACCTCGGAACTGGGCAAGCTCGGGCCTTTGCCGATCCTGAAAGCCAAGATGAACCCGGACCTGCACATGTCCGAAGAGCTGAAGAACACCGGGTCGGGCAATCTGTTCATCGTCTTCGGCGAACCCGATATCGAATGGGAGACCGATGAAGACGGCAAAATCGTCGTCACCGTGCTTGGGGTCGACGTTTTCGACACCAAGTCCGGCGACGTGCGCTCCAGCGGAACGGACGAGATCGCCGCCTGGTTCATCGACACCGACTACAACGAAGAGAGCTTCTTCGTCCGGCACGCTTACTTCCTGGGCGCACAGGACCCCTACAAGTCACTCAAGACCTCGCTCAAGGTCGAGATCGACGCGGCGGCGTGGGAGACCCTCTACCGGGACACCTCGCGGCCCTTCGACAAACCGTCCACCGGCCGCTTCGCGGTCAAGGTCATCAACCACTTCGGCGACGAAGTGATGAAGGTATTCGGGGTGTAGGTGGAATTCTCAAGCCACGGGCGCGCGGGATCGCCAATCTGATTCATCAGGTTTTGGAGCAATGAATTTTCGGATCGCCGATACCTTCACGAAAGCGCTCTCCAGGCTCAGCGCGCAGGAGCAGGCGGCGGCCAAGATCACCGTCTTCGATCTCCAGCAGGACCCGTCCGCACCGGGCCTGAAGTTCCATCGGATCGACAAGTCCAAGGACCCGAACTTCTGGTCCATCCGGGTCAACCGGGACGTCCGGATCGTCGTTCACAAGACCGCCGACAGTTTCCTGATCTGCTATATCAATCATCACGATGATGCCTACAAGTGGGCCGAACGGCGGCGGATCGAAGCCCACCCCAAGACCGGCGCGGCGCAGATCGTCGAGGTGCGGGAGCGCGTCGAGGACATGGTCACGTCCCGCTACGATCAACCTGACGTCGAGTACCTGCGGGTTGCTGACGTTTCGACGCCCTTTGTACCTCGGAAACCTGAGCCGCCGGTTCCGGCGATGCCCATATTCGCCACCCTCACCGAAGAGCAGTTGCTGAGCATCGGTGTGCCGGAAGACTGGACCCGGGATATCCTCGCGGCCAGCGAGGACGAGTTCCTGGCCCGGGCGGAGCGTCTGCCCGAGGAGGCGGCGGAAGCGCTGTTGGAGTTCGCCGCGACGGGAATGCTGACCGTGCCGGAACCGGCGGCGGAAATCGCCGACCCGTTCGATCACCCGGATGCCCAACGGCGTTTTCGGATCATGGAGGGCGCCGACGAGTTGGCGCTCGCCCTGGACTATCCGTGGGATCAGTGGGCAGTTTTCCTGCACCCATCTCAGCGCAAAATGGTCGATCAGGATTTCGGCGGGCCAGCGCGGGTGACAGGCTCGGCGGGGACGGGGAAAACGGTGGTGGCGCTGCACCGGACCGCGCGCATTCTGGACCGGAACCCGGCCGCCAAGGTTCTGTTGACCACGTTCTCGTCGCCCCTGGCCAACGCGCTGGAGCACAAGCTCAAGGTACTGACCGGCGATGACCCCTCGACGTCAACCCGATCGACCGTCCTGCCGTTCCAAGGTGTGGCCAAGGAGTTGTTCACTCTGATCACAGGATACGATCCGCGACCGGCGACTCCGGCCCGGATCCATGCGGCCGTCGAAACGGCAGCCCAGCAGGAGAGTTTCTCCGGGTTTCCCATCCGCTTCCTGATGTCCGAGTGGTTGAATGTCGTGGATGCATGGCAGATCGTTGATGCCGAGGCGTATGCCGAGGTGCCTCGTCTGGGCCGGAAGAACCGGCTTGGCAAGAAGCAGCGCGAGCGACTGTGGCCGGTCTTCGCGCGGGCGCGGGAATTGCTCGACGCCAGGTCCCTACATACCTGGCCGCAGATTTTCATGACCGTGACCGAACATTTCCAGGGACGTGAGGACAAGCCCTTCAGCCATGTGGTCGTCGACGAGGCGCAAGACCTCGGCGTGCCCGAACTCCGCATGTTTGCGGCGATCTCATCCCGGAAGCCCGATGCCTTGTTCTTTGCGGGCGATCTGGGTCAGCGGATATTCCAGGAGCCGTTCTCGTGGCTGGCGCTCGGCGTCGATGTCCGGGGCCGCTCCCGGACCCTCAAGGTCAACTACCGCACCTCCCATCAAATCCGCCAGTCTGTCGACCAGCTGCTTCCCAAATCCCTCCGGGATGTCGACGGCGAGGAACTGGATCGGGCGGGAACGGTGTCCCTGTTCAACGGTCCCGATCCCGTGGTTCGGTTGGCGGAGGATCAGAATGAAGAGGCCGAACAGGTAACCCGATGGCTGCAAGGCCTGCTGGACGACGGGTTGCCGAGGGAGGAAATCGGGATCTTCGTCAGGTCCGACAGTGAGATCAGTCGTGCGCGAGGTGTGGCCAATGCGATCGGCGGCGGCATCCTCGAGCTGTCGGAGCGGATTGAAGACCGAAACGGCCGCGTCTCCATCGGCATCATGCCTCTCGCCAAAGGGCTCGAATTCAAGGCCGTGGTGGCCATGGCTTGCGATGATGATATCCTGCCGTTGCAATCTAGGATGGAGGCAGTGGCCGACGAGGCTGCGCTTGACGAGGTCTATGATACCGAGCGCCACCTGTTTTACGTCGCCTGCACCCGGGCACGAGAACATCTGCTGATCATCGGTGTGTCGCCCGGATCGGAGTACATCCAAGACCTTGAGAAGCAGAATTACTGAATTGGCTGAGCGAGAGAGACCGAACCGAATATTGGACGTCAAGGAAATTTACACTCCGGCGCGACATATCTGTCCGGCCATCTGAGCTGTATTCATTTCACCAAACTGGACGAAGGGCCGCGCGACGTGGAGATCGTGGATTATCACTGAGGGAGGAAGATGACATGAACGCCAGGAACGGCATGAAGCCGGTGCATCCGGGCAAAATCTTGCGTAACGAGCTTGACGAACTCGGGCTGTCGGCAAACGCGCTGTCGAAGGCTCTGGGCGTACCGGTAAATCGGGTGACGATGATCCTGAACGGCCAGCGGGGCGTGAGCGCGGACACGGCGCTGCGGCTGGCGCGGTATTTCGGGACGACGCCGCAACTCTGGCTGAACTTGCAGAAGACGTGGGAGCTTCGCCAAGCGGAGATCGCGACGGGCCACGAGATCGCAAAGTGCGTAACGCCTCGGCAATCAGCGATGACAGAGACGGTGGCCGATGCCGCCCG
>JAPOST010000115.1:5657-29039 GCA_026709535.1 Rhodospirillaceae bacterium
CTTGAACAATACGTCGGAAGCGAACAACCCGGTATTGCGTGTTTCTTTGTTTATGGAATGGGTAGTCAGCACGAGAATCGGCAACTTCAGTTCTGGGAATTCATGGACAAACTCGCTGGGCGCTTGAGCTTACAGACATCCTCATATTGGGTGCGTCACCAAGGCGGAAACCTCAACTTGGCCGGGTTGCTGTTTTTGGATCAAGAACTCGCCCAGGGGTTCGCACCGTCCCTCATCAGATCAGGTAGGGAAGCAGAGGAGTCGTCTCCGCACGCATGATGTTTCGCGGGCACAGAGAGGTCGTTGAATGAGGCTGAGATGAAAGGAAGAGCGATTTTTTCTCCTGCTGAGGCAAACGCTGTTGGTACAATCCTCCGGAAGATCAGAAGTACAGATCGTTCAAATCAGAAGAAACTGCGTCGTACTCTTCGCAGTCGGTATCGATTTTACATCAGCGATTTCCATGCTAACCCAAGGGGATTCAGTGAAGCCGATTTCGATGCACTACTGGAGAAAGGTACAATCAACGTTCAACAAAAGGCCGTGTCGCCGTTTCTTCATCAAGTGCCAGAGAGGCGAGGTTTGGTGATCGATTCCGACAGCCTAACGTCCATCGCCGGATTGCAAAGCCGAGGCTTCGATGGTTTTGTGACCGTGGCCAATCTGCGCCGCGGGAATCGGGACAACATTCCCGCCGTGCCCGGCGTTTATCTTGTTCTGCGCGACTGTACTTCCCGTCCCGAATTCCTTGACGTGGGGACAGGTGGCCGCTTCAAGAACAAGGACCCGAACGTGCCAGTCTCGAAATTGAAGGACGAATGGGTGGAAGGGGCCGTGATCGTTTATGTCGGCCAGACCGGGAGCAGAAGCAAAGGAACGCTGAAGAAACGGACCGGCGAGCTGATTCGCTTCGGTCAAGGTAGCCATGTCGGTCATCGGGGTGGCAGGTTGATTTGGCAGCTTCGGGGAGCGGATCGTCTGCTCGTTTGCTGGAAGGAGGTGGCAGATGACGACCCGAGGGAATTCGAAAAGGAGTTGATCGCAGCATTCAAGTCCGTACATGGCGACAGGCGACCATTTGCGAACTTGAGAGATTAAGTTCGATCAATTCGTCGAACAGGAAATGAACTCCGACCATTGGAGCCGCCACCGCGGCGGAGGGGCGATACGGACCAGGTCGTGAAGATGACCGTGGAATTTGACGATGGCCTTGCGCGCGTTCCCAGCGACCATGTTCAGGGCGCGCGCAACGACGCGCCGTCTTTGGACCTGCTGCCCAAAGACGGCGGCCCGGTCCCCGGCGTCGATCGGCGCGTGGTGTTCCGCTTCGAGGACGGCAATGCCGTGGATGTGGACCTGATCGACGATCACTGACAAAAGGGAGCGATGACCATGAACGACATTGCGAGCGATCATGTCGGCCCGATGCTGAACCCGCCGCATCTGGGCGAACTGATTCGCGAGAGCATGGAAGACATGGGCTGGAACGTGACCGAGACGGCGGCGCGTCTCGGGTGCGAGCGCGGAACGCTGTCGCGGCTGCTGAACGGCAAGGCGGGCGTGTCCGCGAACATGGCGCTGGCGATGGAGGATATCGGCTGGGGTACCGCCGAACACTGGATGCGGATGCAGGCTGCTTACGAGCTTGCGCAGGCGCGCAGGGAGCGGACCGACGCCGAACGGCGTGCGGGCGCGCTGCACGCATGATCGAGCCTTGCGCCAGCGCGGACGGACGGGGCATTATCCGGGCGGATGTCTTTCATCTGCTTTCGGCCAACGGCAATCCGTCCGGTGCTCGGCGCGGAGCGGCCTGATGCGTTGTCGTGTAACGAGGTCCAAATTTCAGTGCTGGGGCTTGTAGCGGGTTTGGCTGCACCAATTGCAGCATCTACCCATAGCCACAACTGCCTCTTTGGGATATACTTGTGATCCATTGCTGGAGCAACGTTCGGTGGGGAGATGTCAAAGGACAAGCCTCAATATGAAATCCGTCCGATGGATAAAACTTGCCCTGACGGAACTTATACTCGCTTCTACGAGGTATACGAGATCATGATGGTCGAAGGAGTTGAAAAAGACCATCGGAACATGGACATTGCATTCAAGACTGAGGAGGAAGCAAGATTATGGATCAAAAACATTCCGGAAACTCTTAGGTTAAGGTCGTCTATTTCTCTAGGCCGAACAATTGCTTGACTTTTCGGTAAATGTATGTGCATTGTAGGAATCACGTTGGGCGGGAGAGACGCTAGAGCGTTTGAAGGTCGTCATGCGTACGGTTCTCGTGATATTGTCGATAATTGGGTTGAGCTTGCCGGGGCAAGCGCAGCGGGCTCTTGCGCCGAGTACATGCAGAGCTTAGCCGACCTTAAAACAGCGAAAACTTCAAACCTGCGTATGGCTAAATTGGGCCCGATTATCGCCGGGAGTTTCAAATCCTTTACGGCGGCGGCTAATGCCGCTAAACAACGCGGCCTAATTGTGCCCCCTCACACCGCCAAATTGTTTAAGGAATTTCTTAAGTCCTACCATAAAACAGCAAACATACTGTCTTCCGTCTTAGAGGCTCATAAGATATTAAAAGACATGGTAAGCCTAGAGTTTGACGCTTTAACTACTTCCGCTAAAATCAGTCGTCCCGATGTCCATTGGGATGAAAGAGGCGCCCTACAGAAACGACTTGGTGAAAATCTCGATATTGTGGCTAAAGACGTTGTGGACGCTGCATGGTCCCTTGCTGTGTCGTTTCATACATTCGCCTTTCCGGTCGTTTGTCCGGAAACAGGTCTGTTACGCTTTCAAACAGATGGCGGGATTGATTGATCCTCTGGTTTCTTGAAAGATCGTTTCAGCATCCGTTGGAAAGCGTCCCGATTAGGCGCAGCCCGCATTAACGCCAGCACACCGATTAGATGCTCTCTGAGCTTGGATGCCCGACATCACCGGTTAGCTATTGGTGATGCTTATGGCGTCTGCGGCCGGGAGAGACAGTTGGGTTAGCACGTTTCAACTCATCGAAACTCCCGGTGCTAAACGGTCCTAAACTATGTCGTTAGTGTAATGCGTTCTTTGTCAAATCCACCGACCGTACCTGCCGCGGTCGCGCTCGCGGGGACGAGCGGGCGGCGGCACGATGTGAAGTTTCATCGCCTCGGCGATGATGCCGCCCACCCTCTCGGCGGTCTCTACCAGATGCCCGTCGGCAAGATGGGCGTAGCGCGCCGTCGTGCTGTGCCGCCGATGCCCGAGCAACTTGCCGACCAGCGGCGATTGGCAGGGCGGCGCCGTGGACCCCGAGAGCTGGCGGGCGCGCGTGACGACATACGGGCCTTCGCAGACGGAAACGCGGGTCGTGCCTCGATCCGGACTTGTGGTTTTGCGGTGGTCGTGGAACGCCTACAGTCCGTCATACGGGCGCGGTCCTGGTTCCCTGGCCGGGACAGCCGGCAAGCTGGCCAGCCGTGCAGAAGCGCGCCAGAGCGATCACGCCGCGACGCCTGTGAGCCAGATACTTGCGCTTCCGGAGGGAAGCAGCGGCGACAATGACCAATTCGGCGGAATGCGCCGTTCTATCGGCGCGCGCGGAGAAGCGGCTGTTCAGCTATCCCGACATCAACGGCGAGCCGGAGGAAAGCCGTCACGCGGCGCTGTCGCCCTACCTGTTCGACGCGGGCGGGCTGTCCGACCCGCATCTGGTGGTGCGGGAGGAAAGCGCGCCCATCAACGGGATGGGGAGGCTCATCATCGGGTCCAAGCCCATCGACGGCGGCAACTACATCTTCGACGCGGCGGAACGCGCGGCGTTCATGGAAGTAGAGCCGGAGGCTGCGCCCTGGCTCCGTCCGTTCATCGGGGCGAGGGAATACTTGCAGGGCGGGGAGCTGTGGATACTAGCGCTCCACGACGCACCGCCCGAAGTGCTGGCGCGGTTGCCGCGCGTTCGGGAGCGGATCGCTGCCGTCCGCGCCTATCGTGAAGCCAGCAAGAGCGCGCCGACGCGCAAGATCGCAGCGACGCCGACTCTCTATCACGTCAACGTCATCCCCACTGCGCCGTTTCTGGTGATTCCCGAAGTCAGTTCGGAGCGCCGCGAATACGCGCCCATCGGGTGGCTGGAACCGCCGACGATTCCGAGCAACCTTGTGCGGATACTGGCGAACGCGACGCTCGCCGACTTCGCATTGCTCACCTCGGCCATGCACACGGCGTGGCTGCGCCACATCGGCGGGCGGCTCAAGAGCGACTATCGCTACTCCATCGGCCTCGTCTACAACACCTTCCCGCTGCCGCCCAAGGACGCGGACCTGTCGAAATTGAAACCGCTCGCACAGGCCGTGCTCGACGCAAGGGCCGCGCATCCGGATGCGACAATGGCCGACCTCTATGACCCGGACCTGATGCCGCCGAACCTTCGCCGGGCGCATCAGGCTCTTGACCGTGCGGTGGATCGACTATACCGGCGCTCGGGCTTCGCCTCCGAGCGCGAGCGGATCAAGCACTTGTTCCGGCTATATGAGACAATGCGGGCTCCGCTTGCTCGCAAGCTGACAAAGAAAGGGCGGCGACGCGCCGTTCGCTCCATTGTACGGTAACTTACCCCACAGGGTGGAATGGTTCTGCTCTTTGGAATGGATCAATGTCCGTGCAATCCCTTGACGATCTCGCGCGCGCGATTGACACAGCCTCCGACGCGTGGGATGAAACTTCTCTACGCCGACTTGATGATGAATGTGCAAACCGACTGAGCGCCGTGGAAGGTGAAGATCGGGTCCGCCTTCTCTACTATAGGTCCAATACGTTTGCTTCTATCGCTGCCCTCAAGACGTGTGATCCAGAATACACTTGGGGTTGCGGGAGCCCGACTGAGACCCAAAGCGCGATGGTCAGCCATATCGAGCACCTGAAGCAAGGCAGGATGAGTATCGTGAAGTTGAAGGCTATCCTTCACCATATCGGTCCCGGTCATGCCCACCTGTTCCAGGGATGCCCCTTTCTCTCCTGGAGTTGACGACATCGCCAACTTGGCGCATTGAGATGCCGTTCAGAGGAGGGGCTGCTCTATCTTGCGGTGGTTTCGTTTGGAGACCGTGAACATGGCTGGGGACTATCTCTTCATCGCCGAGTTGATGATCACCCTTGGCGCCGTCGTCGGCCTCGGGCTCTGGGAACTCGCCCGAACAAATCGGGCAATCCGGAAGCGAAAAGCCGAAGAAAACAAGGAAAAGGAGTCGGCGGAATTATACTCCTGACGCTTTCCAACGGGACCGTCGCGGCATGCGAAACGGCAACATCGCCTGCACGATCGGTTTCTCGAATCGCAGGAAGGAGATGCTCTCATGCATCATCATCCGAGGTCCCGAAGATGCCTGTTCGGAGATGATGGACCTGCTGTAGAACGGCGTATCTTCGAGCGTCTTGGTAATCCTGAGCGGAAAATTGCTCGTTGTCTGGCGGGGCATCTTCCAGATTCGCGTCGGCGCCAGAGACGCGCAACCCTGAATCGGCAGGCTGCGGATGTTGCCTTGAGCATCAAAGTCCAACGCCAGGGAGTTTCGCGCGCCATCACGATTCTGGCAGTTGTATCGGATGCATGCTCCATCGGAAGCATGAACCCGCGCCCAATCCCATTCCCGAAAATCACGCTCGATTGGCCCACGGCCGCCATTGCTGTCCAAGTATCCGGTTCCACGCCAACAGAGTGACGGCTTGGAAAACGCGACGGCGACGTCGACTCTCGGCGACAAGGGTCGCCACCAATGGTCAAAGTTCGCGGCGAGGGCGAATTCTTCTTCCACCATGACGGACGGCGTCACAGTTACCGTGCCTTCCAGTTTGCGAAATACGGGAAAGCACACCTCGTTGATGTCGAACTTCAGGTGGGTTCCATTCCATTCCATCCGACTGGGACCTAGCGCATACACGGTCCTGGAGCGGAAAGCCGCTTCGGCACCTCGTTCAGTCATCGCCCAGCGACTGGCGCGCGGGCCATACAGGATGACGTTGAAGGCGCAATGATCAGCCGGATCCACAAGCGCTCGCCGCCGGGCGAACTTGTAATAGGGCGAGAAAACGCTGCCAACAAAAGCGATGATGGTAAGAGCAAAGCCTTCATCCTCGCTTATCGCGTCGACATACCACCAGAGGTAGCCATTGTCGTCGACTTTCTGATCGAAGCAAAATCCATCGCGATGGCGTCTGCTGCCATCCTGCCCGAGAGAGCTGCCATCGGCACGCCGGCTCCCGGATGGGCGCTCCCGCCCGCCAGATACAGGCCGGGAATCCTCGTCCGCGCCGTCGGTCTCTGAAACGAGGCGTTCCATCCGTGGCTGGCCCGACCGTACAGCGCGCCGCCCGTTTCCGGAAACAGCCGATGAAAGTCCGCAGGCGTCGTCATGAGTGTCTGGGTCGGCGCCGACTTCATGGTCAGACCGCAAGCGGCCAATCGCTGTTCGAGGACCGTTTGGCATTGCTGCTGAACCTTTTCACTGTAGGAACTGGCGTCACCGTTCGCCGGCGCATTGAGCAGGCAAAAGATCCTCTCCGGTCCATCTTCTGCCCGCTGACCACCGGCGTCGCGATCCTGGGCGCAGATGTAGATCGTTGGATCGTCGGCTATCGAGGCGCCGGCTTTCAGGGCCTGGAACTCCCGCTGGTAATCCCGCGAAAAACATACGGTGTGCCGCGCCAGGGGGAAGCCTTCCATCTCTGCGATCCCCGCAATCGTGACTGCAGAAAGAGAACGTTTCTGCCGCGGGATACGGCTTGCGGCGCCTGATACGGCCTTGCCCAGAACGCCATTGGCGATTGCCGCCACATCGGCGTTACACACCACGGCTGCCCCCGCCAAGCTTTCCCCATCCTGCAGAAGTACGCCGCTCACTCCCTCCGAATCCGTTACGATCTCCGATACGTTTGCTCCCATCCGGAACGTCGCCCCGCAGGCCATTGCAACGCGTTTCAGCGCTCGGGCCAGCTGATGCATACCGCCGTCTATCAACCACAGGCCGGACTGCTCGACATGGGCAATCAACATCAGGGTGGCCGGAGCCCGGAATGGCGATGATCCGTTATAAGTCGCATAGCGGGCGAAGAGCTGCCGAAGGCGAGGGTCGCGAAAATACTCGCCGAGCGATTTCCAGAGGGTCTGAAACGGCGATATGCGCCATAAGTCGACGAAACCGCGCAGTCCGGCCATGGCGACCAAGCCTCCCGGCGAGGGCGCGGAATTCCGAATGAACGAGTCCTCCAGGGTTCGGTAGATCTGACCAGCCCGATCACAGAAGCGCCTGTAGCCTTCGGCGTCCGCGGGGCCGGAAAAGGCGCCGATGGCCCGGGCACTGTCATCGATGTCCGCCATCAGGTCCAGATAATCCGGACTGTCCCATGCGTGGCGCGCCAGAGTACTTGCGGTCGTCAGTGAAATCTCCTCTTCAAGGCGCCGGCCAGCAGCTTCCAGCAATTCGTCAAAGACCCACCGCATCGTGAAAACAGTTGGTCCGACATCAATCCGTCTGTCGCCGAATACCGCTTCTCTCATCTTGCCGCCGGGGGCTTCTTCTTTCTCGAGAACCGTTACGGAATAGCCTCCGGTCGCCAGCGAAACCGCCGCACTCAGACCGCCGATTCCGGCGCCGATGATCAACACCTTGTCGGTTTCTCGGTTCATTTAACAAAGCGTCCATTGTATTTTACATTTACATGTGTCTAGTTTATGTGACAGATGAACCTGATGAGCAACATCCTAGACTGCGGGAGGTGACATTGCGAGACACGCTTGACCGGGTAAACGAGGCGCTCTCCCGCTCCATTGCTGGCGTAAAGTCTGCTGGATGTCCGCCGAAACTGGCGGAGGCCATGCGCTACGCGGTCTTTCCGGGCGGCGCCAGAATTCGTCCACGACTGTGCCTTTCCGTTGCAGCGGCCTGCCAGGAAGACGAACCGGCGACGTCAAACGCCGCAGCCGTCGCGATTGAATTGCTGCATTGCGCGTCGCTTGTCCACGATGATCTCCCGTGTTTTGACGATGCCGAGGTCAGACGCGGCAAAACCTCGGTTCACAAGGTTTATGGCGAGGAAATCGCCGTTCTCGCAGGTGATGGCCTTATTGTCCTGGCATTCGAGTGCCTTGCGACGTCCAACCCGGGCAGGGCCCGCCGGAGTGTTGATCTGGTCGAAATCGTGGCCCGATCCGTCAGCGCGGCCAGAGGCATTATCGGCGGGCAGGCCTGGGAAAGCGAAACAGCCATTGATCTGAAGCGCTATCATAACGCCAAGACCGGATCGTTGTTTGCAGCATCAACCGAAGCAGGTGCCGTTGCGGCCGGTGCGGATGGCGCCCAATGGCGCGCGCTGGGCGCGCGGCTTGGTGAAGCCTACCAGGTCGCCGACGACATCCGGGATGCGTTCGGCGATTCGGACAAGATGGGCAAGCCGGTCGGCAAGGACGTCGCGCTGGGTCGCCCCAGCGCGGTTGCGGAACTGGGCATCGGCGGCGCCAAGGCCCGCCTGAAGAACCAGATTAGACGCGCCGTAGAAGCGATCCCGGAGTGTCCGGGCGCGATGGCGCTCCGGGATACCATACTGTTCGAGACAAACAAGTTTCTGCCGCCAGAAATACTCCGGCAGGCCGCGTGACGGTGGCAAGGAGCGGCGCTTCTATCCGAGTTGCCCGGTCGCCTTGGCCTTGATGTCTGTACGCGACGCCATTCTGTCCTTTCGGGACAGGATGCTGACGAGTCCGACGTTCATCCGCCACGCCAAGCGCTTTCCCCCCACCCGCGTGTTCGCGCGCAAGAACGCCCGAGCACTTTTTCACATTTGCGCCGGATTTGTATATTCCCAGATTCTGCTGGGTTGCGTGCAGGCAAACGTCTTCGAATCTCTCGGGTCTGGCCCGAAATCTGCTGAAGAGCTTGCAGGCGCCGCAAATCTCTCGCCCGACGCGATGGCGCGCCTGTTGCGCGCGGCAGTTGCCCTTCGACTGCTCGACGGGCGTGGCGACGGGCGCTTCGGCCTGGGTCCGCTCGGCGCCGCAATGATCTCGAATCCTTCCATCGCATCGATGGTGATCCATCATCAGCGCCTCTACGCCGATCTGGCGGACCCTCTGGCATTGCTGCGTTCCGGCGGCCGCGATTCCGCCATGAGCGACTACTGGCCATACGCGAGCCGCAGGGATCCGAAGGATCTGAGCAGTGCCGAGACCGCCCCCTATACCGCCTTGATGGCGCACTCCCAGACCATGATCTCCGAAGAGATCCTGGATGCGATCTCCATCAGGCGCTTCCGGCGGCTTGCCGATATCGGCGGCGGCAACGGCGCCTTCATCAGGGCGGCGCGGGAGAACAGCCCGGCGACGGAATTCGTGCTGTTCGACCTGCCAGCGGTAATCGACGACGCTCGCTCCCGCTTTGAAGCGGCAGATCTGGGCAAGACCATCCATCTGACCCAGGGCAGCTTCTTCGACGATGATTTTCCCGTCGGCGCCGACGCCATCACGCTGATCCGGATCATTCACGACCACGACGACGACGCAGCCTTGACAATTCTCCGCAAGGCACACGCAGCCTTGCCTCCGGGCGGCACGCTGATCGTCGCGGAACCATTTGCCGAGGTCAGCGGGGCGGAGCCGATCGGAGACGCCTATTTCGGTTTCTACCTTCTGGCGATGGGGAGCGGCAAGCCGCGGACCAGGCGATCGCTGATTTCGATGATTGAGGCTGCCGGATTCTCCACTGTGCGCCACGTTCCGACGAAGTTGTCGATCCTTGTCAGTATCCTGGATGCTCGCAAGTAATTTTTACTTGACGTCCTTGACTGTCAATCTAAACTGACAACTCTGCCAACGGTGCTGTCTGCATCACCCAGAGGAAGCATGGATACAGTCGCCATCGTCATCGAAGAACCGGGCAAGCTGGCCTTGAACCGGGTTGCGCTTGTACCGCCGGAAGACGGTGACGTGGTGGTTGATATCGAGTGGAGCGGTATCAGTACAGGAACGGAACGGCTGCTCTGGACCGGAGACATGCCGCCCTTCCCGGGCATGGACTATCCACTGGTGCCTGGGTACGAATCGGTCGGCCGGATCGTGGAAAGCGGCCCTGCTGCAGACTTGAAAGTAGGGCAACGAGTCTTTGTTCCGGGCGCGACATGTTATGTGGACGCCCACGGCCTCTTTGGCGGCGCCGCCCGTCGGGTCGTCGTATCTTCGGACCGGGTCTTGCCAATCGAAGATGACCTTGGAGAACGAGGCGTTCTGATCGCTCTGGCGGCCACTGCCCATCACGCCCTGTCGGCAGAAGGCGCACGACCGCCGGACCTCATTATCGGCCATGGCACGCTCGGTCGCCTGTTGGCCCGGCTTGCCGTCGCCAAAGGCTTCGATGCTCCGACGGTCTGGGAAAGGGCCCCGGACCGGTCCGAGGGAGCAGACGACTACCCAGTCGTCCATCCCGATGATGACGGCCGCCACGACTATTCGTCCATCTACGATGCCAGCGGGGATTCCAGCGTTCTCGATACCCTGATTGGCCGGATGGGATTCGGCGGCGAAATCGTCCTGGCCGGCTTCTACAGCCAGAGACTTTCTTTCGCCTTCGCGCCCGCGTTCATGCGCGAGGCTCGCATTCGGATCGCGGCAGAATGGAAGAAATCCGACATCCAGGCGGTCCGCGCGCTGATGGACGCGGATCTGCTTTCCCTGGACAATCTCATAACACACACCAGCAAACCGGAAGAAGCTGCGGCGGCCTATCGGACAGCATTCGGTGATCCCGCCTGTCTGAAAATGGTTCTGGATTGGAGAGCTGTGCAATGACCGGCCTGGAGATGACCCATCCTGCCGCCACGAACGATTACGTACAGAATCTACGCGATGAAGCGGCGATCGAGCCGGATCCGATTCCGGTCGTGGAGGCGACCAAGGAAACCCAGATCATCGCGATCTACGGAAAAGGCGGCATCGGCAAGAGCTTCACGCTCGCCAACCTTAGTTACATGATGGCCAATCAGGGCAAACGGGTTCTGCTGATCGGCTGTGATCCCAAAAGCGACACCACATCGCTGTTGTTCGGCGGCAAGGCCTGCCCGACAATCATCGAAACATCTGCCAGCAAGAAAGCCGCCGGAGAGGATGTCGAAATCGGCGATGTCTGCTTCATTCGCGATGGCGTCTTCGCGATGGAACTCGGCGGTCCTGAAGTCGGTCGCGGCTGCGGCGGTCGAGGCATCATCCACGGCTTTGAACTCCTCGAGAAACTCGGCTTTCACGAGTGGGGTTTCGACTATGTGCTGCTCGACTTCCTTGGCGACGTCGTTTGCGGGGGCTTTGGCCTGCCGATCGCCCGCGACATGTGCCAGAAGGTCATTGTTGTCGGGTCGAACGATCTGCAGTCACTGTACGTCGCCAACAATGTCTGCTCGGCCGTTCAGTATTTCCGGAAACTCGGCGGCAACGTCGGCGTCGCCGGCATGGTGATCAACAAGGACGACGGAACCGGCGAGGCGCAGGCTTTCTGCGACGCCGTCAACATCCCGGTTCTGTCTTCGATACCTGCGAACGAGGACATTCGGCGCAAGAGCGCGAATTACCAGATCGTCGGCACACCCGAATCTGAATGGGGACCGTTGTTCGAAACCCTGGCTACGAATGTCGCGACCGCCGCGCCGCTGCACCCCAAACCGCTGGATCAGGACGGCTTGCTCGGCCTGTTCTCCAGCGAAGAGACCGGCCGGGACTTTGAACTCCAGCCAGCCACGCTCGCCGACATGTGCGGCGGCACCGTCGTCGAGAAAGAATCGCTCGAGATTGTCTACGACAATGCCTGAGCACCCTGATCGATGACCGACCTTGCCCTCACTGTCAGTCCAGAAAGCGCCCAGACGGCCCCTGCTGCCGACTCGGTCGCGGACAGCGGCTGTCATGGCGGCAAGGAAGCGCTGGCCGCCGCCGCCAGGGCGGCTGGCAACGCTGAAGTTCTCCGGAAATACGCGGAAGACTACAAGGTCGGGCCGCATGATCAGCCGCAAAGCATGTGCCCGGCGTTCGGGTCTCTGCGCGTCGGCTTGCGGATGAAACGCACGGCGACCATCCTCTCGGGATCGGCCTGTTGCGTCTATGGCCTGACGTTCACATCCCACTTCTACGGCGCGCGCCGTTCGGTCGGTTATGTGCCGTTCAATTCGGAAACACTCGTCACCGGAAAGCTCTACGAAGATATCCGGGAAGCCGTCTACAAGATGGCAGACCCGGAAAAATACGACGCTATCGTCGTTACCAACCTGTGCGTGCCAACCGCCTCTGGGGTTCCGCTTCGCCTGTTGCCGAAAGAGATTGACGGCGTCCGGATCATCGGGATCGACGTGCCAGGCTTTGGCGTGCCAACCCATGCGGAAGCCAAGGACGTGCTGGCTGGCGCGATGTTGAAATACGCGCGAGAAGAAGCCGAAGCCGGTCCGGTTCAGGCACCCGACGGCGGTGCGCCATCGTTGCCGACCGTGACGATGCTGGGCGAGATGTTTCCTGCCGATCCGGTCGGCATCGGCGCCATGCTTGCACCCCTGGAACTTGCCCCGGGACCGGTTGTTCCGACCCGCGAATGGCGGGAATTGTACACCGGGCTGGATTGCGCCACCGTTGCCGCAATTCATCCTTTCTATGTCAGCGCAGTTCGAGAATTCGAAGCGGCGGGCCGGTCGATCGTGGGATCGGCACCGGTGGGCCAGCACGGGACTGCAGCATGGCTTGACGCGATTGGCGACGCCTGCGGGGTTCCGCGCGCAAGGGTTGACCAAGCCAAGAAGCAATTTCTGCCGGCCATCGCTGACGCGGTGCAGAAAACACCGATCAAAGGGCGGGTAACCCTGTCCGGCTACGAAGGATCCGAACTCCTGGTTGCCCGCCTTCTCGTCGAAAGCGGCGCTGACGTGCGCTATGTCGGAACCGCATGCCCCCGAACCCGATGGTCGGATCCGGATGTCGAATGGCTGGAATCCAACGGCGTTCACATCGAGTTTCGAGCTTCGCTGGAGCAGGATATTGCAGCCATGGAAGCCTTCGAGCCCGATGTCGCCATCGGCACGACACCTGTCGTCCAGGCAGCGAAATCCAGGGCGATTCCGGCGCTCTACTTCACGAACCTGATCTCGGCCCGCCCCCTGATGGGGATCGCTGGCGCAGGATCGCTCGCCCAGGTGATCAATACCGCAATCGCTGGCAAGGAGCGCATGGAAACCATGCTGGGTTTCTTCGCAGGCGTTGGCGAGGATGATGCAGCCGGAATCTGGCCCGAGACGCCGCCCGAGCCGCCGATTGTCGTCCCGGCGATCAAATCAAATGAAGATGTCGCGTCAAAGACCGGGGTGCCAGGAGCGATCGGATGTTGATCCAGGACCATGATCGCGCAGGCGGCTATTGGGGCTCGGTCTACGTGTTCACCGCAATCAAGGGCCTTCAGGTCATTATCGACGGCCCCGTCGGTTGCGAAAATCTGCCGGTGACTTCGGTCCTTCACTACACCGACGCCCTGCCCCCGCACGAGTTGCCCATTTGCGTAACCGGCCTCGCCGAAGAAGAACTGGGCCAGACCGGAACCGAAGGCGCCATGCGGCGGGCGCACCAATATCTGGATCAGGACCTGCCTTCCGTGGTCGTCACGGGCTCGATCGCCGAGATGATCGGCGGGGGCGTGACGCCGGAAGGCACGAATATCAAGAGATTCCTGCCGCGGACCATTGACGAGGATCAATGGCAAAGCGCCGATCGCGCCCTGAACTGGCTGTGGACGGAATACGGCCTGCGCCGCGGGAAACGGCCCAAGCCAAGAAATCGGCCGGCCGAGGCGAAGCCCAGGGTCAATCTCATCGGACCAGCCTATGGCATGTTCAACATGCCGTCGGACCTTGCTGAAATCCGGCGGCTCGTCGAAGGCATCGGCACCGAGATCAACCTTGTCTATCCGCTGGGAAGCCATCTCCACGACACGCCACGGCTTGTCGACGCGGATATCAACGTCTGCCTGTATCGCGAATACGGTCGCCTGCTTTGCGAATCGCTCGACAAACCCTATCTGCAGGCGCCCATCGGCCTCCACTCGACAACAGCCTTTCTCCGGAAACTGGGCGACTTCCTGAATCTCGATCCGGAGCCGTTCATCGAAAAAGAGCGGCACACGACGATCAAGCCTCTGTGGGATCTGTGGCGCTCCGTGACCCAGGATTTCTTCGGAACAGCCAGCTTCGGCATCGTTGCCAACGAAACCTACACACGCGGCGTGCGCCTGTTCCTTGAAGAGGATCTTGGTCTGCCCTGCAACTTCGCGATTTCCAGGCAGGCCGGCTCCAAGTCCGACAATGATTCGGTGCGCGACGCCATCCACACCAACCCGCCGCTCGTCCTGTTCGGGAGCTACAACGAAAGGATGTATCTGAGCGAGACCAGCAATCGGGCAGTCTACATTCCAGCTTCCTTCCCCGGCGCGGTTATCCGCCGGCATACCGGGACGCCGTTCATGGGCTATTCGGGGGCGACCTATCTGGTTCAGGAAGTGTGCAACGCTCTGTTTGACGCGTTGTTTCACATCCTTCCGCTGGCCACCGAAATGGACAAGGTCGCCGCCACGCCGAGTCGGCTTCACGACGAGGTCGTCTGGGATGACGACGCCCATTCCGAATTGCAGCGGCTGGTGGAACTGGAGCCGGTACTCGTCCGCATTTCCGCAGCGAAGCGCATGCGCGACCGGGCAGAACAGGATGTGCGCCAGCGCGCGGAATCCCGAGTCACGCTGGACTCTTTCCAGCGCAGCCTCGACCAACGGGTAAAGGACGCGGCATGAGCGCATCCTGCCGCCCTCTGAACATCACGCCGTCGCGCGAACCTGCGTCGCGCCGGCCTTCCGAGATTTCGTCCGGTTTGTTCGGGCGAAATTTCCGCTGCGGCCCTCGGGTCGGAGCGGAAACAGCCGTGACTTTCGGGTCAGGCAACAGCCTTTTTGGTCAACAGAATTGGAGGTGCCAAAACCATGGCTGAAAACCCTGGGTCCCTTTCGGGCCTCACTGAAGGTGAAGCACAAGAGTTTCATAAGATTTTTGTGCAGAGCTTCATCCTCTTCACGGTCGTTGCCATTATTGCGCACGTTCTGGCGTACATGTGGCGTCCGTGGTTCCCGGGCGTGGATGGCTACTCGGCCATCACGACTGACGGCGCGGCAAGCGTCCAGGTCGCGATGACGAATGCGCAATCACTCACGTCGTTCATCCTGTAGGAGACTCGCGAATGTGGCGTTTATGGCTAATGTTCGATCCGCGGCGGCTGCTCGTCGGATTGTTCGTTTTTCTGTTCGTGCTCGCGTTGTTGATACACTTCATCTTGTTGAGCACAGACAGATTCAACTGGATCGAAGGTCCGACGAAAGCTGCTGCGGCTTCCTCGTACTTTCAAGCAGATCCACCGAAACCCGAGCGGGTCTTTCTCTAGCGATGACACTGTCAGGCCGGCCGCAGGCGGGCAACATGCTGCGCGTCTGCGGTTCGGCCTGACAGCTTCCAATACCGCGCCACACCAAGCTGGCGGGAGGACTGCCTAATGGCCGTACTCAGTTTTGAACGAAAATATCGGATCCGCGGCGGGACGCTCGTTGGGGGCGACCTGTTCGACTTCTGGGTCGGACCGTTTTACGTCGGATTCTTCGGGGTCACGACGATCATCTTTGCCGTTCTCGGAACGGCGCTGATTGTCTACGGGGCCGCTATCGGACCGACCTGGAACATCTGGACGATCAGTATCGATCCTCCGCCGTTGAAATACGGCCTCGGGCTGGCACCGCTCAAGGAGGGCGGCCTCTGGCAGATCATCACGATTTGCGCGATCGGGGCTTTTGTGTCCTGGGCCTTGCGCCAGGTCGAGATCGCCCGAAAACTGGGAATGGGCTATCACATTCCCTTTGCATTCAGTGTCGCCATTCTGGCGTACGTGACGCTGGTCGTCTTCCGGCCGGTCCTGCTGGGCGCCTGGGCTCATGCGTTTCCGTACGGCATCTTCAGCCACCTGGATTGGGTGTCCGTGATCGGCTACCAGTACGGAAACTTCCACTACAATCCGGCGCACATGATTGCCATCACGTTCTTCTTCACGACGTGTCTGGCACTGGCGCTTCACGGGGGCCTGATCCTCTCGGCGACCAATCCGGGCCGGGGCGAAAAAGTCAAGACACCCGAGCACGAAGACACTTTTTTCCGTGACATGATCGGATACTCGGTCGGCACCCTGGGCATCCACCGGCTGGGCCTGTTCCTGGCTCTGAGCGCCGGTTTCTGGAGTGCTGTCTGCATCATCATCAGTGGCCCGTTCTGGACGGAGCCTTGGGTTGACTGGTGGAATTACTGGCGCGAACTGCCGATTTGGGAATAGCGGAAGGGAGCGCTAGTCATGGCAACGTATCAGAATATCTTCACGCAGGTGCAGATTCGGGGCCCTGTCGAAACGGGCGTTCCGCTGCCCAAGGGTGACTCGCCCCGAACAGGCAAGGGTTTCTTCTCCTACTGGATCGGCAAGATCGGCAATGCCCAGATCGGCCCCGTATACCTGGGCCTTACCGGCACAATCTCCTTGATTTTCGGCTTCATCGCGATCGAAATCATCGGCTTGAACATGTGGGCTTCGGTAGACTGGGATCCGTTCAAGTTTGTCGGATTGCTGCCGTGGCTCACCCTGGATCCACCGGCAGAAGAATACGGCCTCAGGTTTCCTCCACTGAATGAAGGGGGCTGGTGGTTGATTGCCGGGTTCTTCCTGACCATGTCGATTCTACTCTGGTGGGCGCGAACCTATATCCGGGCCAGGCAGCTTGGGCTTGGTACCCATGTCGCCTGGGCATTCGCATCGGCGATCTGGCTTTATCTGGTCCTTGGCTTCATCCGTCCGTTGATGATGGGCAGTTGGAGCGAGGCGGTGCCTTTCGGAATATTCACGCATCTCGATTGGACGAATACCTTCTCGCTGACCTACGGAAATCTCTTCTATAATCCGTTTCATGCACTCTCCATCGTGTTCCTCTATGGATCGGCGTTGTTGTTCGCGATGCACGGCGCCACCATTCTTGCCGTCAGCCGGTTTGGTGGTGATCGCGAGATTGAACAGATCACGGACCGTGGGACCGCATCCGAGCGCGCTGGCCTGTTCTGGCGCTGGACGATGGGCTTCAACGCAACGATGGAATCAATTCATCGCTGGGCCTGGTGGTTCGCCGTTCTGTGCACGTTTACCGGCGGCATCGGAATCCTGTTGACCGGCACCGTGGTCGATAACTGGTTCGAATGGGCCCAGGAGCACCACTTTGCGCCGGAACAGAGGGAATTCCCCAGTTCAACCGAGAACCCGTTATTCGGGGGCAATTAGCACAACCTGCTGATCCTCATCGTCCCGGGATTTACCGCGGATTGACCTCAGTCTGCTTCCGGTCATCGTGACTGGCCTGACACTGACGCCTGCTGTTCAGCCTCCGTCCGGGTCGGTTGTGCGGACAGTACGGCGTTAACTGATGACTGGCACCGGTCGTCGGTGAACCACGCGCAGATGGCGGAGACGTTAACGGGAGCAACCCGGAACACGCGGAAGCAACGGGAGCCGATCCAAAAGATCGTCCACGACCGTGAGGATAAGGCCAGGAAAATTCTGAAGTCAGCTTCGAAATCGCTGCCCTAATTCGTCGCCCCGTCGCAGTCGCGATCCGATCTGAAAAAGGCTCGGTATGACGGACCGATTCAGGGCTAACGGATTCACTGGGAGGCGAGGACAGGCTGGTTTGCCTGGTCAGGATTTGAACGGGTTGACGATCTTGAGGCGCTCTTCAACGCGGAGGCCGTCGCGCATGTCTTCGGAGTAAAGCGTAGCGCAGCGGTTTTCCAGGGCGGCGGCAACAATCATCGCGTCGTGGACAGAAAAGCCATAGCGCTCCCCAAGTACGCGGCCAATCTCATGGGTTGCAGATGTCAGGGCGACCACGGGGCAGAGCGCGCTGATGCTGTCGAGAAAAAGGCCTGTTTCCCGCCAGGACATGCCGGCTTTGCGGATGCAGTTCACGAGCGTCTCGTTGAGAACCTGCACGCTGATCATGCCACCCCGGGAAATCAGATGTTCAGCCCTTTCTGCCTTGGAGCCCTCGTAGAGCAGGTACAAGACGACATTCGTGTCAAGGAACTCAGCGCTCATGCGCGTCATCACGGTTCATCCGTGCGCCGGCGGGCAGCCGCCCCCGGAATTGCCGCAGGGATGCCAAGGTCTCGTCGGGCCGCTGATGACGCGCCACGACAAGCCTGGTCGTGTCAGCAATATCGATATGGTCTCCCTCCTTGAGACCGAGCTGACGGACAAGTTCGGCAGGGAGCCGCACGGCAAGGGAATTGCCCCATTTTGCGACTTGCATGGTGAGATCTTCTTGAAGTGGATAGACATTACAGCATCGTGTCTCCGCAGCAAGCCGTCTGCCGACCGAGCGGGAAAAGGCGGAACCATGCCCTGCATCAAGCATTTGGAATGGTTCCTCGCGGCAGCAAGGGATATCAACGCAATCCGGGAGGATCATTTATCCGGCCCGTTGATGGGGTAAAATAGACGCCGTTTCGGTGATGGGACCTTGGTGCCAGATGCCGATCTCCTCAATTTTACAGCTTGGCGCAATCGCTCAACACGTCGTCGCCCACTTCACGCCTCTCTCGAAAGAGGCAAGATCGCAAGGCCATTCGCGCCATGCACCGAAGGACGAAAAATTGTACCGCACCGCGCGATGTTCTTGTGGCATACTTTCTGGAAGCCGAACGAAAGGAATGGCGGCGCAAAGAGGTTCAAACTGTCGTGCAGGTTTCTTCTGAGCGGACTGGACGGATCAACACTTCGGCGGGAAGATTCCAGGACGTGTGGAGAATTCGAACCTGGGTAATCGACAGATCTTTCTTGCGGCCCAGAATCTCGGATGCCCGGGACCGGCTCTTCAATAAGTCCGCCAAGTCGGTTTGCGTCAGCGAATTCTGATCCAGATGAAACAGGATGGCGTCGACGGGGTCCGCGCCTTCGACCGGGAATTGGGCCGCTTCATAGCGGTCTACTTGCTCGGAGAGAACCATCAGATACTCGAATTCGTCAGAACCTGGTTTCGCATCCCAATGCGCTTCGATCTGTTCAACAGCCCAATCGTAATTCTCCTGCGTGTTGACCACACGGACTTCGAATGTCTTTTGCATCTCTTCCTCCTTGGACAACGCCACCGGCTCAGTACTGTGAAACGGTCAGCGCATCAATGCGATCATACTCGGTATGGGTACCGATAAATTTAACGAACACGGTTCCGCCACCATTCGTTTTGAACCTGAACGCGGCGATGAGGCGGTAGTTCCCACCGCAGATATCGAACCGAACCCGGTCCCGATTAAGAACCTTGGCTTTCGAGAACTGACTCATGACGTCATTCATGGACGCCCACTTCGCCTGTTTCACAGAACTCACCCAAGCCGTGAGCGGACCTTTCACCTCCGGGTGCGCCGTCCAATAGGCAATCAGCGTGGATCGCTTAATGAGGTGCACCTGCACTCTCCTTCATCGACATAGCTAATATATTCCAAAAAATGGAACAAGCGCTTTTGACAGATTTCTTGATGGCCAGTATCCTCGTGCATTCGCTCTGTCTGTATCTGAGTTCGCAGCCACGGTCACTATATGTCCGCGCTCCCGACATGCGTCACCTTGAGCGTATACCCGGTCCCACTGAAGGCGTTGAGGTCTCCGCCGTGCTGTCGGTCACCGTTATGACATCTACCTCGAACCCCGCGACAGAACCCCAACTTTCCAAACCATTGCACGGGTCGGCCTTTGGACCGTACAACTCCCACCCGACCGGCTTTCGACCAATGTTCGAACGGCCCCTGATACGGCATTTAACCGGTCGATAAACACCCTTACGCACCGTTCAGACGCGCTCCCATGTTCGTCGCAGCGTCGAGCCTTGTGTTCAACGCCATCGCTCAAGTGCTGTCGCCGCGGCGAAGCGCTCGACCCGCGCTAGAGCGTATCGGTTTTGGACGGAAGCGTATCGTGCGTTCTGGATGTCGTTGCGGCATTGGTTGGGCTGGATGGTGTCGATGAGTTGTCCGCGGTGTTGTGCGACGCCCGGAAACGCACCCCCACCAGCCTTCATTGGCCATGACGCGCAGTGTGAAGTCGTACACTCCCTCCCGACCAGATCGAAGGCGAGATCAATGCTGTGCTTGCCGGTCGCTGCCATGACCTAGGCACAAAGATTGTCCTTCAGGTCGTCGATGGTCACACCAGCGCCTGCCACCATGACAGCATCGCTCTTCAAAGGCATCGTCAGACCCGCCAGGACCGTCTTCGCGCCCAGCGCCTTCGCAAGGCTGACCGAGGTGAGCCCCACCCGCCGGACGCAGCAACACCTCGACACCCCGGCCACGTCATTATCCGACGTGAAAGACGGCGGCGGGTTGTTCTGGTACTGGCCGTCGAGCGACAGCAGGTCGGTGAAGACGATCCCGCAGGCCTTCACATCGACGAGGATTTCGTCGTCGCCCGAGGCACATCGGCAATGGATACGCTGCGGCTGGACGTATCGGTGATGATAACGGCGCGCATGGCGGTGCGCCCTTTTTGTGCTCAGTCGTTCTCGCCGTCAGGGAACATGGTTTCCTGGTGCGGCGACAAGGGAATATCCCTCGCCGCGCCGTCATCCTTTATCCCCGCAAGGTTCTTGGCAAGCTTCTTTTTATACTCCAAGTCCGACTGGCGAGCGATCTGAACCCGCTGAGCCTGGGGCGAGCCGGCGCCATGCATGGATTCGGTCAGATACCCGACGGCGTTGCGCCCCAGCGTCATGTTCTCGATCAGCCGCATGATGCGCAGCCGGTCTTCCGCCGACACGTCGGATCGCCCCTTGAGGAATTTTTTCAGCAGCGGGCCCGTGACTTCGCTGTTCAGATCCTGTTCGGACGGCGCGGTGACCATCAGCCCGCCTGCGAGATCCTGCGCAAGGCGGGACAGCTCGTAAGGGAACCGCGTCACGTTGTGCTTGCACACGTTGGCGAGCATGTCATTGCACTGGTAGTTTCCGGATATGGTCTCGAAGCTCTCGTGCGAGGCGGCGATGCCGGACGAATAGATGGTTTCGTTCAGGTGGGTCATCTCCACCAGCTTGTCGCGGATGTGCGAAGCGTTGGGAACGCCGTTGTAATCCGCCACCGTCGCCGCCGCGCCGATCATCACGTCGCCGAGGCCAGTTTTGCAGACATAGGACCGGCGGTGATAGGACGTGAAACGTTCCACTAGGTCGGACGCGAATTGGTATTCCCCGTCCATGAAGATCAGATCGTTGGGGACGAACACGTCCTCAATGATGATCATTGCCTCCTGGCCGCCGTATTGTGCGTTGCCGACATCGATATCGCCGTCTTCCATGGCGCGCGTATCGCAGGACTGGCGTCCGTATATGAAGGTCAACCCCGGATCGTCGATCGGGATCGCGCAGACCACCGCGTATTCGCGATCGTCCTCCGTCAGGCGCATGGTCGGCATGATCAGCGCCCAGTGCGAATTGATGCAGCCGGTCTGATGTGCCTTGGCGCCGCGGATCACCACGCCGTCATCACGGCGTTCGACGATATGCACGAACATGTCGGGATCGTCCTGCGCCGCCGGGCCCTTGCTGCGGTCGCCCTTCACGTCCGTCATGGCGCCGCCGATGACATAGTTGGCTTCCTGCATTTTGCCGATGAAGGTCTTGAAGCGGTCGTGATACGACGTACCGTATTTCTGATCGATTTCGCAGGTCACGGAATGCAGCGCGTTGGTGGCATCCATGCCGACGCAGCGCTGGAAGCATGTGCCGGTCAGTTGGCCCAGCTTGCGCTGCATGCGGTTCTGCATCACCACATCGTCGACGCTTTCTGTCACATGCAGGAACCGGTTGACGGTTTTGCCGCAGATTGAGGATTTCGCGCTTGCGAGATCGGGATTTTCGTTGGCAAGATCGTAGGTCTTCGCCACGGCGTTGATCGACGGGCGGATCATCGGGTGATCGACCGGCTCGTCCACCAGTTCGCCGAACAGATAGACCTTCAACCCCCTGCCCCGCAGGCTCTCGATATATTCCGCGCCGGAAGAGATCGGTTTGACCGCCGTCTCCGCCGAAAGTGAACTGTAGCCATCCATGGGCATGTCCCGTCTCCGCCTAGGTTATCTCGACTTCCTCAGGATAAACTAGCGGGTTGTACAGCGCAAAACACTCCTCCAGCCTTTCCGCCTATGCTGAGGAGTAAAGAGAGCAAACACCATGATCCCCGCCGGCACCATCGGCGACATCACCTGGCGCCGCATCATCAAGGCGGAAGGCCTCGAACTCGAGACCGGATTCCCGCTGCCCGGCGCACCAACGGCGGCCATCGATTCCTGCAGATACTGGATCAAGCCGTGTTTCCCCGAACCCGGCACCAACGAGCCGATCATGGCGACTCGGTCCTGTCTGCTGAAAACCAAGCGCCACAATATCCTGGCTGATTGCTACGTCGGCAATGACAAGGAGCGCCGCCGTGGTCGGGGCAGTCGGGCACCGGATACATCGACAATCTGTCGGGTTGTCGGCAGGCGATATCGATTTCGTCATTTGCATCCCGATCATGTGGGTTGAAACACGCGGCCGGTCGACGGGCGCTGGTTGCCGACCTTTTCCCAACGCCCGCTACGTGTTCGCGCAGACCGAACATGACTTCTGGACGGAGGTAACCTGTTCCATGCCCGCGCGGGGATAAACCGACGGTAGTCGGCCGTATCGCGCTACCCAGATATGAAGGCCACTGTCGCAGCCTGCGCCCGCTCCCTCGACATGCTCAAAGCAGAGGGCGAGTTGCAGGCACTGGCGGCGCATCGCCGCACTTCCCGCGTTTGGCCTTCAGCCTGCGGGCCGCCGTCCGAGACGCGCCTTCAGCCCCGCGGGCAGCATGGTGAAGGCCATGTGTTCACGGACCTCGTCGGCGGGCATGACCGGCTCCAGGTCGAAATTGCGGCAGAGCATGGCAAGCGCTGCACGTCGGCGGGGTGCCCATGCACCACGATCGGGCTGCCTTCCACGTCCACCGCGATGTGCCGCTTCCGTCCCCTGATCTTCTTGCCGGCATCGTACCCCGAAGGCCCGCCACTTTCCGTCGTCTTCACCGATTGACTGTCGATGATGCCTGCCTGCGCCCGCGCCAGGGCCGCGAAGCGCCTCCGGCGTCCGTTCCGGAACGCCCGTGTCGCGAAATCGTTCCGAACCGTGGAAAACGGCGGATGACAGGGCGGCCTGCGCCGCCACGGGCACCCCGACGACAGCAGGGACCGGATCCCGTCGA
>JAPOST010000027.1 GCA_026709535.1 Rhodospirillaceae bacterium
AGACCCGATCCGCGCTCATGCTTCACGCAAAAACAGAGCCATCAGGACACACCCCCCAAAACCTGCCAAGACAAGACCACACTCAGAAGCCAGAGGAAATCATGCCAGCCAATCATGCAGAGGTCTTTACTAGGAGTTCCAGACATCGGTCGATGGCTCAATCACTTCTCAAAATCTCCAAGATTTCCTCCTTGTCGAAGCCAGCTTCGACAAGCACTTCCGTAGTATGTTCACCGAGGAGCGGCTGACCGCGGCGGACGGGCAAGGCTTCCCTGTTGTAGCGGAAGGCCGTATCTGGCAAGCACATTGGCCCTTCGGTAGGATGCTCAAATTCACGAAAGAAACCGGTCGCGGTCAGGTGCGGATCGCTATGGATATCTTCGAGGGTATTGACGGGACCGCAGGGGATCTCTGCCCCCCGCAGCACATCCAGCCACTCCGCTGAAGTCTTCTTGATCAGTTCGGCGCCGGATTCCAAGTAAAGAGCATCCACGTGTTCTAGACGGTCGCCTATAGTAACAAAACGCGGATCCTCGGTCATCTCAGTACGGCCGACCAAGGCCCAGAATCGTTCCCATTGGCTATCGGTGTACGCCAGCAGGCATATGAAACCGTCAGCGGTAGACTGCGGTCGGCGATGGGGCGACAACACCCTCGTATAGCCTGGTGGCGTCATGGGAGGGGAGAAGATGGCGCCAAATTGATGTTCTGCCAAAGTGAAGCTGGCGACGCCTTCGAACATCGCAGTTTCCACATAGACGCCTCTACCCGTTTGGGCGCGCTGAAACAATGCCGCGAGAATTCCACTGGAAGCCATGAGGCCGGAAATCTTATCAGCCGCCACCGTAGGGATAAGTGCAGGCACACCATCTCGTGCCTGAAATATTCCAGCCAAACCACCCTGACCCTGAATCACATCGTCATAGGCCGGCTGCCCAGCATAGGGACCGCCATCGCGATAGCCATATAGCCCAGCATAGACAATGTCCGGCTTGCGGGCCATAACGGCGTCCGGGTCAAAGCCAAGCCTGAGCATTTTCTGAGGGCGAATGTTGTGAACAAAAACATCGGCGGTATCGACCAGGCGCCACAAGGCTTCCTGCGCCGCTGACCGTTTCAGGTTCAGCATGATACTGCGCTTGTTGCGGTTCACGCCCAAATAGACAGCTGCCATATCCGGGCTCTTGCGCGGGCCCATCTGGCGCATGGCGTCACCGCCTGGGGCTTCCACTTTGACTACGTCAGCGCCGAAGTCGCCCAGCATTTGGGTGGCATAGGGGCCGTAAATGATGGTCGTCAGATCAAGCACGCGCACCCCGGCAAGCGGCAAGCTTGCAGCTATACCTTGGGAATTTGTTGCATCCGTCATTGTCATTTCCTCAATAACGGCGGCCACGCCAGGCGGGTCAATCTGAGGTTGCGTCGCGGGCGGCGCGCGTTGCTGCAACGAAATCAGCGGGAAAGGGAATAATCAGATACATATTCAATTTCAGCTTGCTTCCGACGAATGTATACGCGCGAAACAAAGGATCAAACACGACCATACGAGACTACTGTACCGAACAATTTGGCGAGGAATCCAGGACTTTTCCGACGCTAGGACGTATAGTGAATTGAGGGTCTTCCGGCGCCTTGTTCTGGCTTCCGTGGCTGCTGGGCGGCCGTGTACCGACACCGGTACCCGGAGATTTCTTTTCGGTGTCTGGCAATTTTCTGGCGAGCTGCGGCTTCTCAGGGCCTTGATGGCCTAGCTGCGGTTCAGCTGCAAACGACGCGCATCGCCAGTGCTTGATTCTACGCTCCCGGTCGCGGCCACGCGTCTGCAATTATTCCAGCGGCAATTACCCTTGAGCGTATATGGCAGAGCAACCGACTAACTTTTCAGCTTATACCCTGTTTGGAACATCCTGACACAAATCCACCACAGTACAGCATTCAAAACCAGCAGCACCCCACCCCCGATCAACAAGTCGCCGTCGGCACGGCCGATGAAGCCACTTCGAAACCCGTCAATCATGAAAAAGAAAGGGTTGGCATGGGCGACGCCATTCCAGAAACTGGGTAACCGATCGATGGAATAAAATGTGCCGCTGAGAAATGCAGCAGGCGTAATGATGAAGTTCGTTACCGCGGACATGTGGTCAAACTTGTCGGCCCAGACGCCGCCGACGATCCCGAGCAACGACAGGAGGACTGACGCCATTAGAGCAAAGAACAAGATCGTGAGAACCGAATGGATATGGAATGAAACGAAGATAGCCATGGCGCCGGTCGTCACCGCGCCAACTAGCAGACCGCGCGTGGCCCCGGCGCCGACATAGGCCAGCGTCAGCTCCCCTGGCGAGATGGGCGGCATCAGGATGTCCACGATGTTGCCCTGCACCTTGGACATCATGATCGAAGACGCCGTGTTCTGAAAGGCATTCTGAACCATCACCATCATTACGAGCCCGGGCGCCAGAAACTCCACGAACGGCACACCGGCAACTTCCCGGACGGCACCGCCCAACGCGAGGGAAAAGACAGCCAGAAACAGGAGCGTCGTGATTACCGGCGCCAGCAAGGTCTGCATGAAGACCTTCAGGAAACGACGGACTTCCTTCTGGTATAGTGCCCAAAGGCCGAGCCAGTTGACAGTACCTATAGTGCGCGGCGCAAGCGAAGCCGCGGCAATGCGAGCCGGTTCATCGTCTGAACCAGCATCGAGAAACGTTGAGTCGCGTGGTAAAATTCGGTTCATTCGGGATGCCCTGTCGCTTAGACTGACGTTATGTAAAAAGTCGGGGTTTCAAGAATACCAGCTGATCTATGGATTGGACGCATCAAGAAAAGCCCCGCGCAGAGGATGCCGCTCATCACGATGACGCGCGGCAAAGCAGGAAGAAATCGCGACGGCGGCAGCAGTCACCCCGCAGGGTGACGCCGGATTATCTGGAGCGCGCAGCACTCTACCACCTTGAACGGTACGCGTCGTCAGCGGAAAACCTGCGGCGCATCCTGATGCGCAAGGTATGGCGCTCAGAGAAACACCACGGCACGGACAGTGGTGAGGCTGCCGCCTGGGTTGAGGCCATAGTGAGCCGGTTCCGCCAGACAGGACTGCTGGATGATATGCGCTACGCGGAAGGGCGGGCTGCAAGCCTGTACCGGCGCGGCGACAGTCAGCGCTCAATTCGTCATAAGCTGCTAGCCAAGGGCCTGGCGCCCGACATCATAGACCAAGCATTGGTGCATGTTTCAGCCGAGGATCTCGTCGACCCTGACCTGACAGCCGCTGTGCGGTACGCGCAGCGACGGCGGCTCGGCGCTTTCCGAACGTCAGGCGAGCGCGCGGACAGCCGCAACCGAGACATGGCGGCCATGGCACGAGCCGGTTTCTCGTACGATCTGGCAAAGCGCGTAATCGATAGCGAAGATCCTGAAAACATGCTTTGCGAGGCTGAACAGAAAGCCCGCTTCATTGCCGAATAAATTGGTTAGGATGAATACAGATCGGCGATGGCTCACTTACAAATGCAACGTTATTGGTCTAAACACGACAAATTTTCTCCCGATTCATGCGGCGGGGCCTTGAAAATACGGTAGGTGAAAGTATTCAGTTCAAATGCGCTTTTTCCGTAATCGTCAAGCGCGAATACGCAACCGAACCAAAGCAAACAGGAACGCGGCGCTGTCCCCACCCGCTCTTAGTGTTTGAATCACAAGTCCTTGATATCATGATGTTTTGTGAATCAAGGGGTTGTCCCTCGTGCGACCCTGCGCATGAGGAAGCGGCAGGCGGCGCGCTGTACCCGGGCCAGGGAACTCTCCGGGCGAAGGGCCGCGCCGCGACCCTAGGGTTTTCCCACGATCTCCGGGATGTCGGGAACCTTGACCTCCTTCA
>JAPOST010000114.1 GCA_026709535.1 Rhodospirillaceae bacterium
CTGCAAGACGCGCCGCATCCGAACGACGATGACCGTCGTAAATCACCGCAAGCGCCAGAAGACGGCGGCTCTGCGACCCATCCCGGCACCGCTGAGCAAAACCAAGAAGACCAGCCCCATCAAAATCTCCACGCAACGCAAGGGCAACTCCCATGACAACCCGCCAATCCAAGGCACTCACCGTGACTCATAAATCGGGCCGTCAGGAAAACCCCCTCATGAGGCAAAGGCAACCGCCTCTGGTATCAGATGATAGCCTGGACGTTGCCGAGCGGCATGGCTGCCGGTATGCCGGATGCGAGGGATTGTCGAGAGCGCATCTAGCCGTCGGGGCAGCGTTTCTTCCAGAGTACGGGCCGTGACCTCCGTGACGTTCTCGTCGCCGACCTCGGCGCACCGGGGCCATTTGCCGAGCGTATGCGCATCCGCGCCCAAGCGCCTGACGATCGCCTTGTTCGCCAAACCCTCCAGCGCAAGCCGTCCCGCTGCCAATAACGTCACCGCTACTGCTGCACTCCACAACGCTCAACGCTCCATGAAAACCGATCATCCCATGCCAATGGACTTCCCGATCAGAACACTAGAGCGCGCCGAACTTCATGTGCCGGTCGGCACCATCGCGCGCCAGGAACTTGTGGCGCCACTCGCCAGCCATCCGGTCGATAACGTCAAGCGGAACGCCCATTTCGCGCAGTGGCGTCACCGCATTGCACTGATCTTCGTAACGGGCGATCAAGCCGCTTCGCAGGTGATATATCCCGACACCTTCGAAGCCGCAACGCTTGCCGTCATTATGCCTGGTGCCGCTGGTGTAGCTGAACAACCATTGGGCATAGCCGATAGTATCGGTCGCTGCCGGATTGCGAAATTCCCACAGAAAATCCTTGCCATCGCGCCAGAAGAGGCGTTCCAGCATGTCCTTGATCGCCTTCCGGCCATGGAATTCGCCATAAAAGATGTCATCGTAAACGCCATCTTCGGTAAACAGTTGCGCCAGCGCCGTCCCGTCGCCAACCTCGACGGCAGCTGCAAAGTCCTTGAGTAACGAATTGAAGCTTGTCATGCAATCAGCCTGATCGGTTAGTCTCGAGCCAAATCTTGGCGTGTGCCTTTGGGCGTGGTCAAGCGCTCTCGCTGTCCAGCAGTTTCCGGAGCCTGGTTTTCAATATCTTGCCGTAGTTGTTCTTCGGGAGCGACTCCACGAAACGGTATTCCCTGGGCCGCTTGAACCGAGCGATATGGTTCAGACAAAGCGTGTCCAGATCACGCTCGGTGACGCTGGATGCTTCCCGCCTAACCACGAAAGCGATCACTTCCTCCCCCCAATCCGTGTGCTTTCGGCCGACCACCGACACTTCCAGGATGGCCGGGTGCTTGAGCAGAACTTCTTCGATCTCCCGCGGATAGATGTTTGTCCCGCCTGAAATGATCATGTCCCTGGCGCGGTCCTTCAGCGTCAGATAGCCGTCTTCGTCGAACGATCCCATGTCGCCGGTGTGAAGCCATCCTCCCTTTATCGCTTCAGCGGTCGCGTCCCGATTGTTCCAGTAGCCCAGCATGACAACATCCCCACGGCATACGACCTCGCCAATTTCGCCAGCGGACAGGGGCTGGTCGTCTTCATTAACGACACGCACCTCGATATCCGTTCGCGGGACCCCAGTCGACGCCAGCCGTTCCTTGTATCGGGGGTGACACGTATCTTCATGCATGGCGCGCGTCAGGCCGGTGATCGTCATCGGCGCTTCGCCCTGACCGAATATCTGGACAAACTTCTGACCAAGAACATTGATGCCGCGCAACAGGTCTTCGACATACATCGGGCCGCCACCATACACGATCAGCTTCAAATTCGACATATCGGCCTTTGCCAAGTCCGGATGATTGAGCAGACGCACGACCATCGTCGGCGCGAAGAAAAATGTGGCGCCTTTCCAATGCCTCAACAGGTCGATCATCTCTCGCGGGTCGAAGCCGCCAGATTCAGGAAACACCTGGGCAGCGCCCCGGGCAACATGAGGAATCCCGTAACAGCCGGCGCCGTGAGAAACCGGCGCGCAATGTACTATGCAGTCTTGCGGCTCGATAGCGTCCACATCGGCAAAGTAGTTCATTGTGCAGGATACCAGATTGCGGTGGGACAACATCGCTCCCTTAGGTCGACCGGTAGTGCCCGAGGTGAAGAACAACCAGGCGAGGTCATCCGGCGCAACCTCGGCCATCGGCGCCGGATCGCCTTCTGCCATGGCACGCCAGGCACCACCGTCGGTGGAGATGATCTGTTCCAGTGTTTCAATCTGTCTGTCCAGCGCGGCGACAGCATCGTGCTTCTCCTCATTGGTGAAGCAGACACGCGCGCCGCAATCTTCCAGGATGTAGGAGAATTCTTTGCGATGCAACTTGGCGTTGATCGGCACTGCACAAACGCCGGCATGCCAACAGGCGTATTTCACCACCATGTAGTCGGGCACGTTCGACATGACGATCGCTGCGCGGTCACCGGGCCAAAGACCGAGGGTATTTTGGAAATGGCCCGCAACCATCGCGACCCGATTGGCAAAATCGCGATAGGTCATCAGGGGTCGGTTTCCCAGACCCAAGGCAGTCGAGTCGGGATGGAGGAGTGCGGCGCGATGCAGGAATGCGGCCAAGTTCATGTCGAGGTGCCTGGAGTTGCCTATCGAGGTTCTACCGATTGCGGATTTCGGTCCGCAACATCATGGTTGCCGAAGCGACACTGATAACGGTATTGCAATATGGATTTCTCCGAAAGCGATGGGACATGATCAAGGACATCGGACACTGGATCAACGGCGCTATGGTCTCCGGCCAGGGAGAGACGTTGGGCCCGGTCTTCAATCCGGCAACCGGTGAGCAGACCGGTATGGTTCGCCTCGCTTCGGAGCCCGATGTCAACGCTGCGATTGCCGCCGCTCAAGACGCATTCCCGGCTTGGGCGAATACACCACCCGTCATCCGAGCTCGGGTCATGTTTCGCTTTAAGGCGCTGATTGAAGACAACATGGACCGGATGGCGGAAATGATTACCGCCGAGCATGGCAAGGTGATCTCGGACTCGAAAGGCTCGATCATCCGCGGCATGGAAGTAGTGGAGTTCGCCTGCGGCATCCCGCAACTGCTCAAGGGCGAATTCACAGAAAATGTCGGGACCGACATCGACAGCTGGTCGGTTCGCCAGCCCCTGGGGATCTGCACCGGCATCACGCCCTTCAACTTCCCGGCCATGGTGCCTATGTGGATGTTTCCGATCGCCATTGCCTGCGGTAACAGCTTCGTTCTGAAGCCATCCGAGAAAGATCCTTCTGCCGCCAACTTCATGGCCGAACTGATGCAGGAAGCTGGCTTGCCTGACGGTGTCCTTAACGTGGTGCAGGGCGACAAGGTGGCGGTCAATGTCCTGTTACGCCATCCCGACGTGCAGTCTGTCAGTTTCGTAGGCTCGACGCCGATTGCAGAATATGTCTATCGGACGGGCACATCGACCGGAAAACGGGTCCAGGCGCTGGGTGGAGCCAAGAACCACATGGTGGTCATGCCGGATGCTGACCTAGATCAGGCAACCGACGCCCTGATGGGCGCCGCCTACGGTTCTGCCGGCGAGCGATGCATGGCGGTTTCCGTCGCCGTCGCTGTCGGCGCCGCTGCCAATCCCCTGCTGGATAGACTGATTCCTGCAATCGAGGCGCTGAAGGTCGGCCCCGGAACGGATCCGGACGCTGAAATGGGTCCCTTGGTCACGCAAGCGCATTACCAGAAAGTCAAGCGCTATATCGACTTGGGTATTGAAGAAGGAGCGGACCTGAAAATCGACGGCCGTGATCTGGTGCTGCAAGGATACGAGAACGGCTATTTCGTCGGGCCCACCCTGTTCGACAAGGTCACTCCCGATATGCAGATCTACAAGGAAGAGATCTTCGGGCCTGTCTTATCGGTCGTTCGAGCACCTGATTTCGACAGCGCGATCGAGATCGTTAACGGTCATGAGTATGGTAACGGCAGTGCGATCTTCACCCGCGACGGCAATGTCGCTCGCGAATTTACCTCCCGCAACCTGACCGGTATGGTTGGCGTTAACGTACCGATTCCCGTCCCCATGGCGTTCCACAGCTTTGGCGGCTGGCGCCGGTCCCTGTTCGGCGACACGCACATGCACGGGCCCGAAGGCGTGCGCTTCTTCACCAGGCTGAAAACTGTAACGTCGCGCTGGCCTGCCGGCGTCAGAACCGGTGCCGAATTTGTTATGCCCACGGTGAGGTAGCTGAGCTACTCCTCTCATCGGTGTTCCGACTAGCGAGTTCGTTCAAACCGTTGACGCTGCTTGTCCATACCCGCTCCGTCGGCCCGTGATGGCCACGGTGGTCGGCAGTCTGTGGCAGCAGACGGTGGTCGCGGCACGACGGAGCCCGTTCCTCCGTCCCGGAAATAGCGTCGAGGCGCTGCATGATCTCGCGGCGCTGCCGGGTCGCCATGCCCCCCGAGAGCACGAGCACGTTCTGGGCGAAGCGGCCGAGCCGATCCGCCAGGCAATGGGCATGGTCCTTGCGCTCGGTGAGCAGAAGGGGCGAGCGGCCCGCTTCCAGTGCCTGCAGCACATCGTCGAAGATCAGGTCGTTGCGATCCCCGTCGGCCGCCAACGCAGCATACAGCTGCTGGATCGGCGGTCTCTCGCCGTTCACTTCGGGCGGCAGCCGGAAGGCCGTGTCGCGCAGCACCGCCCGGTGTCGGAACGGCCGCTGCCGGGCCTGGGCCTTTGCGCCGGTCCGGAACCGGACCGGGCCGCACTGCATGAACACGATCGGATGGTGGCCGTCCCGCCGCGTGACCGTGGCGGACAGGCCCAGAACGTATTTCGCCGGCGCCCGGCGCGCCACCGCCTCGAAGCTGACCGCTGAGAGGTGGTGGCACTCATCAACCACCAAATGCCCGTAGTCCGCAACGACATCGTCGACCTCACCCTTGCGCGCCAGACTCTGGATCACGCCGACATCCACGATGCCGCCGGGGTTGCGTCGGCCGCCGCCGATCTGCCCGATCGCGGATGCGGGAAGATCGAGAAATGCCCCGAGCCGCGCAATCCACTGTTCCATGAGCTGGCGGCGGTGAACGAGCACCAGCGTGTTGGCCCCGCGGGCGGCGATGACGGAGGCGGCGACGACCGTCTTGCCAAACCCGGTCGCGGCCGCAAGCACCCCGGTCTCGTTCCTCAGCATCGCGGCGGCGGTCTGCTGTTCCGAGGACAGGGTACCTAGGAAAACTGTCTCCAACAGTCGCCCAGGATGGCGCTCGTCGCGCAGGTCCACGCCGATGCCGAGCTCTTCCAACAATTGCTTCATCGCCTCCTGGCAGCCGCGCGGCAAGGCAATGTGATGCGACAGTAGCGCGGCGCAAGCAACGATGCGGGGAATACCGAATGTGGAGCGCCGCATCGCCTGGGCGCTGTAGAAGGCCGGGTTCTGGAATGCAGCGAGACGGACGAGCCGGTTGATCAGACCCGGTGGCAAGCCGGCGCGCGGGATGTATATCTGGTCACCCAGAACCGCCTCGATCCGTTCAGGCAGTAGTTCGGCGATGGTGGGTAGCCGCCGCCGCGATGGCGGCGCGTTCCAGGGTTCCTCGTCGTCCTCGTCCAGCGGCAGTCGGAGACCGACAATCCGGCCTTCGCGGTCTGCTTCGTCGACAAGAGCCGCTACTTCCGCCAGCGTCATGCGGCGGAGCGAGGACAGGAACGCCCATTGGTCCGTATGGGGCTCGAAATTTCCGTCGAGGAAAATGCTGTTGCCATCCTTGCGTGGCCTGCCCTGAAGGGGAAGCGCTATGAGATTGCCGAAGCCACCTACCGGCACAATGTCCTGGCTCGGAAAGAAGCGGTCGTATGATCCGAACCCGATATCCGGATTGCGCTCCATCGTCTCCGTCAGCAGAAGGGCGCCGAGGCGGCGCGCGAGGACTGCCGGTACGGGCTCGGCGAAGAAGATCCAGACATGCCCGCCATTGCCCGAACGCGACCGTTCGAGGGCTGCCGGTACTCCCTTCGACCGGCAGGCTTCCAGGAATGCGGCCGCATCCCGCCGCCAGGCGTCTCCGTCGAAGTCGGCAGCGAGGAACCTGCAACGGTCGTCGCGCAGCATGGGATAGACGCCGAGCGTATGGCGCCCGCGCAGATGCCCGGCGATCGCCTCGTCCGTGACCGCCAGGAAAGCCTGATTGGGGCATGCAACGCACTTGATGCGCGGCTTCCCGCAGAGGCGCGGCGCCCACTCATTGGCACAGACCGGCGCATAGCCGGCCTTGCCCGTCCCGGCGTTCTCCCAGCGCTGCGGGTAGACATCCTCGCGGCCGACGAACAGCGATCTGAACAATGAGACCTTGTCGCGGGCCGACGAACGGCCGGTGGCTGGCACCAAAGACTGCGACCTGTCCTCCGCATCGGCCTGTTGAGATCGGATTTCGGCGAGACGAGCCTTGAGGGTCGCCTGTTCGGCCCCAAGCTGCGCAAGCCGCTTGCGTATTAGGGCTGCTTCCTCGCAGTTAGAGGTTGTTCGCGTCAAAACATCTCCGGAGCCTGCTGCCATCCAACGAGTCCGCGCATATCGCCATGTGAGCAGAATATGGCAAGGGAAGCTTTCCCGAAAGAAGCCATTGTGTGCGCTACTTCGACCGCATGGCATCACCCTGGATCCGTCAGCTGATCGTGTTTTGGATTTGCCGGGTCTCTTGTAGACTGCTGCGATGAGCGTATTGGTGGAGGTCCGCGAGGATTCCCCTGCGGGTGAGGTCCCGGCGCTGCGCGGGCCGTTGTCCGGGAGGCCGTGAAGACAGACCCCTTCGGCGGCCCGGTTCACGTCGAACGGGTGCGGCGGTGGCGCCGCTGGGCCATCTGGTGTTTTTCGCGGAATCTCTGAAGGTGCGTGGACTGCCCACGCGCCCGAACGGGCCGTCGAAGCGTGACGTTCCGGGCACGGAGCCGCTTTCGGTTCCGGCGGGCCGGTCGCGCGAGACGCGCATCGCGGCGCCTGATGGCTTCAGGGTCCTCTCGACGACGCGGTCCATCCCTTGCCGCGCGCGCCGCTTTACGGTTGCCGGGAGGGAATGCGGGCGCGAAGCGCGGAACCTTCTGGAAGTCAGGGCCGAAGCGGTGGGCGCTGACGGCAGTTCGCGGATTCCGCAAGGGCTTTTGACATTACCGTCTTGAGACGGGTTGTCAGGATATGAAATGGAAAAATCGTGACCTGAGAGCACTCGCGGGCAGCCTCGAATTGTGGCCCTCTTTCGAGAATTTGGTACCGTTTATGGAGGGTGCCACGGCTCGGACCGAGGCTGGCTGCGACTGCGGGAACAAACTCCAAGGTATTATCGCATAAAGGAAAAAGTCCAGTGAACCGAAGCCGGTTGGTGCTTGCTCGGTGCACCTTGGGTGCGTCGTCTCGACTTCGGACCGGCGGCCGGGCCGCACAAGCGCTTTGCGCATAGCTTCGCTCCTTTCAGTTATCAACTATAGACCAGAGGTTGGCTACTGTTTCGCTCTTCGCCTTGTGGAGATTTCTTATCCGCCCTCACTAATTGTTGTGTGTCAGGATTTCTACGCCTACCAGCGTTCCTGAGCTCGGCCTATGCGCCGGATTTCAAGGCATTCCGGGTCGATCTTGTCGATCTCTGGCGGCGTAATCAGAATATCCCTGCTTCGAGGCCGACAGCCATCGCCGATCCGATCTCTGCCACCTGTTCGATAAAGCTCTCATCCCATTCGCCACGGCAGACCAGCGGGTCCTGAACTGCGCGCCAGCGCAATCCGGTGACGATGGTCTCAACGCCGCGGCGGGTGGCCGTGCCGTCATGGCCGGCGCGGATATAGAGGCAATAGGGTAGGCCTTGGGTTTGCTCCAGACACTGGTAATAGCAGCGGTCGAAGAAATCCTTCAGCGCACCACTCATATATCCCAAGTTTTCCGTCGTCCCCAGGATGATGGCGCTGGCGGTCATCACGTCGCCGGGCATCGTATCCAAGGGGCTTTGGGCCGAGATACGGACAATAGCTTCATCAGCAGAGTCCCGGGCGGCGGTTGTCACCGCATCACGCAACCGACGCGTGTTCACGGATGGCGCGTGTCCGACGATCAGCAGGGTCTTGGCGGCATTGGTTTCAGTCATGGTCACGGCATATATCAGAACAGAATCAACAGCGTAGTAGACCACATCACAAAGCCGATACCTCGAATGGGCAAACAGAGGAGCTTGGGCTTACGACAAATGTTGCCATGTCCTGCTACAAGACCTTGGAAAGCGGCATCTCAAGACAGGGAACCAAAATGTTTCGATCCTCTCTCAATGGCCATTCTCTGGGGGTTGCAAGGAACGAGGCTTGTGATCCCTGCCTTACACTGCGAGGACTATTTGCATGGATGACGCCGAAAACCGGCAACCTTCAAGATTTTCCCCGCCAACTCGACCAACCGACAGTGCGAACTCCCCCCGTTCAAGGGACTTTTCGGATTCTGACTATATTCAAACTGAGATAATAACGTTTTCTTCACCATTCTGGAGATGGCAGAGTTGTAAGAACCCAAATATGCCGGTCAGCGGGCTTGATTTCAAACCAGCGCCACTGTACTTCTCCTTGGGAATCCCGACCGAAAAATTCGGCTTCCGTCAACCTCAGCCAGGAGATAGCTGCTAGAATGGATGAAAAGCTGGGCATTGGTGCAACATTTCCAGAGCTTTCGATCAATCTGGTCGATGGCGGAACCATGCGCCTGCCAGATGATCTGAACGCCAAGTATAGGGTCATCCTCTTCTATCGTGGTCACTGGTGACCATATTGCCGCCATCAGTTGGATGGTTTCAGTAAGCAACTTGATGCATTGAAAGAAGCTGACGTTGCTGTGGTAGCAGCGAGCGTTGACGACATCGACAACGCCAAAAAAATCGCCAATGGCAAAGGATACCCCTTTGGATTTGGCGTCACTCGCGGCATCGCCGACACACTCGGCTCGTGGTGGGAAGACAGGCGGCAGATCATTCAGCCATCCGAGTTCATCCTGAATCGGGACACGGGCAAGGTCGTCGCCTCCAGCTACAGCGATGGCCCTCTGGGTCGCCTTGATGCTGGTGACGTCGTCCGGCTGGTGACTTTCTACGAGTCGATGGCCAAGAAATAGCAGGTGCCTGATGGCAACTTCAAAAAGGGGGAAGGGTTTGTACCCTTCCCCCTTTTTGTTCCAGGCAGAAGCGATTAAAGCCTGTTTCCTTCGAAGGGCTTCATCTCGTCGTAATAGTGGATCTCGTATAACAGGCAACCGTCAGTGCTCTTGAATGGCCCATGGAAGACTCCGGGCGGTCGGCAGGCATAAGTCGGGGCCGTGAACTCTTCACCGCCTTCGCCTTTATCGTCGCTGCCGACGGTCAGGTCGCCAGAAATCAGGAATACTTCCTCCCAGTGATCATGCCAGAAAGGCACCGTGGTGTAGACGCCCGGCTCGAATTTCAACAAACGGGTTCGACTACCGGTCTTGCAGTCTTCGTCGATGTCACTGGAAAGAATTTTCTGGGCAATCCCGTCCGGATAGCCTTCCGGGGTAGTCCAGCCGCCTTCCATGTCCAGTTGAACAAATTCGATGTGGGGTTTGTCGAAGGGCATGAAGATGTCTCCTTTGCGGTTCAGTCCGCGATAGGCAAAACGTCTGTCTGGTATTGATGATTGATTGTCCGGTTCTTGATCGGGTCGTGCAACTCAAGCGCCAGTGCCGAGCTCGGCCGAACACCTCCGATTGCCGCCAACGTACCACCAAAGAAGGCCCAATTTTCAGGCAGGCCACCGTAACCGCGCATCAACTCTTCCGGCGGCTGCATCGCCGATACCGAACCGTCTTGGTAAAGCGTGCAGTCATCGCCATCCACTATCCAGGAGCGCAGTCTCAATTCATCCCAGTGGTCGCATATATCGGTATAGCGCCACCATGTTTTGCCTACCGGCTTGGCACACATTTGTTTGGACAAGGAGACACCGAGTGTTTCCGCATCGCGGTCGGTATGGTCGGACCCGACGGTGACCCACCATTCACCGCTCCGATTGAGCATGACATATTCAACTTCGCCGCTGCTCGCCTGGCCGGAGACTTGGATGACAGGCGCCGTGGTCACCAGGGATGCGGCCACGCGGTAAAATGCAGGCGTTGCGCTGGGTCGTTTCACGCCCAGCGCTTCCAGTTCCTGGATATGGTGTTCCATGGCTTCAGCGTTACGACCAGTCCAGCCACAGATCACAAGTCCGTCCAAAGCCATGTCAGCAGTCACTTCGCCCAGTATTAGGGTGAGGGAGGGAGCAGGAGCCATCAGCAGTCATATCCAGAAATGTTCGAACGCCCGATGTTATCACGAGATAGTTCTTCTGTTCGTGCGGTTTTTCGCTCTTTTCCGAGATACTGACTGCAAACGGGAACTTCGTTGCTTCAGCTACCTTTGCATGCAAGTGAGGGCATGGCTCTGAACGCGCCGGGGCTGCAACCAATCCAGTCTTGAGGTCTGCCGCAAGAACAAGATACAGGAAGCGATGATGCCGGATAATGCCAATGCCCCCTCTGTTGCCGAGTTCGTCCCCCGTAAACCCGATGCCATGAATAATGCAGCGGCGGCGCCTGCCTATGCCATGGCGATTGCCGAGCCGGGCGGACCGGACGGCTTTCGCCGGATCGCGGCACCTGTCGCTGATCCCGGTGCGGGAGAGCTTTTGATCCGGCATACGGCGATCGGAGTCAACTTTGTCGACATCTACATGCGCTCTGGCCTGTATCCTTGGCCGGTTACGAGAGACTTGGTGACGGGCGCGGAGGCAGCCGGGATCATCGAGAAGATTGGCGAGGGTGTGAGCGGCTTCGCGCCCGGCGACCGGGTTGCCTACACATTACGCAACGGTGCTTACGCAACGCATCGGGTGATTGATGCGGCGCAAGTCGTTGCGATCCCGGATGGCGTCTCCGACGAAACGGCGGCGGCGAGCGTGTTAAAAGGGCTGACAGCGCGTTATCTGATCCATGACAGCTATGCGGCAAATGCTGGTGATACGGTCCTTGTTCATGCGGCGGCCGGTGGCGTCGGCTTGATTTTGGGCCAATGGCTGGCCCAAAAAGGCGTCAAGGCCATCGGTACCGCTGGCGGGCCGGAAAAATGCGCTCTGGCAAAGGCGAACGGCTATGTCGATGTGATCGACTATCGGACAACGGATTTCGTCGCACGGATCAACTCGGCTACGGACGGTCTAGGCGTCTCTGCAGTCTTTGACAGTGTCGGCCACGATACGGTCACCAAATCTCTGCGGTGTCTGCGCCGGCATGGCACTCTGGTGTCTTTTGGGCAATCATCCGGCCCGGCACTGGACTTCCAGATTAATGATCTGGCAACCGGTTCATTCCGGCTGGTCCGGCCAAGCGTGTATCATTACACCTGTGATCGGACTTGGCTGGAGCAGGCCGCCGCAGACCTGTTCAGTCTTGTCGCCGTGGGCACGATCCGGATTGCCATCAATCAGACTTGGCCGCTTGATCGGGTCGCCGAGGCCCACAAAGCGCTGGAGGGTCGGCAGACCAGCGGCTCGACGATATTGACGGTCGGGCGCCCTGATGGTGAAGTTTGACAGGCTGCCGCCGAATTTTTACGAAAAGACCGAGCCCTCAGAATAACGGCGGAAACGACTGGGGGCTGGGGCAGCCCCGTGGCTGAACAGCTTGAACTGGAGAGTTCGGCGCGTTGCCGAAAGACGGCGCAGGGGACAATATCCCATAAGCGTCAACTTGTTTTCATCAGTTCCTGATCATACCATTATGCCGCCTCCGCGATTTCGGGGGGGCATGGACGAGGACCGGGAACGGGTCGGCGGCCTCCGTCGACGGACGGGTCTGCGCGATCAGGAATTCCGACGCGGCGATCGGGATCGCCCTTGAGAAGCTTCGCCGGAAGGCGGCCAGGGCCGGCAGAACTCCGAAGCCGCCGTCGCTGGCGTTCGTGCAATACGCGATCGTCTTCACCACCTTCCCCGAATCCGGGTTCGCCCCGGAGACGGTCCTCGACTGGTACCGTCTCAGGTGGCAGGTGGAACTGGCCTTCAAGCGCCTCCAGTCGGTCGCGCAGCGTGGCCATCTCCCGAAGCGCGAAGGTCTGGCTCTGCGGCAAGCTGTTCACGGCCCTGCTGAGCGAAAGGCTGATCGCCCACGCCAGTGCCCTTTCCCCCTGGGGTACGACCTCCAGGCTCCCCGAAGCCACCCCGGGCCGGTGGCGTGAGGTCAGGTTTGTGCCGAACCAGGTCCGACGAACGGCAGAGCCGGACATGCCCCTGCGCGAGGTGCTGACAGACGGGCCGGATATCTCCCGCGGCCTCTCCGAGACACCGCGAAGGCTACGCCCTCAGATCAAGCCATACTTCCCCGACACGGTGGCCGGCAAAGAAATCAGAACAGGTTAACGCTTATGGGACAATATCCCGAGTGCGGTTTATGTTGGCGAAGCCCGGCGGCTAAGAGAGTCGTGGATTGTACGGTCGCGCAGCGACCGCTTCCATGAGACGCCGCGCGCTACCCAGGTCCCGATGTCTTGTGCAAGAGCGCTGCGGGCACACTACCCAAGTCTGCGAGGGTCACACTCTACAGACCCGAATTTCTGAAGCAGTCATATCCTACTCTTCGATCGCGTCTTCGATCGTGCGAAGGCCTGGGCGCTTGGAACTCACCAGTACCGCCATATTACCCGGCTTGTGCTCATTGCGGTGCATCTTCATGTGTGCTTCCGGAATGTCTTCCCATGGAAAGACTTCGGACATGCACGGGTCGATTCGCCGTTCGAGGACCAGCTGGTTGGCTTGGGTGGCCTGTTTCAGGTGAGCAAAATGGCTGCCCTGTATGCGCTTTTGGTGCATCCAGACATAGCGGGCATCCATCGTGATGTTGTAGCCGGTGGTACCTGCGCAGAAGACGACCATACCACCACGCTTTACCACAAAGGTGGAAACCGGGAAGGTCGATTCACCGGGATGTTCGAAGACGAAGTCGACGTTGTTGCCTTTGCCGGTGATGTCCCAGATCGCTTTGCCAAACTTCCGGGCCTCGCCAAACCACTTCTTGTATTCTGCGGAATTTACCGTCGGAAGCTGGCCCCAGCAGTCGAACTCCTTGCGGTTGATGACGCCCTTTGCGCCCAATGACATGACAAAGTGCTTCTTGTCGCTGTCAGAGATCACGCCGATGGCGTTGGCGCCGGCGGCAGCACATATCTGAATCGCCATGGAGCCGAGACCACCGGAAGCGCCCCACACCAGCACGTTATGGCCAGGCCGCAGGATGTGCGGACGGTGGCCGAACAACATACGCCATGCAGTGGCAAGCGTCAGCGTATAGCAGGCACTTTCCTCCCAAGTCAGATGTCTGGGCCTGTGCATGAGTTGCTGCGCTTGGACAGCGCAAAACTGAGCAAAAGAACCATCTGGCGTTTCATAACCCCAGATCCGCTGAGACGGCGAGTACATGGGATCGCCACCATTGCATTCCTCATCGTCGCCATCATCCTGATTGCAGTGGATGACGACTTCGTCGCCTACTTTCCAGTTCTTCACTTTGTCGCCAACAGCCCAGATGACGCCGGACGCATCGGATCCGGCGATGTGATAGTCAGCGTTATGGCCGTCGAATGGCGAAATCGGCGTACCGAGAGAGGCCCATACGCCATTGTAGTTGACGCCCGCCGCCATCACGAGAACCAGAACGTCGTGGCTGTCCAACTGCGGCGTATCGACGACTTCAACCTGCATTGCCGTTGTTGGTTCGCCATGTCGCTCACGCCGGATCGCCCAAGCGTACATCTGTTTCGGCGTATGACCGAGCGGCGGCATCTCGCCTACCTCGTAGAGATCTTTCTTCTCTCGGTGCATCAGCGAGTTGGTTGATTCCTGATGGTCAGCCGCTTCAACCACGGCAGATATTCCGCTCATTTATCCGGTTCTCATCATTACCATGACGCAGAAATGCTGCAATGCAGCACAAGATATAAAATTACGAAAAAAGTCAAAAATCGTAAGCAATATGCCGCAAGTATGGAGAATAATAAAATTTATATACGTATCCGAGTGTTTCGCCGCTTGATTTGCTGATCTTGAACAACGCATCCTTTATGCGGCGCAAAAGAGAATCTCAAGCTGTCCGTGTGGCAGCTACTCCATCTCTTGGACGCGGCAAGAATTCTGAGGCCAGGGGACAGTTCCATGACAAACCCCACCAAAGATCGCCCCTGGATCATGCGGACCTATTCCGGCCACTCGTCGGCAGCGGTGTCCAACGAATTGTACAGGACCAATCTGGCCAAAGGGCAGACCGGCCTTTCAGTTGCCTTCGACCTGCCGACCCAGACCGGCTATGATGCCGATGATCTGCTGGCAAAGGGCGAGGTCGGCAAGGTAGGCGTACCGATCAGCCATCTGGGTGACATGGAAACCCTGTTCCGTGACATTCCATTGGACCGGATGAATACCTCGATGACCATCAATGCGACGGCGCCTTGGCTACTGGCGCTGTATATCGCAGCGGCGGAGCGGCAAGGCGCAAACCGGGTCGACCTGACCGGCACGACGCAGAACGACATCATCAAGGAGTATCTCTCGCGAGGGACCCACATCTTTCCACCCGAACCCTCGATGCGGCTGACCGCGGATGTCATCGCGTTCACTTGCCGCGAGGTGCCAAAGTGGAACCCTGTGAACGTCTGCAGCTATCACTTGCAGGAAGCCGGCGCGACGCCCGTACAGGAACTGGCCTACGCGCTTGCGACGGCTATCGCCATCCTGGATCGGGTGAAGGACGTCATACCTCCCGAGGAGTTTTCCACCGCCGTCGGCCGGATTAGCTTCTTCGTCAATGCCGGCTTACGCTTCATTACCGAAATATGTAAAATGCGGGCGTTCACCGAACTTTGGGATGAGATCTGCGCCGAGCGATATTGCGTAGCCGATCCAAAGTTGCGCCGCTTCCGCTATGGCGTCCAGGTCAATTCCTTGGGTCTAACCGAGCAGCAGCCGGAGAACAACGTTTATCGCATCCTGCTGGAAGCATTGGCGGTGACCCTTTCCAAGGGTGCCCGCGCGCGGGCTGTACAGCTACCAGCCTGGAACGAAGCGTTGGGCCTCCCCCGACCGTGGGATCAGCAATGGTCCTTGCGCCTGCAGCAGATTTTGGCCCACGAGACCGACTTGCTCGAATTTGGCGATATTTTTGATGGCTCAACAGAGATTGCAAAGAAAGTAGCAGCGCTGAAGGAGGAAGCCGCTTCGGAACTTGCAAAGATCGAAGAAATGGGGGGCGCGGTCACTGCCGTGGAAACTGGCTACATGAAACGGCAACTCGTCGCATCGAACGCGCGACGCGTTGCCGGCATCGAGGTCGGTGATCAGGTTGTCGTTGGCGTCAACAAATGGACCGAAAGCGCTCCTTCGCCGCTCAACACAGGCTTGGAAGATGGCGGATTCCTGGCTGTCGACTCCAAAGCCGAATTCGACCAGATTCGGAGTCTTGCCGCTTGGCGCGCCGGCCGAGACGACGTCGAAGCCAAGACTGCTATCACCAAGCTGGCACGAGCCATTTGCGAAGGCGAGAACGTGATGGAGGCGTCGATTGGTTGCGCTCATGCTGGCGTGACGACTGGAGAATGGGGCGAAACCTTGCGCAACATCTTCGGCCTTTACCGGGCGCCCACGGGCATCGGGGCCGTCGCGACGTCGATTGACACCGCCCCAACCGACGCGCTTCGGTCCGAGGTGGACGCACTGGCCAAGCAGTTGGGTCGACCGATCAAGCTTCTTGTCGGCAAGCCAGGCCTCGACGGCCATTCCAATGGCGCCGAGCAGATCGCCGTAAAGGCCCGCGACTGTGGTATGGAAGTAGTCTACGAAGGTATTCGCCTGACACCCGGCCAGATCGTCAATGCCGCTTTGCAGGAAGACGTTCACATCGTCGGCCTGTCAATCCTCAGCGGCAGCCATGTGGCGTTGGTCACCGACGTGATGGACCGAATGCGGACTGAGGGCTTGGCCGACATTCCCGTCGTCGTCGGCGGTATCATCCCTCCTGCTGACGCAAAGACCCTGAAAGCGTCGGGCATCGCGGCGGTCTACACACCCAAGAACTTCGACATGACCGCCATCATGGCTGAGATTGTGGAGATTGTGGCCCGGAAGATGCGGCAAGCGGCCTGATAGCCTGAATCACAACTCATTGAGCCTCGGGCGTTCTTCTTCGTGCCCCGGTCGCAGGCCTTCGGAAGGTCGTCGAGCATTGCCTTGAGGCGCATGCCGTCCGCCTGGCGTTCGAGACGGGTCGGGATCTTCTTCGCCGCACTCTCTTCACCTTTACGGGGACGCCCACGCCGACGCTTTGGCTTGTTGGCCCTCGGCTTCGCAACCGCCGCCTCCCGACCCTAGACCGAAGTTCGCCGTGACTTTTGCGCGTCGGCAGCCTGTGAGGTTGTTGATTTTGCTGGCAAAGTGCCATCGTTGCGATGTGTAAATGTTCCTCTGTACATTGACATTGTCCCCAACCGCAACTCGCCCCCGGCGCTCCTGCTGCGCGAAGGATGGCGGGAGAACGGCAAGGTCAGGAAGCGCACCCTCGCCAACCTTTCCTCCTGGTCCGGGGAGAAGGTCGAGACCTTGCGGCGTCTCCTGAAGAACGAGCCCCTCGTCGGCCGCGACGACGCCTTCGACATCATCCGCTCGCTGCCCCATGGCCATGTTGGCGCGGTGCTGGGAACGCTCAGGAAGCTCGGGCTGGAGAAGCTGATCGACCCGAAGCCCTCGCCGAGACGGGATCAGGTGCTGGCCGAGGCGTGGATCCGCGAGGAGGTGAGACCTGCAGGGCTGGACTGGATCAGTGCCCTGCACAGTTCGGCCATCCGTGCCCTGTCGAGGTCGGCGAGGTAGAGATATCACTGTTCGACGAAAGGGACCTGGTGGAGATCACCAGTGACGCCTGCCCCGGCGAGCGTCTCATGGTCTGTCGCAATCCGCTGCTGGCCGCAGACCGGGCCCGCAAGCGGCTCGGATCGGTGGAACGGGCCTTCCGCAGCCTGAAGACCGTGGACCTCAAGGTCCGCCCCGTCTTCCACCGCACCGAACCCCGGGTCCGTACCCACGTCCTGTTGTGCATGCTCGCCTGCTACGTGGAGTGGCACATGCGTCAGAAGCTCAAACCCATGCTGTTCGACGATGAAGACGTCGAAGGTGCCGAGCTCCGGCGCCGGTCCATCGTCGCGTCGGCGTCGGCATCAATGAGCGCCCGGGACAAGGCGGTGACCAGGACAACCCCCGACGGTGATCCGGTGCAGCTTCCCTACCATCATCGATGATCTGGCCACCATCGCCCGGGACACCGTGGCGCCTCGCCTCGACGGAACCGAACCCTTCCAGGTCACCACACGGCCCACACCCCTCCAGGAGAAGATCCTGGATCACCTCGGCGTGCGCCTGTAGCGTTCTCAGGAGCGACACACGTGTTTGATTCGAACGCCAATACATTCAGTGCTTCACGCCTGAAAACACCCCAAACTTCGGGCTAGATGGCCGTGGAGCCCCGCGAAAAGGTCGCCTCGCTCGGAATAGCCCCGAGCCGGTCGATCAGGTGCCGCGTGGTCGGAAGGTTCCACACGGCCTTGGCGGCACAAGGTCGGCGCACGTGCCAGGTCGTGACGGAGGACGGGATGATGGTTCAGATTCTCATGGCCCGGCACGATCCCGAACACCCTCCGGCGCACCCTGTCCACCACCCGGTGGCGCCGCCGGCCCCGCTGACGCGGATCCCCCAACCGCCGTGCCACCGCCGCCGTCAAACCCAGCCGGCAATCTGCTTGGCGCAACGCGGATATCGCTCAAGCGCGCGCCGACAGCGATCACATCCACGTTTCCAAGCCGCGTGTTCTCAGCCTGGATGTGCATCCAAAGGGGCTTATAAAGAATGGTTGACGGAGTACCGATTTATCGGTTTTGGGAGCTACATCAACCGCGATTCTCGTGTTTAATGGCTCCGTCCGCACCATCGCTGGCAGCATTTTCTTTTCCATCAATTTTTCGTAATGTATTCACTCGGATCTTGGAGAATAGCCTACATTCGTTCCGCCCACCCTTCCTTTCGACCTAGATCTGAGCCCGACTCGCCTGTCAACGTGATGAACCACTTCAATGTCGCTAGCAAGCAGATATGTCGGGTTCAGGGAGCCCATCGGCTGTCGCTTCCGTTGTGGTTGCTGTCCCCAGGGGTGGGTCCGGTCGCGTCGCAGCGGTTCACGCGGCCTTGCTGGTGGGTGTTTCGATCAGCTCTGCGTTGCTCCGGTAGCGGGCGCGGGCGCGTGGGCCGTGGAAGACGGCGCGGGTGCCATCGGGACATTCGTGGACCCGAACCTTCGCCTTGACGTCGTGATGGCGATGCGGCCCGGCGGGGCGCGAGGCCGCCGGCTTCCGGCGTATGGACGGAGTGGCTGCCGCGATCCGTGCAGGACGCGCCGGGCAGACCCCGGCGCGTGAACACCCCGGAAGGCAGACGCAGTCCCTTCTTCGGCAACCGGGAAAGCCGAAGGGCTCTCGCCGGTGGGAGGTCACAGGCCGCCTGACCGGACAGCCACGCGTGGCGTGACCCATCCTGATGCAGCATCATGCCGATCCAGGGCTTGCGCGGGCGCCCCGCGTCGGGGCGCCCTGGTCACGGTCGGCGATGTCGACGGCCTGATGGCCAATCTCCATGCGGAGGATCAGGCGGACCGCGACCTTCAAGCGGGATTACCGGCGGGAGAGCAAGGACCGCTTCGCCAGGACCGTCGATGCCGAGCTTGCCCGTGTCGTGACCGAACTGGCGGAAGACCGTCCCCACCGCGACCAGGCGCCTGGCGGGCAATGGAAGGACCACCGGGACTGTCATGTCCGGCCCGACCTGGTGCTGATCTACCGCAAGCCCGACGACGAACATCTCGACCTGGTGCGCCTGGGCTGTGGTATCGGACACGCCCTTGGCGACAACCTTGTTGGTCTCACGGTCCTTGACACCGGCCACAATGGCCTTGCCAACGCCGCCACGACCGGCACGAAGTTTCCTGCTGGAGTGCTTGTTGGCTTCCTTGCCGCCGATGAACGTTTCATCGGCTTGGACAGGGCCAGAGAAGAGGAAACCGTTGGCGGCATATCCCTTGCGCAGACGATGCGTCAGGTGCGACGCGCTCTTTTGGGTGATCTCAAGATCGCGCTGGAGCCTCATGCTGGACACGCCCTTGAGGTTTGTCGTCAGCAGATAGACGGCAGCGGCCCAATTCCGATAGCCGAGCTTGGTGCCTTTCATGACAGTGCCGGTCTTGAGGCTGATGCGAACAATCACGGCAACGACGCGTCATCGTCTTGTGCCGGATGTCGGACTGGACGTTGAAACTGCCGCAATGCGGACAGTACGGGCCTTGAGGCCAGATAATGGATCCAGCCAGATCCGCGCCTTGTCCTCTGTCGAGAACATGGCCATCAGTTCTCTGATGCCGATGCCCTTGCGATGTGACCTGCTCGGTGCCGTGTCGAATATCCCTTGCGTTGGGCTTCTGATGCAAGAATTTCCGCAAGGTTTTCATGCCACAAAATTGGGATTTTCGTATGTAATTCCACTGTTTTTCAAAACCGCCTCATGCAATCCCTTTGATTAGAAAGAGTAATTGTCTATATTGAAGTAATTCAGGAGGCCAAAATGAACGTGTTTTCGACACCAGTAGCGGATTCACCCGGTGATGTGCTGCAAAAGCATGGAGGACATCGTCCGAACATCACTGAACGTCCGGCTGACAAGTATAAGGCGCTCACTCGCAACCAACTGGAGGCGATTTCCGAATACGGGAACGTCACGGACGATGACCTATTCGCCATGCGAGTCGTTAGTGCCGTGCTGCCGTTCCGAACCAACCGTTACGTTATTGAAAACCTGATCGACTGGAATCGAATTCCGGACGATCCGGTATATAAAATTGTTTTCCCGCAACGTGGCATGCTGGAAGACGACGACTTCCGGCGTATTGCCGATCTTCTGCTGCGGGAGGTGCCAGTGCAGGAGGTCGCGCAGGCGGCTACCAAGATCCGCAATCGACTCAACCCACATCCTGCCGGCCAGCAGGATCTCAATGTTCCGAGGACGGATGGCGATGCTTTCGAAGGTCTTCAGCACAAGTATCGGGAGACAGTCCTGTTCTTTCCAAGCCAGGGTCAGACCTGTCATGCCTACTGCACCTTCTGCTTCCGGTGGGCGCAGTTCATCGGTGAAGAAGAACTGAAAATCTCCTCGAAGGACGCTGTTGGTCTTCATCGCTATCTGGCCGCGCGCCCGGATGTTTCCGACCTGTTAATCACGGGCGGCGATCCCATGATCATGAAGACCCGGGTGATGGAGGGCTATCTCCGGCGCTTCGTAGATGATCCAGCATTAGCCCACGTGCAAAACATTCGGATCGGCACCAAATCGCTGACCTTCTGGCCGCACCGATTCGTCAACGACGACGATGCGGACGATCTGCTGCGCCTGCTCGACGATCTTGTCCGCTCGGGTCGACATATTGCAATCATGGCGCACTTCAATCACTGGCAGGAGATGCGCACAGATGTGGTGCACGAGGCGATCCGCAGAATCCGCAACACCGGTGCGGTGATACGCAGCCAGGCTCCACTGCTGGCCCGGATCAACGACAATCCTGACGTTTGGGCGCAGATGTGGCGTGAGCAGGTGCGCCTTGGCATCATCCCATATTATATGTTCGTCGAAAGGGACACCGGTCCTCGGCAGTATTTTGAGGTGCCGCTGGTACGTTGCTGGGAGACATTCCGAGGCGCGATACAACAGGTCTCGGGGCTTGGGCGTACCGTACGGGGACCCAGCATGAGCGCAACGCCCGGCAAGGTAGAGGTCACGGGTGTTCAAGAGGTTGCAGGAGAGAAGGTGTTTGTGTTGCGCTTTCTGCAGGGCAGAGTCCCCGATTGGGTTGGCCGACCCTTCTTCGCGAAATTTGATCCTGAAGCGACGTGGCTGGATCAACTGGAACCCGCCTTCGGCCAAAATTCCTTCTTCTTCGAGGATGAACTGCGGTTACTGACCAGCAAAGAAGGCCTCGCATGAAATGAGCCATGACCGGTCGAACTTGGGTGCCGGGTAACGACATCTGACCGCCACAAGAGGCCGCTGCTACACGCCGAGGTGTCGACTCCGGTTCATGGAGACCGGAATCGCGGCGGCCAATCGAAATTGATCTCGGAAAATAACGACCAAACCTTTACCAGACAGCGTTCAGGCTCCAAGGCGCCGGATGCAGAATCATATGCTTAGTGAATGAGGAACGGCCTGGCTGGTGACTGGTGGCTGTCCGGGCAGAGACGCAGGCCATGGAGTCACGCATTGACGCCGGTCTGGCGCGTCTGGCCGAAGATGCGGCGAAGCGCGATGCCGAAGCGGCAAAGCGTGAAACCCGTCTGATCTTGACGATGGTCGGCCTGATCGTGGGTGCCGTGACCATTCTGGGCATCCTGATCCGCCTCGACTGATTGACCCGCTTTGGTTGCGAGGCAAAATCCGAAGCTCAAGCTGCTTCCAGGGATGTCGGATCCTTTCCTGTCGGTGTGGCAGAGGCGTATGGCCTGTCGGCTCGGAAATAACGGGAGCGGTCTGCTGGCGTTCGGGTGTCGCAGCGGGTCACGCGGCTTTCCTGGTGGATGTTTCGATCGTCTCTGCGTTGCCCTGGTCGCGGCCCGGGCGTCCGGGGCCGTGAAAGACCGCCAGATCGCCCTTCGGCTCTTCGTGCCCCCGAACCTTCGCCCTGAGATGGTGATGGCAATCGCGGGCGGCCGCCCCGTGTTGTCCTTGCCGACGACACGCTCTTCCCGGCGGCGCAGGGTGCGCCCCGAGAGGCCGCGCCTCTCTGCGGCCTGCTCCGAACCTCCTGCTACACGTCTGCCCGTCTCATCGCGACCCCGACGAAACCCGACAGAGCGCTTTTTGGCGACAACGGGAGCGGCTTGACAACCCTCCGTCATCCGCTACTCTTGTCCCTGAGCCGCTGACGTCTGTGGGAGAGTCCGATCGAATTCAAGGCCGCGATCGGCGCCGAAGGAGCAACCGCCCCGGAAACTCTCAGGCATCCAGGACCGCAGATAGAGGCCACTCTGGAAAGCAGGCGGTAACGCGCGGGCATCCGCACCGCCTCACCGATGGTGAAAGACCGTTCGGCAGTAGCGTCGGCGGTCCAATCTCTCAGGTCAAGGGACAGAGGGGGTGTGTTGTCGATGTTCGACAAGACCCGTTTATCCTCGTCCGCGCAATGCCGGGGCTGCTGTGGCAGAGACGCAAAAGGCCGAGACACAACCAGTCCGTACGCCATTGTACGACCTTCATGTCGCGCAGGAAGGCCGTATGGTGGACTTCGCAGGGTACGCATTACCTGCCCGGTATCGAGGCATCATTGTCGAGCATCAGCAGGCGCGAAACGCTGCCGCCTTGTTCGACGTATCGCATATGGGGCAGATCCGGATATGTGGCCCGCGGGCCATTGAAGCTATCGAAAGCCTAGTCCCCGGAGACATTGCCGGCTTAGCCAAAGGCCGGATGCGCTACACCCAGTTGACCAACGAAAACGGCGGCATCCTGGACGATTTGATTGTCACCCGACTGGACGGCGATGACGTGATGGTCATTGTCAACGCTGCTTGCAAAACGGCGGATGTCGAGTATATGGGCTCGGTGGCGGAAGCTTTCGGCTGTCAGTTGTCAATTGATGATGGAGCGGCGCTGCTGGCTCTTCAGGGCCCTGCCGCCGAAACGGCACTGGCGGCCGTCGTGCCCGGAGCGCAAGGCCTGATGTTCATGGAAGCCGACGCCTTTCAGTGGGAGGGTGCGCCGGTTTGGATCTCGCGTAGCGGCTATACTGGCGAAGATGGCTTCGAGATATCCCTGCCGGCCGAGCAAGCGAAGAAGTTCGCAGAAGAACTGCTGGCCAATGAAGCTGTCGACCTGTCGGGCTTGGGTGCGCGCGACTCCCTGCGCCTCGAAGCCGGCCTGTGCCTTTACGGGCATGACATTGATACCACGACAACGCCGGTTGAAGCTGGTCTGACATGGTCAATCGGCAAACGTCGGCGGCAAAAGGGCGGATTTCCGGGCGCAGATGCAATCAGGCAGCAGTTGCAGAATGGTGTCAGCCGCCGCCGCGTCGGGTTACGGCCCGAAGGCCGCGCCCCGGCGCGCGAGGGTATGGAAATCCAGGCTTGCAACGGAGAGATCATCGGCACGATTACCAGCGGCGGCTTTGGCCCCTCTGTCGGCGGGCCAATCGCCATGGGCTACGTCACCACAAGCGAAGCCGCGGCGGGAAACACCGTTTTGCTGATCTTGCGGGGGAGGCCAACAATGGCGGAGGTCGCCAAACTCCCTTTCATAACGCCGCAGTACAAACGCTGACTTCCTCCAGGACCAATGAACAGAACGATGCCCAGGACCTACTTTTCGGAAGACCACGAATGGATCGATGTCGAGGGCGACATCGGCATGATCGGGATTACGGATCACGCCCAGGATCAATTGGGCGATATCGTCTTCTTGGAATTGCCGGAGGTCGGCACGTCCTTTGCTAAAGGCGACGAATTGGCTGTGGTCGAATCCGTCAAGGCCGCCAGTGAAGTGTATGCTCCGGTTTCGGGTGAAGTTGTCGAGATCAACGAATTGCTGAAAGACAATCCGGACGCTGTCAACAAGGATGCCGAAGGTGATGGCTGGTTCGTGAAACTGGCGCTTGGTAATGTCACGGAGTTGGGAGACCTGATGGACGCTGACGCCTACAAGGCCCTTGTGGACAGCCAGAACTAATGGTCAAGAACAGGAATTATACTGGAATCTGCAACCGTGTAACTGCAAGAGAACGGATTGATGAGCGCCGTTCCCTTTAGCAACCTGCAATACCGGAACGCCTTTGTCGGACGCCATATCGGTCCAGACGATGCCGACATTGCCAGAATGCTTAATACCGTATGTGCGCCATCGCTGGATGCGCTGATCAAGCAGACCGTACCGTCGGCGATCCGCAATACCGCCCCGCTTGATCTCGGCGAGCCGGCGACCGAAGCCGAAGCCTTGCAGCGTATCTCGGAAATCGCCGGATCAAATGTCGTGGCAGCATCAATGATCGGAATGGGCTACTATGGTACAATCACGCCGCCGGTCATCCGCCGCAATGTATTGGAAAATCCCGGCTGGTATACGACCTATACTCCCTATCAGCCGGAAATCTCGCAAGGCCGTCTGGAAGCGCTGTTGAATTTCCAAACCATGGTCGCCGATCTCACCGGCCTTGAGATCGCCAACGCCTCGCTTTTGGACGAGGCGACTGCGGCTGCAGAAGCGATGTTGTTCGCACGCAAGGTCAGCGCGTCGAACAGTCAACGCTTCCTGCTCTCGGACCGTTGCCACCCGCAAACGATCGAGGTCCTCAGAACTCGCGCCAAACCCATGAAAATCAAGCTGGAGATCGTCGACCTGACAAGGGTTAGCGCTACCGATTGCTTTGGGGTATTGGTCCAGTACCCGGACACTTATGGTCGGATCGACGACTGGCAACACGTTGCCAAGACAGTCCAGGCAGAGGGTGGACTGACCATTGCAGCTACCGACCTTTTGGCCCTGACGCTGTTGATCCCGCCTGGCGAATGGGGAGCGGATATTGCGGTTGGTAGCGCTCAGCGTTTCGGTGTGCCAATGGGATTCGGCGGCCCGCATGCAGCCTTTTTTGCCACCCGAAAGATCTTCAAGCGTCAAATACCCGGCCGATTGGTTGGTGTATCTGTAGACGCCAAAGGCCGCCAGGGCCTGCGCCTCAGCCTCCAAACTCGGGAGCAGCATATCCGCCGGGAGAAGGCGACCAGCAATATATGTACGGCCCAGGTTTTGCTGGCGAACATGGCCGGGTTCTATGGTGTCTGGCATGGTCCCGACGGACTCACTCGCATCGCCGCGCGAGTCCATCGGTTGGCGTCAGGCTTTGCCGAAATTGCAACCAGGGCCGGTCATACGGTGGATGATGCAGCGTACTTCGACACCGTTACGGTCTGCGCTCCGGGCGCTGCTGAAGAAATAGTCGGCCGGGCATTCGATTTGGGGATCAACTTGCGGTATCTTGATCCGGACTGGTTCGGTGTGGCCTTCGACGAAACAAGCGGTGCCAAAGAACTTTGCCTTTTGCAGGACATACTGACCGGAGACGTCGATGACGCTCTGATCGAAGAACTGCTTGATTCGGCGCCAGACCGCCTGCCCGCCAACCAGCGACGGCGATCCGAGTTCATGACTCATCCAGTCTTCCATCGGTATCGGTCGGAGACGGAGATGATGCGTTACCTGGACCAGCTGGCGACCAAAGACCTTTCACTGAAGGATGCGATGATCCCGCTGGGTTCATGCACCATGAAGCTCAACGCTGCTGCAGAGATGGAGCCGGTGTCCTGGCCGGAATTTGCCAGCCTTCATCCTTTCGCGCCGTTGGCGCAAGCAAAGGGATCAATGCGGTTGATCCGTGAGTTGGAACAGATGCTGTGCGTCTCGACGGGATTTGAAGCGGTCTCGCTGCAGCCCAATGCCGGCTCCCAAGGGGAATTGGCCGGGTTGCTAGTCATTCGTGCATGGCACCAAAGCCGTGGAGAAGATCAGCGAAATATTTGCCTGATCCCCAGTTCAGCACATGGTACCAATCCGGCAAGCGCTATCTTGGCCGGCATGTCCGTCGTGGTGGTCGGATGTAACGACTTCGGCAACATTGATGTCGTTGATCTTCGGATAAAAGTCGAGCAACACAAGGACCGGTTAGCTGCGCTGATGGTGACCTTTCCGTCGACTCATGGTGTCTTCGAGGAAGGTATCATGGAAATTTGCGATATTGTCCATTCAAACGGTGGGCAGGTTTATATGGACGGGGCGAACCTGAATGCGTTGCTGGGCGTTGCCCGCCCGGGAGAATTAGGTCCTGATATCGCGCACATGAACCTGCACAAGACTTTTTGCATTCCCCACGGCGGTGGCGGCCCCGGCGTTGGGCCTATTGGATGCAAGGCGCATCTGGCGCCTTTTCTACCGGGCCACCCGATCCATCCGCAATGCGGTGGAAAGCAGGCAATTGGTCCAGTAGCTGCCGCCCCTTGGGGCAGCGCCGGAATCCTGCCCATTAGCTGGGCCTATATCTTCATGATGGGCGCCGAGGGCCTGAAGCGGGCCACGGAAATAGCGATCTTGAGCGCAAACTACATAGCAGAACGCCTCAAGGATTGCTTCCCGATACTGTATTCCGGCGTCAACGATCGGGTCGCGCATGAGTGTATTGTCGATCTCAGGCCGCTAAAGGACTTCGCGTCAGTCAACGATGTTGCCAAGCGTCTGATCGACTATGGATTCCACCCGCCAACCATGTCTTTTCCAGTGGCCGGCACGCTGATGATCGAGCCGACTGAAAGCGAATCTTTGGCCGAAATCGATCGATTCTGCGATGCCATGATTGCGATTCGGCACGAGATTGCCAAGGTCGAGGCGGGTGATTGGCCCGTGGACGACAACCCACTAGCCAATGCCCCGCATACAGCAGAAGACATGATGGCAACTGACTGGTCCCACCCCTATTCGCGGGACTATGGTGCCTATCCGACCTCGGCACTGCGCTACCGCAAATACTGGCCGCCGGTCGCCCGGGTGGATGATGTTTATGGTGATCGCAATATCATTTGCGCTTGCCCGCCTTTGGAGGCATACGAGGCCGCTGAATAGTCGTCGGCTGACTGCTTCTCAAAGCCTTGATCTCAAGCGTCCTATCCATGTTCGATGTCACGGCCAACTCGCGGCATCGTCGCTTGCCTTTCTATGATGCCACGGTTTCTGCAGGCGTGACGGGCTTTTCGATCTGCAACTACAACCAGATGCTGATACCGACCGGTTTTGGCGATCCGGAAGGTGAGTACTGGCGATTGATCAACGGGGTTGCACAGTGGGACGTCTCCTGCGTGCGCCAGGTGGAATTGCGCAGCCCGATGCCAGTCGCCTGACCCAGATTCTGTGTCCTCGCGATTATCCAATCGTGCTGCTAACCAAGGCAAGTACGCTGCCCTGTGGTCTATTCCCGTCGGTGACCATACCAGACGAGGAGATTTCCACGTCTTGGAACGCCGCCACCCCTGCAAAGTATGGCTGCTCACGCGCGCAGTAAGACAGTGATGTCACGGATGCGGAGTGGGAAGTGATTGCGCCCCTTCTCGGGGCGCCCTCGGTGCCGGCAAGAAGATCAGGGGACGGAAGCGGCACATCGCGGTGGACGTGGAAGGCCGCCCATGTGCACCCCGCCGACGTGCAGGATCGGGAGGTCTCGAGGGTGTTGGCCGATGGCGGGACCAGGGGCAGCACGCGGCGTGACCGACTGAAGGAACTCATGCTTCCGGACCTCCTGGAGATCGTGGAGCGGACCTTCGCCCGGAGCCCGGAGCGTTCCCTGGCCCGGGTACAGCGCGCCGCCTGCCGCTTCCTCATGCGCAGGATCGCCCGAGGGACAAGGGCTTGACCCACAAGAACATCGTCATGGCAAGGACTGGTGATTCAGACACTCAGCGCCGTGACGATCACCTCCTTTGACAGACAGGCGGGGCGGTCCGAAGACCGCCTCGGCATGTCCGTCAAGGGCCGTCAGCGGTCAGTTCATAACCTCAACCCAAATGCGGCCAGCGGGCCGCTCCCGCGGCTTCTGCCCGACCGCCCGGCCGGTGCGTGTTCCGGTGAGGCCGTCAGTTGGCGCAGCCCCATGCGGGCCGCAGGGAGGTGTAGTTGTAACTCTGGGTACCAACCGTTCCGGTATTGCCCCGCCCGCACAGGCAGTTGCGAACGTCCTGCGGGGTTCGGGGGCTGATCGAGAAGCAGCCGGTCGAACCGGGAAAGGTTGTATTCGTGGGGGTGTAGGTGCCACCCGTCATGAAACAGCGCCTCAGCAGGGGGCTGTTCTCCAAGCCTCCGGACGATGTGTAGACCTCAAAAACATACGGCGTTTTCGCGCTCAAACTGGATAGGGTTCTTAGATATCTACCCAAATTCTGGGTAGATGACCCTATTCTAACCAGTCTTTGTGAAGTGAAAATCACTGAGTTTGTCTTGGCGTTCCGAACCCGATAATGAATAGCAAACTGGCTAGGTCCGCCGTCTCCGGCCTTTCCGCGCAGGTCGGAGTACAGATTTGAGTAAGCGACAATTTCAATATCTGCACTGTCAGCTCTTACCGATCGAATGCTCCCGGAAAGAGGGTCGGTAGTCTCACCCGGCCCTGCGCATGCGCTCGGACCGACCAGCCCCGGCGCGGTTATGCTCTGCGCCCCTGCTGGCCCGGCTACCACCATCGCCACCAGCGCGGCGGCGGCCAGTTTCGCGGAGGGAAGGAAGACCGGGAACCGGCGAACGGCGGAAAGGAACGAAAGGGACATGGGCGGGGCCTCCTGTACTT
>JAPOST010000029.1 GCA_026709535.1 Rhodospirillaceae bacterium
GTCGAAGATGCCGCCGCTGCATGACCGCCCGAAGGTGATGGCCGGGATCAAGGAATATGGGGCAAAGCTGCGACAAGAACCGGCCGTCCAGGCCATGTCCCAGTTTGGTACGGCGATGGTTGCCGACTATACCAATACCGTCGGCGGCTTGCCGGTACGAAACTTCAGTGCAGGACAAATCGTCGACCCGAAAGAAGAAACCTTCGAAGCTGGCGGCGACTTTATCTATCACCAGAATACGGAACGTGGAGGAGTCACCAGTCATGCCTGCATGCCCGGGTGCCTGATCAAATGTTCCAACATCTATGCCGATGAAGAGGGCAACGATATTGTCTCGCCGCTGGAATACGAAACCATTGGCCTGCTGGGCACAAACTGTGGTCTGAAAGATCCAGACGATATCGCTCGCCTCAACTATATCGCCAACGACTTGGGTATCGACACGATCGAAACTGGCGCCATGCTCGCCACCCTGATGGACCATGGCGAAGCGGAATGGGGCGATGTGGCTTTCATGGAACAGGCACTGGAAGACATCCGCGCCGGCAGTGAGCGTGGTCGCATTCTGGCGCAAGGAACGGCACGTGTGGGCGAGCATTTCGGTATCGAACGCGTACCGGTGATCAAGAAGCAGGCAATCAGCGCCTACGACCCTCGAATCATCGAAGTCACGGGAGTATCCATGATGCTTACTGCCCAAGGCGCTGACCATACAACCGGCAACATTCCGACCTACAACAGTGACGGCAAGACGGTGAAGGATCTGGCGGAGGCCAGCTATCAAGTGCAGATCAACAGTGCCGTAGCGGATTCCTTTGGCCTGTGCGTGTTCGGTCGAACAGTGACCGACGTGAATCGCAAGCTGATTGTCGATGCCATCAACGCCTCCTACAATCTGGACTTGCCGCCGGAATATATCGACGAGGTTGGACGGGAGACGCTGCGGCTGGAAAAGGAATTCAATCGCGATGCCGGCTTCACGATAGCTGATGACGAATTGCCGGAATTCTTCGTCAGGGAGCCGTTGGAGCCGACGAACAAGAAAGCCCGTCTGCACGCTGCTGAGGTCAACCAGGCGATGGAGGAAGTGGTGGCAAGCTGGTAGCCGCCGACAACCCAAAGCGTCGGGCGTTTTATGCCGCCAGTGGCAGATTTTCAGCGCTGCCCCCCAAGGCTAGGAAATTGCGAGGGTAGCCGGCTGAACATCGCTTTCCCCACTGCGGCCCAGCCCGGTAAAATAGGCGACAACACAAGATCCCGTTTCTGGAGCTTCTCATGCGGTGTTTCCCTATCGTTGAATTCGGCAAACCCTTGGTCGAGATGGACTTGCCGACTCCCGAGCCTGGCGGTGACGAAATCCTGCTGCGCGTTACTGGCTGTGGCGTCTGCCACAGCGACGTACACATTTACGATGGCTATTTCGACATGGGAGATGGAAAGAAGGCGGATCTGACGGCTGGCCGCGAACTGCCGATGTGCCTGGGCCACGAAGTGGTCGGCGAGGTTGTCGCGATGGGCGACTCGGCCAGCGGCGTCAACATCGGTGACAGCGTGGTGGTCTATCCTTGGATAGGTTGCGGGGAATGTGTTGTCTGCGCCGCTGGCGACGAACATTTTTGTCCCAAGCATCGCTCTATCGGCGTGATGGTGAACGGAGGTTTCGCTGACCATCTGATTGTTCCCCATAGCAAATATCTGTTCGACCACAGCAGCGTACCTGCGGAGGTCGCATGCACCTATGCCTGTTCCGGCATTACTGCCTATTCGGCGATCAGCAAGGCGGCCAAGGCTGGCACTGGCCACATGGTACTGGTCGGCGCCGGCGGGGTCGGACTGGCGGGTCTTGCCATCGCCCGCAACATCGTGGATGCGACGATCACTGTCTGCGATATTGACGATGGCAAGCTGTCCGCTGCGAAAGAACTGGGTGCCGATAATGTCGTTAACAGCACTGACAAGGATGCGGTGAAACAGGTCCGCGGTCTGACCGGTGGCGGCGCGGCAGCCGTTGTCGATTTCGTTGGCGCGGCGGCTTCAGTTGGCTTTGCCATGAAAATCGTTGCTCGTCGCGGTACCGTGGTCATCGTGGGCCTGATGGGTGGCTCGTTGCCGCTCTCCGTACCCATGCTTCCGCTGACTGCCATGACCCTCACCGGCAGCTACGTCGGCAGCTTGGAAGAAATGGCTCGGGTTATGGCACTCGCTCGAAACGGCAAGATTCCGTCTCTTCCTGTCCAAAAACGCGGCCTCAGCCATGCCCAGAAGACCTTGGATGATCTGAAGGCTGGCCAGATAGTGGGGCGGGTGGTGCTGGCGGCCTAGCCGCTTCGCGCCATGTTGCAGGACGATGGCATCGCGTTGACCTTTGGGGGTGAACTTAACCCTCCTTGCCTCGTGTATCAGGCGACCCCGTCGCGGTATGATATCGGCGACGATGTTACGACTTTGATCGCATCGTCGATGTATCGGCTCCACATAACTGATCACTGCCTCGAAAGATTGGCGCCGCAATGCAACTTCGACTATATCAGCCACCAATAACAGCGGTATTTTGTGACCCTCGATCAAGAAGTTAATGTCTGACACTGAAATGAATTCGACCGATCAAAAACGCTTTACCCGTCATTTCCCGGTTTCGTGGCAGGAACTGCATCGCGATGCCAAGGCCTTGGCCTGGCGATTGAGCAGCTTGTCCGAAATCAAGGGTGTCGTTGCTGTGACCCGGGGCGGCATGGTGCCGGCAGCCATCGTTGCGCGAGAACTGAACATCCGCCTGATCGATACAATCTGTGTGGCAAGTTATGACGAGCAACTTCAGGGCGATATTTCGGTCTTGAAGTCGGTAGAGGGTGATGGCGAAGGCTTGCTGATTGTTGATGACCTTGTAGATACCGGTGCAACAGCCAAGGTCGTCAGGGAACGGCTACCCAAAGCACACTTCGCGTCGGTCTATGCCAAACCGGCTGGTCGGCCGCTCGTTGATTCCTATGTAACGGAGGTCAGTCAAGATACCTGGATCCACTTCCCTTGGGACACAGAGGCACAATATGTTGCTCCGATCCGCGGTCAGGACTAGCAAACTTCGAAAAAATGCGGTGAGTCGGGATTGTTGCGGTCGCCTTTGGCGTGAAGGCGTCGGTTGGACTACCTGTTCCGGGCGAACGGCGTAGCGAATTGCAGGGAGCCTCGTCGCCGTTGTCCGCCACCCGCAAACAGCGGCGTCACGAACACCCGCACCTCACCCCGCTCTGGACAGCAGTGCCGGCCCGCCGCGCTGGAACTGAACCGCCGGATGGCGGCGCTGGTCCCACATAGCGGGACATCAGAGCCGGTCGAACACCGGAGCGCACCTCCTAACCTGCGGCAACGCGCGCGAGGCAAGCGCAAGGACCAGTTCGCGATCGTTGTCGAGGTCGCCGCGCGTCCGTCCCCGAGAGAAGCCCACCGCTTCTCGCGCCGCGTCCAGCATGTGCAGCAAACGGATTTCATCATCCTTTCGCATACTGGACTTTCGCCGTGTCTAGGACTTCCTGGCGGAAATACCGGCTCAGATCTTCCGGAGTTCGCAGGTCCACCTTGCGGCCGCCGAACAGCGGCGACAATTCGATCTCCATGCCAGCCACGCCCAACAGGCCGGGTGTGCGATCCGGTACGAACTCTACCAGCACGTCGATATCGCTTTCGGGACCGAAATCCGCC
>JAPOST010000121.1 GCA_026709535.1 Rhodospirillaceae bacterium
CGGACGATGCTTGGGCGTTGATGGGCGAGATCATGGAACCCATCATGCAGAAGACCATCCAGAACGACCTCGAAAACCGCACCCTCTCCGCCACCCGCGATTTACTTCTGCCCAAGCTGATGTCTGGCGAACTCCGCCTGCGCGATGCGGAGACTGCGCTGTGAGGCAGGATGAATACCCCGGAGACATTCCGCTGCCAGCCACATCGTCCCAAGCGCTGCCCGGCGCGGGCCGCCGGGCGCATAATCTTGCCCGGAACACAACCGCTCCGGATAAGATCGCGCCCGAGGAGATCGCAGAATGACGATCAACGAGGAGATGGTGGAACAGGTCGTTTTGTCGACGTTGGCGGAATTGGGCTATACACAGCTTGGCGCGGAAGAGGCGTCCCCGGAAGGCAGTCACCCGGAACGCGACAGCTTTCAGGACGTTGTTCTCAACACCCGCCTGCTGGCCGCCGCCCGACGCCTGAACCCTACAATCCCGGAAGATGCGATCCACGCGGCCCTGCGCACGCTCCAGCAACAGGTGACACCCAATCTTGTCGAAGAAAACCGCCGGGTGCACCAGATGCTTGTCGACGGGATCGACGTCGAATTCCCCGTTGAGGACGGCACCATTCGTGGCGACAAGCTCTGGCTGATAGATTTTACCGAGCCCGACAATAATGACTGGGTTGTCACCAATCAGTTCACGGTGGTTGAAGGCAAACACAATCGCCGCGCCGACGTGGTGGTGTTTGTGAACGGATTACCGCTCGCCGTTGTTGAGTTGAAAAGCGCCGCCGGTGAGACCGCGACGGTCGACGACGCCTTTGACCAGCTTCAGACCTATAAGGCGCAAATCCCTTCGCTGTTCCGAACCAACGGCGTGCTGGTCGTCTCGGATGGTTTGACCGCGCGCATGGGCTCTCTGACGGCGGATCGGGAACGGTTCATGCCCTGGCGCTCTATTACGGGCGCGGCGGGCGACTTCACATCCAGCGGACCGCATGAACTCGGTGCTTTGCTGCGCGGGCTATTTGAGCGCGCGCAGCTGCTATCCTTGATCCGCGACTTCACGGTCTTTGCCGACAAGGGGGGTGGCCCCTTCAAGATCGTCGCAGGCTACCATCAATTCTTCGGGGCGCGGAAAGCGTTGAAGAGCGCAGTTCAGGCGTCATCTTTGGACGGCAATCGGCGCATCGGCGTGATCTGGCACACGCAAGGGTCAGGCAAGAGCCTGTTGATGGCGTTCTTCGGGGGCTTGCTGGTGCGGTCGGAGGAACTGGAAAACCCCACGCTGCTGGTGCTGACGGATCGCAATGATCTCGACGACCAACTCTTCACCACCTTCGGGATGTGCAAGGACCTGATCCGCCAGACACCCGAGCAGGCAGACAGCCGGGACGACTTACGGGACCTTCTCCGGAGGTCGAGCGGCGGCGTGATCTTCACGACCATGCAGAAGTTCGCGCCCGAGTATGGCGAAGAGCGGTTTCCGGAGTTGACCGACCGCCGCAACGTGATTGTTATTGCCGATGAAGCCCATCGCAGCCAGTACGGGTTCGATGCCAAGCTCGACCAGAGCACGGGCGCGCGGCGCTACGGGCATGCTCACTATGGTCGCCAGGCCTTGCCCAACGCGTCATTCATAGGGTTCACGGGAACCCCGATTGAGGGAGCCGACAAGAACACGCGCGCGGTCTTCGGCGAGGATATTGACGTCTACGACATCACCCGCGCGGTCGAAGACGGTGCGACGGTGCCGATCTACTACGAAAGCCGGTTGGCGCGGATCGAACTGGACGAAGACCAGAAGCCAATGATTGACGCCGAGATTGAAGACATCCTCGAAGATACGACCTTGCCGGAACAGGAGAAGGCGAAGGCCAAATGGGCAAGCGTTGAGGCGCTGGTCGGGTCCGACATACGGATGCGTCAGGTGGCACAGGACCTGGTCCAGCATTTTGAAGCCCGCCTTGATGGATTGAGCGGCAAGGCGATGGCGGTCTGCATGAGCCGCCGGATTTGCGTGTCCCTATACAAGCACATAGTAGACCTCAGGCCGGAGTGGCATTCGGAGGATGACACAAAGGGGACTGTGAAGATCGTGATGACCGGGTCGGCGTCCGATCCCCTCGACTGGCAGCCCCATATCCGCAACAAGAAGGGGCGGGACGACATTGCGAGCCGCGCGCGTGACCCCGACGATCCCCTGAAACTGGTGATCGTGTGCGACATGTGGCTCACCGGCTTTGATGCGCCCTGCATGCACACGATGTATGTCGACAAGCCCATGCGGGGACACACTCTCATGCAGGCTATCGCGCGGGTGAATCGGGTGTTTCGTGATAAGCCGGGCGGGCTTGTCGTTGATTACATCGGCGTCTTCCAGAACCTGAAAAGCGCCTTGGCGGAATACTCCGAACGCGATCAGAACCGCACCGGAATTGATGAGGCGCAGGCCGTCGCGGTGCTGGAGGAAAAACTCGATATCGTGCGCGGGATGTTTCATGGGCACGATATCTCATCCGGCATTGCCGGAGAGCCGCGACAAAGGTTGGTTGCTCTTGCCGATGCGATGGACTGGATTTTGAAGAGGCAGGAAGAGGCCGCCGCGCGCGTCGATGGCGACAAGGCGAAAGGCAAGGAACGTCAACGCTTTCAGTCAGCCGTCCTCGAACTGGGGAAAGCGTTCGCTCTGGCGGCGGCGAGCGACGTTGCTCGCGACGCAAAAGAGGAGGTCGGCTTCTATCAGGCGGTGCGTTCAGCCATCGTGAAGGCTGCTTCGGGCACCGGGTTGAGCGCACGGTCAAAGCAATTCGCGATTGAACAGCTTGTCGATGCGTCGGTCGCGAATGCCGAGATTGTCGACATCCTGTCTGCTGTGGGGCTGCAATCTCCGGATATCTCTATTCTGTCCGAAGACTTCCTTCTGGAACTGCAGACCATGGAGCGCAAGAACCTTGCTCTGGCCGCCTTGCAGAAACTTCTGAACGGGGAGATCAGGCCCCGGGCGAAACGCAATGTTGTCCAGTCCAAGGCCTTTTCGGCGCGGCTGGAAGAGGCCGTGGCGCGATACCATTCGAACGCGATTTCGACCGTCGAAATGATCCAGGAACTGATTGATCTGGCACGGGACATCAGGGCGGCTGCTGACCGAGGCGTGGAAGAAGGGCTCTCGGATGATGAACTGGCTTTCTATGACGCTCTGGCACAGAACCAGAGTGCGGTCGAGGTGATGGGCAACGCGCAGCTTCGCATCATCGCGCATGAGCTTCTGGAGTGCATGAGATCGAATGTGACCGTCGATTGGCACAGGAAGGAAAGCGCTCGTGCCAGGATGCGCGTTCTGGTACGCCGCATTCTGACGACATACGGATACCCGCCCGATCTGGCCAAGAACGCGGTGAAAATAGTGATTGCACAGGCCGAGGCCGTGCTTTGCGAGGTGGTGTAGTCGGGCCAACTTGCAGGCGTGGCCTCACCAGTTGTTGCGCGGCATGGGGCACTGAGGAACAACCCGCGTCAAACCGACCTTTATTGCCTTCGCAGCCTATATGACCCATTTCAACGCAGGTACTGATAACGCCTAATGGGCGCAGCATGACTGATGAACTTGAAGCCTTCCAAC
>JAPOST010000095.1 GCA_026709535.1 Rhodospirillaceae bacterium
TGGTCCAGCAAGCGGATAGACTTGTCCAGCACATCCAGCCCGCGAATGAGCGTCGCATCGACGGGATACAGCCCCCCGTTGGAATAGAGTGCGCCAGCCCCGCGATATTGCCATTTCCCGGCAACTGTCGGAATGCAGGTGACGGAATGCAGGTTGGCGGCGCCGTTGCGCGATCTCGTGAACCCGTACCCAATTCGCATGAAGGCCCTCTTGGTCCGACCATAAAGGGCGGCGAAATCCTCGATCTCCTCAGCCGACAGGCCCGTGATATCGGCAGCCCAGTTCGGTCCGCGAGACTGCAGATGCGCTTCCAGTTCCGCTGGACAGTCAGCGTATTGCGCCAGATAGCCACGATCGGCAAAGCCATCCCGGAACAGAATATGCATGACGGCGCAAGCCAATGCGCCGTCCGTTCCAGGCCGCAGCGCCAGGTGCATATCCGCCTGTTCTGCAGTTCCTGTCCGGTAGGGGTCAATCACCACCAGTTTCGCCGCGCGAGTCTTCCGCGCCGTGGCAATGTGAGTCATCACGTTGACTTGGGTATTTACCGGGTTGCCGCCCCATACGACAATCAGATCAGCTTCTTGAATTTCCCGGGAATCGCTGCCGTATTTGACGCCAACGCCGGCCAGCCAGCCTGAATCCGCTAACGTGTTGCAGAAGGTCGAATGCTGCCGGGAATAGCGCATGGCGTGTCGAAGCCGATCGATTCCGTCGCGTTGCACCAAGCCCATGGTTCCTGCGTAGAAATACGGCCAAACGGCCTCGCTGCCAGTTTCTTCGGTAATGGCAATCAGCTTGGCAGCAACTTCATCCAGCGCCTCGTCCCAGCCAACCGGTTCGAAGGCTTTGATACCGACACCCTTATTGCCGACGCGGCGCAGCGGCTGTGTCAGGCGATCGGGATGATGTACTCGCTCCGCGTAGCGGGCAACCTTTGCACAAACGACGCCAGCGGTGTACGGGTTGCTTCTGGCGCCGTAAACCCGACCAATGTTGTGGGCATCCAGCCGTTCGATATCCAGCGCACAGGTACTGGGACAATCGTGGGGACAGGTCGACGGGAGGATCTCGGGCGCTGCATCCAGCGGCATGGCTCGGACCTCAAGAGATCATGGACAGATGGCCATGATCTACGGCCGGGTTTGACGGTCGACAAGAAGTGTCGGTGGGTCGATTGGTGCGCCTCGCCCGGACGCGGTTCAGCGCAAACCCGCCTCCGCCAGCAGTTCTTCTTTCTGCGCCAGCAGGTCTTCGACGGCTTCGCCACCGACGCTTTCCCGCCCGATTTCAAGTAAAGTCGGCGCGGCGAGCGGCGACACCCTGCCCAGTCGCCGGTGCTTAATCCTGCCTTGAACCCGGACCAGCATCTCTCCAAGGCGCCGGATATCAGTGAGACCAGTCGCAGCATCCTGCCGGGTCGCGCGCATCAGAATATGGTTGGGTTCGTGACGGCGCAAGACGTTGTAGATCAGATCGGTGCTGAAGGTGATTTGGCGGCCTGTCTTTTCCAGACCCGGATGCTTCCGTTCGACCAGACCGGCGACGATCGCAACGTTCCTGAAGGTGCGCTTCAGCAGCGTGCTCTCGGCCATCCAGGCTTCCAGATCGTCACCCAGCATGTCCGGACCAAACAGGCTCTCCAGCTCCTCCGGTGGTTTCAGCGACCAGGTGGCGATGACATAATCCGTGCCAACAAACCCCAGCGGCCCCAGCCCGGCCCGCTCCATGCGCCGCGTCAGCAACATGCCCAGTGTCTGATGGGCGTTCCGGCCTTCGAAACAGTAGGCCATCATGTACCATTTATCCTGACGCGGAAAGGTTTCGACCAACAGGCCATCGGACTTGGGAAGCGCCGACTTCTCGGCCTGAAAATCAAGCCAGGAGCGAACCTGTTCAGGGAAGATTTCCCATGTCTCGGGATCGGCAAGGAATGCGCGCAAACGTGCAGCCAGATTGGTGGTCAGAGGCAGGCGGCCACCAGCGTAAGCCGGCACTTTCGGCGTCTCGACGCCCACCGCCATCCGCGCACAAACCGTCATCTCGCGGACTTCGTCGAATTCCAGTATCTGGCCAGCGAAGATGAAGGTGTCGCCTCTGACGAGACCGTTGACGAACCATTCTTCGACCTGACCCAAGCTACGGCCACCGGCGCGGACCTTGAGGAGTTGCGCTTCGATAATGACGCCAGCGTTCATCCGATGCTGGCGGGCAAGGCGCGGATCGGCAATGTGATGACGACCCTGATCGTCGACAACAAGGCGTTTGTATCTTTGGTAGGCTCCCAATGCGTAGCCACCTGTGATGACAAAATCCAGCACTTCGTCGAACACACGCCTGTTGAGCGTCCGATAGGGCGCACAACGGCTGATCTCATCGAACATCTGATCCGCAGTCAGCCGGTCGCCACAGCAGATACCGACCAGATGTTGAGCCAGTACGTCCAGTCCTCCCTCCTTCTCCGGATCGCCATCCAGATCACCGGCATTGATTGCGTCTATCGCTGCCTGGCTCTCGATGAATTCGAAACGGTTGCCCGGGACCAAGACCGCCTTTGACGGTTCATCATAGCGGTGATTGGCCCGCCCCAGCCTTTGCAATAGACGGCTGGCGCCCTTGGGTGCACCCATCTGGACTACCAGATCGACATCACCCCAATCGATGCCGAGATCCAGGGAAGATGTACAGACGACCGCGCGCAACTGTCCGCGAGCCATGGCCGCTTCGACCTTGCGCCGTCGCTCCCGCTCCAGGCTCCCGTGATGCAGGGCGATTGCCAGCCCCTCGTCATTTATCCGCCACAGCATGCGGAAGACAATCTCGGCCTGGGCCCGAGTGTTGACGAAGATCAGCGTAGTCCGGTGCGCCTTGATGTGGTTGTAGACGGCCGGTAAAGCGTGAGTCCCCATATGGCCGGACCACGGAATCCGCGCTTCGGACTGGATGATGGAGATATCGGGATTGGTTCCCGGTGGCGCGCGGACGACTTGTACAGTGCCGCTGTCGGCATTGGGGGCGATCCAGCGCTGGAAGGCGGCTTCGTCATGCACTGTCGCGGAAAGGCCAATCCGACGCATGTCCGGGGCGAGTCGGCCCAGTCGGGACATGGCGAGAGCCAGCAGGTCTCCCCGCTTGGTGGACATGAAGGCATGCAGTTCGTCAACGACCAGACATTTCAGGTGGCCGAACAGGCGCGCAGCCTCCGGATAGGTCAGAAGCAGCGACAGCGATTCCGGGGTCGTCATCAGGATATCGGGCGGTCGTTGTCGCTGGCGGGTGCGTTTCGCACTGGGTGTGTCACCCGTACGCGTTTCGCAGCGGATGTTCAGAGCCATCTCCCGTACCGGTGTTTCAAGGTTGCGTGCGATGTCCACTGCCAACGCCTTGAGCGGCGAAACATACAGTGTGTGCAGATCGCTGAAATCCCGATCCGAACTGCCACGATCAGCCAGATCAATCAGGCTGGGCAAGAAGCCCGACAAGGTCTTTCCCGCGCCGGTGGGGGCGATCAAAAGGGCATTTCGCCCACTCTGGACTGTCGCCAACGTGTCCAGTTGATGCGGGTATGGCGCCCAGCTTCGATCCCTGAACCACCCCG
>JAPOST010000180.1 GCA_026709535.1 Rhodospirillaceae bacterium
CGGAACGCAATACTGTTATAGTTGAGGGACTATGATCAAAGCAGGAAACCAATTGTGTCCCCTGAGAACCTGCACCTGTCTTGAGCGTATCTTGTTCGTAGCAGGCAAGCATCAGCGACAGGCACGGTGGCCAGTTCCCGTGTTTCAAAGTGACCTGCTACTGCGTGGTGAGGTCGCTTGAACTAGTGTATGGCAGTGCAGTCTTCGGGTCAGAGTGCCGAGACGGTCTCCTCAGACCCGAATGAAATTCCTTTGCAAACCTCAAACAGGTCATGCCAGCGGTTTGTGGCGGGTGTAGCTCAGTTGGTTAGAGCGCCTGGTTGTGGTCCAGGAGGCCGTGGGTTCAAATCCCATCACTCGCCCCATTCTTCTTGTATCGTGCTTGCGCGTAAAACGCTGATTTCAGGATTTCATGATACCGTCTGACCCTTCTCTTTCACTCGTCGGCAAGCGTATCTGGGTTGCTGGTCATCGAGGAATGGTAGGTTCCGCTCTCGTCCGCCGCCTGACCATCGAGAATTGCGAAATTCTATCAGCGGATCGGCGACAACTCGATCTTCGTGAACAGCAACCGGTTAGAGACTGGATAGGTGACATGCAGCCTGACGTCGTGATCCTCGCGGCGGCAAGGGTAGGCGGAATCGCGGCAAATGATACGCATCCTGTCGATTTTCTGAGTGACAATCTTCAGATCCAGACGAACGTGATCGACGCGGCTGCACAAAGCGGCATCAAGCGGCTGTTGTTTCTCGGATCATCCTGCATCTATCCGCGACTGGCGGGTCAGCCGATAGTGGAGGACGCGTTGCTCACTGGTCCGCTGGAGCCAACCAATCAATGGTATGCCATTGCCAAGATCGCGGGGATCAAATTGTGCCAGGCCTGGCGCCGTCAGGCTGGTAAATCCTTTGTTTCGGCGATGCCGACCAACCTGTATGGGCCCGGCGATCTTTTTGACGAGCAGGCCAGTCACGTAATTCCGGCGCTGATCCAGAGGCTGCATGTCGCCAAGGAGACAAAAATTCCCGTGACCATTTGGGGGTCGGGCAACCCACGACGGGAATTTCTGCATGTCGATGACCTTGCGGACGCTTTGGTCTTCTTGCTGAAGCACTATGATGCTGATGAACACATCAATGTTGGTGTGGGGAAGGATATCGCTATTGCGGAACTGGCACGTTTGATAGGCGAGATAATCGGGTATTCGGGCGACTATGTCTTTGATCAGTCAAAGCCTGACGGCGCACCACGCAAGCTGATGGAGATATCCCGCTTGACTTCCCTTGGCTGGACTTCCAGTACGAATCTACGCGATGGACTGGAGGGCACCTATCAGTGGTTCCTGGACAATATTGCCGGGACAGCAATGCGGCGCGCGGCGCCAAACGGATTTGGGCATGACGGATAAGAAGGTCGCATTGATCACCGGTGTGACAGGTCAGGACGGGGCTTGTCTGGTGGAGTTTCTGCTCGACAAGGGATACCAGGTCCACGGCATCAAGCGACGTTCATCCTCCTTCAACACGGGCCGCGTTGATCATTTGTATCATGATACACATGAAGAAGGTCTGCCATTCACCATGCATTATGGTGACATGACGGACGCTACCAACCTAGTGCGTTTGGTGCAGCAAACACAGCCCGACGAGATTTACAATCTGGCGGCGCAGAGCCATTTCCATGTCAGTTTCGAAACCCCAGAATACACAGCCAATGCCGATGCGCTGGGTCCGCTCCGACTGCTTGAAGCGATTCGATTGCTCAGCTTGGAACAGACAACCCGCTTCTATCAGGCATCGACATCCGAACTGTATGGAAATGCACCAGCGCCTCAAAACGAGGAAACGCAGTTCCGTCCCAGAAGCCCCTATGCAGCGGCCAAGTTGTACGCTTACTGGATTGTTGCCAACTATCGCGAGGCATATGACCTGCATGCCTCCAATGGCATCCTGTTCAACCATGAGGGGCCGACACGTGGTGAAACCTTCGTAACCCGCAAGATCACTCGTGCCGTCGCAGCCATAGAATTGGGCCTTCAGGAAAAGATTTACTTGGGGAATCTCGACGCTCGGCGCGACTGGGGGTACGCGCGCGACTATGTCGAGGGAATGTGGCTGATCCTGCAACAGGATCAGCCGGACGACTATGTCCTGGCGACAGGTGAGACACGCAGCGTACGCGACTTTGTCGAAGCAGCATTCGCAACCGTTGGTCGTGAAATCGAGTGGAGCGGATCCGGGATTGACGAAGTCGGGCGGGAGAGGGGGAGTGGAATCGTGAGGGTGATCGTGGATCCGGTCTATTTCCGTCCAACCGAGGTTGACCTGCTCCTGGGTGATCCGGCGAAGGCCAAGAGGGTGCTTGGCTGGGAACCTCGGACACCCTTCGATGAAATGGTTCGAGAGATGGTGAATGGTGATTTGGAAGAAGCTAAGGTGATCGTGTCCCGGTGAGTGGTGCAAGAGCCTGTTCCTGAAGTCGCGTGCGGTTTGACGGTCTGGTCTTCTGTCGGGACCTGCCAGCGATATGGCGGGTGGTTGACCGAGGGCCACATGAGCGCGGGGAACCATCGACAGAATGAGGGGTGTGGCGACTGATTGCGCCGCTGATCCCATGGCGTCAGGTTTCCCTTGTCATCCGCCGTCTTCTGCGGTGCACAGCCATTTTCGTGCAGCGTCGCGTGACGCCTGCAGCGTCGCGGGGCGCCAGGTTGTACGATGCCTGGGCCTGGCCGCATGCTGCTTTCTCACGCATCAGGGCGTGCAAAAGCCAGGTCCCTGATCGATAACCGCAAAATCACTCATGCGTCAGACCCTGACGTCACTCGTGACTTCAGGAACAGGCTCTTGGACCCTGGAGCCGCCGTTTGCGGTATCCGGCGGGTAAGGTCGGTAGGCTCAGTGAGGTGGTCCCGAAAGATCGGACAGTTCGTCAGGGTGTATTCCGCTTTGTGACAGAGGAATGCAGATGAGCAAGCGCCGCAGGTTTTCAGGGGAGTTGAAGGCGAAGATCGCCCTGCATACTCTCCGGATCGATCGGACGCTTCAGGAGACATCCTCGAAACACCAGATGCACCCGAACGAGGTCGGCGCGTGGAAGCGCCAGGCGATCAAGGGTCTGTCGGCAATCTTCTCCGGTGGGGGAAGCGCCGGGCGTGGGATCATGAGAGCGAGGTTTGCGATCTTCACGCCAGGATCGGGTCGATAAGCCGGCCCAAGAGGCGGGCGAGCCGCATCACGGCGGCGTCGATCCGCGCTTCCTGCCCGCCATTGTCGTTCGCGGCCGTGCCGTGCAATCGCTCCTCGGCCGCGCGTCCTCCCGGCTTCGGTGCCCCTGGAAGGAAGATCCAAACCTGCGCACAAGCCTTGTCAAGCCGCCGGACAAGGGGATTTCCTGCATGAAATGAATGTACCCTCCTGTCCTCTCCAGTCGGGACATGGGAGGACAGGAGGCACTAGGAGGATGATCGAAAAAAATTTCGCGATCATCGCGTTTTCGCGTAATCGTCCAGCGTCATCACGGCTTCGCCGTGCTGGGTCGGCGCCACGGCATTTGCGAACCGACGGTCCGCCGTCACCACC
>JAPOST010000084.1 GCA_026709535.1 Rhodospirillaceae bacterium
TATGCCGGTTTCCGGCTGGAAACGGTTCCTGGCATCTTCCGACGAATCGCCAAACGCGCGGAAACAAGCCGCAGTCCATCGCCCGGAGACGATGCGATCACTGTCACAGACCGACAAGTTTTCAAGATGTCGATTGGCGAGGCAAACAACCCCGAAGACATGCACCTCTTCGAGGAAGCCATCGAAGGCGGCTACACGCTTCTCGGATTCGCAGATATCGATTGGAGTGACAATAGGTACGCTGATCGCAAAGCGATTATCGAAACCTGCAAAGCTGAGACGAATAGGGACGAGTACCCCGATATCAACGCCCATGCCGCTGTAGTCCAGATGCCGTTCATCTTTCGCAACTGGGTTCGGCCCGGCGCCATCGTGGTGGTGCCGAAGGGCAATTCGCTGTTTCGGGCGATCGGCGAATTTACGGGAGATTACGAATACCACCCCCGACCGGAGGGGGGCTACGCCCATCGACGTTCCGTGCGTTGGCACTAGGTGGATCGGGCAGGCATATCCGTCAGCGAGATTTACTCGCGACGCTTCACAAGCAAAACGATCTACGAGCTCTTTGGTAGCGAGATCAACATTCCTGCTCTGGAGCGCTACCTGAACAGCCAGCAAACGGACGGACCAGCGGAGCCGGAATCCTTCGTTCTGATCATCGACGAGATCAATCGCGCAAACATCTCGAAAGTATTCGGAGAACTGATCACACTCCTCGAACCGGACAAGCGTCTGGGACAGCCAAACGCGCTGAAGGTCCGTTTACCTTATTCCGGTGATCACTTCGGCGTACCCTCGAACCTGCATATCCTTGGCACGATGAACACTGCGGATCGATCAATTGCACTACTCGACACGGCGCTGCGCCGGCGGTTCGCCTTCTGCGAGATGATGCCCGATCCGTCCCTTCTGGCCAGAGCAGGCGAGGCGTGTGGGCTCAATTTACCGCAAATCCTGACCACGATTAACGAGCGGATCGAATACCTCTACGACCGCGAACACCAGATTGGGCATGCCTATTTCATGGACTGCACGTCACAGGCTGATGTGGACGCTGTCATGCGGCATAGGGTGATTCCGTTGCTGGCCGAGTACTTTTTTGAGGATTGGGAAAAGATCGCGGCTGTGCTGGGTGACGCAGCCTCGCATGAAGGGCCAGTAACCGGCGGGTTCCTCAACCGTTCTCCACTTGAGGCGCCTCCTGGCCTTGAGGATGGCGATACCCTGCCCCGGTTCCGCTGGGAACTGCGTCCCGCAAAAGAGGGCTTCGACTACACCAGACTGCTCGGGGCATGATCCGCCGTACCATCCGCGAATGGGAACGTATCGGCTACGGCACCGACGAAACGACAATCCCGGCGGCGCAGGCGGACCGGATCGCAGCGACTGCACGGGCATCCGACTTCTCGCGGATTGGCGGAAACGAAGTGCTTGAACACGGCCGAAAAGGCCTTCGCGCCCGTGGTGTGGTAGGGGTGATCGCCTCGCCCGACTGCCAGCTTGAGATTCTGCCGAAGATCGAAAGCGCGGGAGAAAGCGGTGCGAACAATGACACGCTGCGCCACCGGCTGGTCCACATGCTGGCTGTGGTGTGGGACATCGACGTAGATACCGGAGCCATCACGCAACTCGGCTGGCAGCGTGACACGATCCTAGAATTGCTGATCCGCCTTTTCTGTAACAAACTCGCTGACGCGGTGCGCCAAGGCATGCCACGGCAGTATATTGATCAAGAAGCCGACCTCCCTGCCCTCCGAGGCCGTCTCGATGTGACGCGGCAATTCTCGGCTCTCGCGATCTCGCCGCAGAAGCTCGCCTGCCGGTTCGACGGGTTGTCGCCTGACATTGCGCACAATCAGGTCATGCGGGCGGCCATCGGCAAGCTCTCCCGCCTCGCCCGGGCTCCCGACAATCAGCGCATCCTGCGCGAGCTGAACTTCGCCTACGCAGATATTTCGGAGGTGCCCACCGGCGCCTTGCGTTGGGATCTGATCGTGCTTGATCGGACAAATAGGCGATGGCGCGAGCTTCTTTTTCTTGCATGTCGCTTTTTGGATGACCGGCATCAGCAGACGAGCGCCGGTCCCATCCATGGTCACGCCCTTCTGTTCGAAATGAACGTTCTATTCGAGGCATACGTGGCAAAGCTGCTGACCCGTGCCCTCGCAGACACCGACCTGAGTGTTTCGGCGCAAGGCGGTCTCCGTCATTGCCTATTCGAGAGAGATGCAGGCCGGTTTCAAACCCGTCCTGACCTGATCGTTCGGCGGGGCAGACGGACTAGTCTCATCATTGACACGAAGTGGAAGCGCATTACTACGCATGTCGACGATCCCAAACATGGCGTGAGCCAAGCTGATGTCTACCAACTCATGGCCTACGGTCAGATCTATGACTGCCCGCAGGTCATGCTGCTCTTTCCGCATCATGCCGCGCTACCACCCGATCCGATCCTGCAACGATATTCGATTGCAAGGCGGGACGCTAACGAAGACCTCTTCATTGCGACGCTTGATGTTACTGGATCGCGCCGAGCGCACGAGGCCGCCCTCAGAGCGTTGGTGCTGGATCGCCTGAACACGACTGTTGTCGCCTGAGTGTCGATACACACCTCGAACGCGACTTCCTAAGGGTGGCGTCTGCGGCTGACTGCAAGAAGACTATAATAATGGTGGCTGATGCCTTCACTTCTACTCCGACCAGTTCATCAGTGCTGCGCTCGATGACGAAATCGACCTCAACCTTGTCTTTGTCGCGGTAGTGATAGAAGTAATATGCCTGATCGGACCAGGCAGCGTGTTTCAGGAGTTCGGCATAGGCGAAGGATTCGAGCAGCGGCCCGAACAGGCTGCGATCACTTTCAATTCGCGACAGCGATATTTTGCGGATTAAGGCGAGAAGTCTTGAATCAAGAAAATGAAGCTTCGGCGTGCGGATCAACCGCTTCAACTCGTTGCGGTGCCAGGCCGGAAGAAGGCGGATCAGAAACATCTGCTCAAGCGTGCCGATATAACGCTGAACCGTTGGCACACTTAACCGAAGATCGTTGGCGATATGGGTGTAGACAACCAACTGCGCTGACTGGATCGCCGATGCCTGAAGTAGTGTCGTGATTTCCTTCAGATTGTGGGCGTTCATGATCTCCTTGATATCGCGGGTCAGGAGGGTTCGAACATAGTCCTTAATCCAGGCACGTTTCCTTGCCTCCGTGGATCGGGAAAGCATTTCAGGATAGCCGCCCGACAGCACCCGGGCTTCCAGGCCCGTGACATCATACGGGCCGATGGGAAAAGGCGTCTGGTCGCTATCGAAAAGACGGTCGAGAAGATTGTGTTCGCGATGCTCAATTTCGCATTGCGAGAGAGGCAGCAGTTCACTCACGGAGATACGCCCCGCCAAAGATTCAGTCCCGGTGGGGATGGTCAAAATATTGGCAGATCCGGTGAGCAGAAACCGGCCAGGCCTCTGGTCCTGATCGACTGAAATTTTGATCTCGCGGATCAACTCCGGCACCCGCTGTATCTCGTCAATAGTAACGCACTCGAATTGACGAATGAAGCTCACCGGATCGGT
>JAPOST010000065.1 GCA_026709535.1 Rhodospirillaceae bacterium
CGGTGGACAGGACATTTCTGGCGACGCTGGGGGCCGATCTCATCCGCCGGGGCGTCTCTCGCTGGCATGTCACCGTCGCCGACGGGGAATTGATGCTGGAAAGGCCGAGTGTGGCCGAGCGGACGGCGGGCGGTTGGATACTTACATGGAACCGGGATCCCGGACAGAGCACCACGCAACACGTCCTGCCGGGTGAAATTCTCAATATCAGATGGGAACATGCCGCTTACGACACCTGGGCCGGCGTTGCTCCCTGGGAGGGACCCACGGGGCGCGCCCTGGCCGAGCTGGATAGCCAGATAGCCGACAGAGCGAGCGGCCCGGCGGGATACATCCTTCAGCTTGCCGAGACCGCCGATACCGCCTCCGTCGACCGGGGCACCCAGGCGGGCACCGAGGCCGAGACGCAAGCCGCCTCGCTGGCCGCGCCACGACTGGGCGGCAGAAACCGCGGGCGCATGGCAATCATACAAACGGCGGCGCCTTACGACTTGAAGGGCGAGTCCGGCTCCGTGCGTCCAGCCGCCGTCGGATTCGATCCCACGGAGGGGCTTACCAGAATTTCGGAGCGCTTGACCCGCGAGATTGCTGGCGCTTGTGGTGTCCCGGTGGCCCTGGTGACGACCGAGGGGGGCGGGGCAAGCCAGAGGGAGGCACAGCGGGTATTTCAGGCACGCTTGCAGCATCGCGCGGATCGGCTTGCGCACGATATCGGCCAGCAACTCGGCCAGCCCGTTGCGCTTGACGCCAGCCGCGTCTTTCGCATCGATATCACCATGCGCGCCCGGAGCTACAAGAGCCTGGTCGAGGCCGGCATGGACCAGGCCGCTGCCGCGAGATTGACGGGGCTCAGCGATGGCTGAAACTGCCTCTCAAATCGTCTCTCTGGAACAAGCCAAGGCACAACTGGAAATTCCGGCGGACGACACGGACCAGGACGCGCAGGTCGGGGATCTGATCGCCGAAGTCATCAATTGGATCGAATTGAAGACCGGCCTGCCGTTGCTGGAGCGGACGGAGCGTTACAGGATCGAGACACCGGAGCCGCAGGAAGCCGCGCTGGCGGCCATCTTCAATGTTACGGCCATCGATGGCCATGTTTTCGAGAGATCGCCGCTGGGCGTGCGCATTTCGCCACCAGCGGGCGGCTGGGAGGCCACCTCGACCGTCGTGGAGGCGACACGGGAAGTCGGCCTGGTGCCGCTTGCGGTAAGACGGCTGGCGCTGGAACTTCTGTCGAGGTTGTACGATGGTGAACCGATTGGCGTTTCTGGTGGCACCCGCATCATGCTGGAAGCTGTCCCACGCGAGCCGGCGCGGCGGTTGCAGCCGTTATGAGAGGCACGACCCCGATAGTCCTGTGCGAGCCGCTGCCGGGCGAGCCCGACGCGCTGGGCCAGCGTATCCCGACATTCAGGGAGCATTCCGTCATGGCAATCCGGGAAGAATTCAGAGGCCGCGTCGGGCTGGAGGCAGACGCGATTGCGGCCACGTGGGATCGCAGCTACAGCATCCGTGCAACGTCGCTGCGGCCTAAGCCACGATGGAGGCTGAGAGACACACAGGACGATCTTGAGTTCGAGATTGAAAGCGTTGTCCGCGATCAGCGCCGGCGTCTCGAACTCCGTTGCGTGGCCGTCCGATGATCGATCGCGTTGCCAGCTTCCTTCAGGGCCTCGCGCCGACCTGGCCCGACGTGGCGCCGCTGGATCAAATCCGCCGACATGGCGCTGTGTTGACCTATCGGGTCGCGGGATCGCGGGCCATCGCCCGGACGCTGGACGGCGAACTTCTGGCGATGAACATCGAGGTGACGGCTCTCTCTTTCGACCGCAGCATCGGCCAGGCCCTGGCAGATCGGGTTGTCGAACGGATGCGGGCGTCGCCGTGGGCGGCATCCCGGACGGACCTGCGCAATTCCTACGATGCAGAAGCAAAGCTATGGTCGGCATCGCGCACGCTGGCGCTGGCACCATGATGAATCCATTTCAGCACATCAGCCAACGTGGCCTCGACAATCTGGCGCTGATCGCGGCGGCGACGGTGGGCGTCAATATCACCTTACTGGTCGGGTGGGCGCTGTTCGGTTAGCTCCCGCATCGCTTTGATGGCGCCCGCTTTCGTCCTATGCGTTGTGCCGACGATTTTTCCGTTCAGCGGATTTTTCACGGCGTCGCAATCGACGACATTCCAGCCGCCCAGATCGCAGCGGACAATCTCGTAGTCTGGCATGTCATGTTCCTTTCTGTTGGCTCCGTGGTGACACAGCGGCGGCACTCCCGTCCCGTGCCAGTTTGTCCCTTCAATTCCCTTCAATTCCTAGTCCCTTCGAGTACCCAAATCAGTACCCATGCATTGGCTATTTCCTGTAATCCATTGAAATAATTGATTATTTTTGTCTATAGGAGTTCCACCCCATCCGCCATCTTTTTCTGATAATCCATTGAATTTAAAGGGTTTTTAGGATTTTTGGAAATAAACAGCCACATTTTTCCCCACAATCGGCACGCTGCGAATTGCAACGCCAATGAACAACCTGCGCCAATGCGCGCAACTCTGGGCAGCCTTCAGGAACAGGTGAAGTGGAAAACGTGCGCCTCGTGAGGAGCGTACCGCCGCGATCAAGAGCCTGTTGACCAAGGCCGCCGAGATCGAAGGCCGGACAGCGGTGGTGAACTGAGGGCCAGACCCTCAGGCGAATTTCAGTATTGCGACGGCGAGACCGACAATGCCGAACACGGCCAGAATGATGGCGACCTTCGCTTCGGAGATTTTCGTTTCGAGCCGGGCAATGTCGGTCTTGTATTCGGCTTGCTTGGTATTCATGCGCTCCTCACAGTCGGGCGATTCGCTCCGATAGCTCTGTCATGGCGCGATCCTCCACTTCCCCGAAGTAGCCTGCCTTCGCACGGCGAGGCATGCTCGCATTGGCGCAGGCGTTCCCGTTTGTTCCCGTCCCGGCTGGTGCCCAAATTGGTACTCATGAAGCAATGATTTGTTATAAACCTATGAAATAACTTTATTTTATCATGAGCGGAACAACTCTGATACCGATACGTCTCGCCTTCCCGGACGCGCACCCGGCAATCGGTTTGCCGATGGTGGCTAAATGTTCTTACGTGATCTGATGATCGGCAGTTTTCCCTCTCTCCGATATTGTATGGCCTCGCCGAACTTTGATAGCCAAAAGTCTGGGGTCTATATACTTGAGACCCCTAACTTGAATACCGATATAGGGCATAAGTCAACGGAGTGACCGGCTATGCTCAAATCCCATAAAAATCTCATTGCCCTCCTGGAGGCTTTTCCCGACGAAAAATCCTGCGTCGAGCATTTGGAGGCCATCCGCTGGCCATGTGGAATCGTCTGCC
>JAPOST010000172.1 GCA_026709535.1 Rhodospirillaceae bacterium
GACCTCCTGGAGATCGTGGGCAAGGTCCAATGACACCGCGGGTTTCACGGTCATCCCCCGTCGCCGGGTCGTGGCGCGGACCTTCGCCTGGGAGGGACGATGTGGTCGGGCTGGTCGGTGAGCCATTGCCATGCTGCGCGGCATGCCTCTTTACAGCGTTACGACACCCTTGAACACGCGGTTGGCGAAGCGCTTCGACTTCGGAAACAGAATGATCTGCTCCATCGGATTGCGTTCCGGGCGGTAGATGCAGGAGCATGAGGTTGGGCAAACGACAAGATCGCCGCAAGATACTTGTTCATCAATGCCATGTTCGCCCGCTCTGCCACGGATTTGAAGCGCCGTGTCCGGGGGGCCGCACTGCACCCATCGTTGTTCTCCGATCGTCGTCAATCGATCAAAACAGTCCATGAAGGGCTGCCTCACCATCACCACAACATATCGCGATCGTGAGTCAATTTGGATCGTGATTGGTATCATGTACATCATAGGAGAACTCTGGTTCTTTGATGATGATAGCGTCATTTGCCGTAAGCTGCCGCAATATCACCAATCTGTCACGACAATGAGCAAATAGCTTCAGCACCAGCCATCGAACGTCAAAACCTTCCTACCCGCACCAAATACTGGCCGAATGGCCACCCTCATGAACGCAGCGATTTTCACCCATTGCGGATTATCTGCTGACCGCAAAGCAAGAATTGTACGGAAGAATCAGCCACAGGGTCAGGCCGCTCGATTTCGAAATGGCTGTCTCAGCACTACTCCGCAGCCGTATCAAAAACAGGTGACTGCGGTTTTACTGGGTTCGCATAAGGGCTAGCGATATTCTCATCGTCGGCCTGGCCGGAGGGCGGTGTCGGCGTGTAATGAGCGGGGGCGGGCTCCTCGCGTTGCTTACGGGCCCAAGCTTCCGCCGGCGTCTCAAGCAACGCACCGGCAGCAACAGCTTCCTTCCGGTTCACCGTTGTCAAAGCTCCGCAAGCATCTGGAGGCGGCATCATGTTGGCATGGTAATATGCCATTTTCTGTTTGGCAGGATTGACCTTCTTATTCGGTTCGATATCGCGCTGGTTGGTGCCAACCCTAGGGTCTACTGCGACGTCATCAATGATTTCATGGTCAAACCACCATTTCTTCATCGGGTTGCGCATGCCATTGCCCAGCTTGTCATCCATCCAAGTGGCAATTGGTACCAGCACCGGTTTCAGAAACATGGCGTTGACGCCCAGCCAGCTCGCCACTCGCGTTGCAATCGGCCCGTCGGCGTCGACGACCTTGTTGATTGGGCAGGTCTTCATACACCGACCACACGCCGCGCCCTTCATGTTGGTTAGCCGGTAGCGGGTGCAGCGTTCCGCATCCGGTTTCCACATCTCGTAGCCGTTGAACATGACCTTGTTGCCGTACGGAATGGCATCGCAAGGGCATTCCCGGGCGCATTTCAGGCAGTTGTTGCAGAAATACTGAAGACCGAAATCAATCGGTTTATCGGCCGCCAACGGCATGTCGGTGGTCAGCACAACAGACTTGAACCGAGGGCCGACAAAGGGGTTCAGAACCAACTCACCGATCCGACTCAACTCCCCTAGGCCCGCCCAAAGAATGAGGGGTATCTGCAAAACATCACTGTCGGCGTTAGTTTGCGAGCGGCTGGAGAATCCCTGGCTACGCATGAATTCCGCCATGACACCAGCGATCTCGGCACCCCGCAGGTAGCCGCGCATGGACTGGGTTCCACTGATCCAGTCATCGCCACTCGCCCCCTCCATGGTATCATAACCCTGATCGATCAACATCACGACAGCGTAATTGTGATAGGGCTTGATCGGGCGGCCGTCCTCCTTGTGAGAGAACCAAGCATAGCGTGGAATTTTGCAGATACCAGTCAGATCTGACCCCAGATGGTAGGACAGCGCCTTGATCGCCTCGGTGTTGGCAATTGGATCATCCAGTCCGGTATTGACGTCGGTAGCTTCGCCGTCCTGATGTGGCACGAGCGACCGGATTACACCCAGCAATCCCTTCGACGAGGGATGCTTGAAGGAGAAACGCGAGCGCTCTTTCTGCGCTTTCTTGCCTAGATCACCCTGCAATGCCCGCTCGAAAAAAGCAGCCCGCTTTGGTACCCGGGGCACTTCATCATCCAGGATCAACGTGGTCGGGCGGTCGACCTCCTTGACCTGCTCCATCGGATAGTGGCTGTAGTGAGACGGTCGACGGGCGCGGCGGTTCCGCTCGCGCCCTGACATAGCGCCATTCTGACCCCACCAGTAACTAAGACCGCGACCGTTCCAAGCGGATTGCGCCAAGGGGCTGTCGGTGGCCAGGGCATAATCGGTGGTCACCGCTGCCAAGGAGAAACGGCCTTCGATAAAGGGATTGATCAGTCGACCGTCTACGCGTACTGCCAGACCCGCCATAACAGCCAGACGGTCAGCATTCACGTATCGATGACCAGGCACATCGGCGCGGGCTTCAAACCCCATCGCCCGGATGTGCCGAGCAACGCACACCGCGATTTCCGCAGCGCGCATGTCAGAAATTTCCCGAATGGCAGGGTCGATCCAGTCCTTGGCTAAGTTGTGTCCTTCAGGACGCTTGCCATCCTCAATCATCAGGACAACGGCGTGTGTGTGGGGAAGAGCGTCGATGCCCTCCAGCCAAGCATTGGGCACCATCTTGCAGATGCCTACCATGGCAGAGTCCATAAAATACGCCATACCCTTCACGTCGCTGGCACGGGCTTTCAAATCGTCTGGTACCGGAGCCTTTGCGGCGGCGGCCTCTTGCCCGGCAGATGCTGCGAAGATGTCTCTGTATTTTCGAGCCGCGGCGGCCAACGGAGCGTTGCCAGCCGCATCGACCGGAGCGAGGATGCGTGGTCCGTCGCTCTCAACCGCCATTATGGCGTCATCTCGTGGCAAGCATTCCAGAGGAAACGTGCCAAGTGAAAAGGGGCGATCCTTGGATCGGGCATGAAACAGCATGGCAAACTCCCATTTGCCACAGTCTACGTCGGTTTCCTAGTTCAAGTCACGCTCCGAAACCGACAAAGAACCGACCTTGGCGCCATCTATGGGTAGGCTTGTGGAATCCGGTTTCCGGTCTGTGGTCGCGACACTGGTCGTGCGATGGTCGTCGGCGATGATGTTGACACGGAGGTCTCGAACCGCGCGGTCCGGTCTCTCGATAGACCCCATCAGAGTGGTACGGGGTATCCATTCCTCGCTAAATAT
>JAPOST010000135.1 GCA_026709535.1 Rhodospirillaceae bacterium
GGTCTCGAAGGTGTTTGCCGATGGCGGGACCAGGGGCAGCACGCGGCGGGACCGACTGAAGGAACTCACGTTTCCGGACCTCCTGGAGATCGTGGAGCGGACCTTCGCCCGGAGCGTTCCCTGGCCCGGGTACAGCGCGCCGCCTGCCGCTTCCTCATGCGCAGGGTCGCACGAGGACCAAGGGCCTGATTCACAAGAACACCATGAGATCAAGGACTTGTGATTCAGACACTTAAAGGCGCTTTGGTCGCCTTCAATCGGCACCCCGGCCGGCAATATCCGGTGCGTCTTCCACCTCAATGCGCCCACGGTTCACCAACTGCGTACGAATCGTCATCGGCGATACCTTAAAGTACTCTGCAACACCGTTCTGCGCTTCTTCAGAGTAATCGCCGTTTAACATCTCATCTACTTTGGCAAACGGGCTAAGAAACTCTGCTGCAAATGCCCTCTGAACCTTTTGTCTGTAGCTGTAGGTGCGGGTCGCAGGAAACAGGCTTTCACCAGCGTAACGCATTTGATGACCCAAGACGCGATCGCCAAGCAACCGCGCCAACTCGAAGCGTCGCCCCGTTTCCCATTTTGATCTGAGTACCACCCGAGCCGAGTTGCTCTGCCGATCAAGCAGAAACGACATGGCATCTGATCGCCTGTTCGTATCCGAAATGACTCCGGTAGTTGTTCCCGCAAACTCTGAGAGCTTGCGGTCGGACACCCATTCTCCGTTCAAATCCAACTGGTCGCGCAAGTCAAGTGCCGCGCTTTCTCCGACACGCCAAGCCCGTACCGCTCCGGGCTGCGGGAGAATTGTCTCGTCAGCCAATCTAACGGCGTCGTTCATGTTACCGTCGAACCCATCCCTTAGCGCGATGTCCGATATCTCCGACGCGAAAAGCATCCGATCATCCCGATTACCACGAAACGCTGCGTCGCCAGCGATTTCTCCCAACGCCCCCTCTCCAAGTCTCACTGCATCGCTAAGGTGCTGGTTCACTGTATCTTCGTCAACATCGTCCGGATCGTAGCCCAACTGTGCTTCCAAGCGTCGAAATCGTGTAACCTCTGGATCCTCTCGTTCGATCGCCAAGTCATTCCAAAGACTGTGGAGGTTGGTGTCCCGGATATCGTGGTCTTCCAGTCTGGCAAGAATGCTTTCTATGAATCCGTCAAACGCCGATTCCATTTCTTCCGTCGACACCGCTTCACGTCGCTGAGCACCGATGTAGCGGAACAGGACAGCACCTGGACTTCGAGAAGGTTCGGATTCAAGGAACGACTGCATTCCGTCGGAGAAGATCATGATATTGGGCCAAGCGTAGCCCTCACCGATAGTCGCCATCCGGTGGGCAAAGTCCCAGCGGCGTCTGGCGTCCTGCCTTGAGGGGCGTCCCAATTCCCATCGAAGCTTCCACCAGTTCCAGGCAAGCCACTCGGCAAGCGGATACCCCGCAACGTACGGACCGTGACGGAGCTCGTCGCTCTCACTGTCTTGACCGGCAGTCAAAAGCCGTTCGTTCGCTGTCACAGAAAACAGGCCAAAAGTTGCCCGTTCCTCCGGCGAACCGGACGCAAGTTCCTCGGTTGACAGTGAGACTGTCAACTCGCCTGGCATCGCAACCGCCACTCTTCTACGACCAAGCGCCGCATGCCGTCGTCGTCCTCGCCCAACTCGTAGCCGTGATAGTTACTGCTACCCTGCTCAATCTTGGCCTCGTAAACGCGGCCCTCAGAATCCACAGCCCAAACATACTTCGGAAGTCCGTCATGGCCAATGCTGCTGATCATGCCTCGTTCGACGCCTTCACGGAAAAGCGCCCTCGCCTCGGCCAGCCGCACGATCCGTCCGCTGCCGTCGCACAGTGATTTGTTCGGTCGTGGGTTCGCCGGAGGATGAAAGCCGTAGTCCGCGGCAACTCGTTTGTGGAGCGCACTGCCCGTATAGCATGCTTCATCCAAAAGTCGGTGCAAGACATCCGTACCTATTTCGTCTCTTGGAATGAGTCTGCGTTTGGGATCGTTCCCCTGACGCCTAGGCACCCTGTCAACTCCCGAACACCGATAGTCGAACGAACGCGAGACAACCCGAACAGAAACCTTGTATCAAGCTGAGACGTTGTCCCTCTGTAGCTGCCGTGAAAAAGCCGAGAGAGCTGCGGGGTTGACGGATGGACTGCTATCGGGATGGATGCTGCATTGGGCATGAGGCAAGAAGATCGTGGAACAACAGACACGCCACAACAAATGGACAACGGCATGGGCGTGGAAGTGGTTTGTCCGTGATGCCGAGGAATAGAAAATGGAGCTTTGTAGACTACGTGTCGCGCAACTAACGAAATTGGTTCAGTGGGAGCATTGTAAGATTATTTTAGAGAGTTCGATATCACAATTTGATCGCACTTTGCTCTATAGGCTGTGCTCGGAAAGCAGAGCCCATACTGGGATTATGGTGTTTTACACAGGACCTGGGCTACCCGACTTTTGTTCGGCAATGGTTCGTGAGCCGCTGCCAAAATAAGGCAGCATCCGACCCACCGTTATGGCGAGGGGGCCGGAATCCTGCGGTGTCCAAGAACCCATGCACGTACGTACGCACTGCACCGGGACCTGGGATGTCTCCATGTCATCCCGCTGTCCTGGCGGGATCACAAAGGAAAGGAGGAGTCCGTAACCGATGAGGGACGGCATGGAGAAGTCAGACTCGGCTATAGCACGCGCCCTAGATACGGCAGTTTGTACAAAGGGAACGCAAGGTGCGTCTTGAGGCGACAGTCGACCGTTGCCGCGCGTCACGCGCAACGCCACCATCGGGAATTCCGGCGGCATGCCGGCCCGAAGGAACAGGCGCCGGAACGGATGTAGCGTCAGAACGGTTGGTGCCGGCGGTGCGGCTGGCGGAGATCGTCTCTGCACTGAATGCGTCATCATGATCTTCGCCTCGAACCGGGTGCGGATCATGGTGGCCTTGTGGCCTGTGTGCAGCGCGCGCTGCGCCGCGACCCGTTTACGGGCACGGTGTTCGTGTTCCGGGCGAAGCGAGCCGACAGGCTGAAGCTGGTCTGTTGGGACGGGACCGGGTTGGTGATGGTCTGCAAGCGCCTGGAGGAGCAGGGCTTTGTGTGGCCGGCGGGGCGATATGCGCAGTTCGAGGCCTTGTTCGCGGGGCGGGACTGGCGGCGCGTGCGGCGCTTCGCGCCGAGAATGAGGTGCAGTCCGAACGCATCCGCCGTCTGGAACAT
>JAPOST010000191.1 GCA_026709535.1 Rhodospirillaceae bacterium
AGCCAACTGACTAGTGGTTTGATCCATTCATTTGCTGTAACTGCTCACCCCTTGGTTCCGTTTCCCCCCCTTTCGTAGCGTGCCCGGTTTGTGGCACGCCGGGTGAACATCTCGTTCTTCTGCAGGGACTGCATTTGACACCATGGCCTCCGAGGTCTGTCTACGGATCATGCGTTGCTTCGGGCAGGCGGAGAGGCTTGTGCGATGACAGCATGGTTCGGTTCCAAGGCCACGTCCAGTCTCAGCCAGGCGATCATCGCGGCGATGCCGCCTCATGACGTGTACATCGAGCCGTTCCTTGGGGGCGGCGCCATCATGAAGCGCAAGCCGCCCGCGATCCGCAACATCGGCATCGATCTCCGCGCCCTGGAGGGCTTCGACGACGCGGCGCATGTGGCGCTGCTGACGCTCCTGAAGTCGCTGGACTGCCAGGTCATGATCTCCGGATACCCGTCCCGGCTCTATGACACGCACCTTGCCGGCTGGCGCTCGATGTCGCTGCAGGTCAACAACCATGCGGCGGTGGTCACCGAGACCGTCTGGTTCAAATTGGCGCCCGACCGGCTGCAGGACGGCGCCGGCCTCCAGGCCTTCGTCGTCAACCTGCTCTCCCTGCGCCGGGCCGTCGCGCTGATCCATGCGATCTCCGGCCTCAAGCTCTCCGAGGCCCCTGCCTCGGCGACGTGCGCCGCCTTGATGACGCCCTCATGTCATGGGAGGCGGCCGCCGTCGCGCACCTCCTGGAACGCCCGGCCCTGCATGCCGACGAGACCGGCTTCCGGGTCGACGGCAGGACGGAATGGCTCCACGTCCTCACCGACGGGTCCCTGACCCTGAAGTTCCTGCATCGGAAGCGCGGTGATCGACGAGATCGGGATAATTCCCCGCTACCGAGGAGTCCTCGTCCACGACTGCTGAGCGAGCTACTTCGCCTACGACCGGTGCAGGCACCAGCTGTGCGGCTCTCATCTTCTCCGCAAACTCGCCTTTGTCATCGAGTCCAACGGCTTCCGCTGGGCGCGCCTGAGCTGCGCGAGGCCGGCCACAAGGTCAACAAGAGCGACGCCAAGGTCCTGACCGAGATCGAATGCCGGAGCATGCGCAAGCGGTACCGGACCATCCTGACCCAGAGCCGCAAGGAACTGCCCGACATTCCCCCGGTCCCGGAAGGCAGGCGCGGGCGGCGCGCGAAGTCCGACGCGCACAACCTGCATGAGTGCCTCGTGAGGCACGAGGAGTCCGTGCTGCGCTTCATGGGCGACCCGCACGTCAGCTTCACCAACAATGCCGGAGAGCGGAAGATCAGGATGGCGAAGGTCAAGATGAAGGTATCCGGTTGCTTCCGGACACGGCATCACGCCGAGGCCTGGGGCCGCATCTCAAGCGACCTGAGCGCGATGGCCGCGCTCGGAGACAATCCCCTCGTCGCCATCCAGATCGCCCTCGCCGGAAACGCCGCCGACATGAGCAGGGGCACTGCAAAAAATCTCTAAACCAAAAGGGGTGAGCAGTTACCATTTGCTGCCATTTCCTGAAGCTTCTGATCCCCCCTCTTCCATGCCTCGACGGCGTTCATCCAAGACGCCGAGGTCGGGGTGAAGTGGAACGGGATGGTCCTTCAGCCACGCATGGACCTCGGCCGACCTGTGCGATGAGACGGTGTCGAGGATGACATGCACCGGAGTTCCGGGCGCGATCAGGGCCTTGACCTGTTCCCCGGAGCGCGGGTGGCAGCCGGTCGCCGCCGCCTTTGGCGAGGAAGCGGTCCCACTAGCGCCGGACGTGTTTCTGGGGGCTCTGCGGGGTGTTGGCGAGGTGTACGAGACGCACGCATCGCATCCGAAAGCCTGATCGCCTGCCCATCGGTCTGTTCCCCCTTGTGACAAGCCACATGACGGCGGCGGCAGGATCAGGCCATGGTTCAGGATACAACAGAACCTTTTGTTTCTAACTGACGATTAGTGACCAGAAATTGACTGGCCTCCAATGGCGTGCCTGCGACGCTCAGGAATAGCCGCGTGTTATCAGAAAGCTCTCGTCTTCGAACCACAGGCCACCATGCCGGTTAAGCACATCGTGGGCGATTTTGAGATAATCACCATCGCGCAGGACATCAACAATCCGCTCGTCTTCAATCTGCGCGACGTACGTGGCGGCGTTCCAGGCTGCGAGCAGGGTCGACGTCCCGATATTCTCTCCGACTTCGTCCGGAAGCGCATGCAGTTCATACCGGAACAGGGAATCTGCGTCCGACAGGGCATCATAGTTCAGATCGCTGTGACTGTCGCTCAGGGTTTCCTTCATCGACTTGATCAGATCACCGCGCGGTGTGGCGAACGGAAATTCCTCTTTCCAAAGAGCGTTGATCATTTCCATGCCCGGGTCCTTGCCGGTCGATTGGATCACGATCATACGGCCGCCAGGAGAAAGTGATTTGGCAAGCGGTCCCAGTACATTTCGCACCTTGATATCGGCCGGAAGCCGAGCGCGATAAGGCTGCGATGCAATGATCAGGTCATAGCCTGCCGTTGTCCCTCCCTCTGGCGGAATGATATCGGCCAAGCCAAAGGCATGATCCTTCCGGTAGAGAATCAGAATCGATGGTTGAACATAAAGCGGGTTTCCCGTCTTCTCGCTGGTCTTTGTCTGCCAGCCTTCCGTCAGGACTGGATTCAGTTTTCGTACTTGTTCGTCGAACTCGTGGGCAGTTGTCCCATCCAGGGCAATCTCCCAGCGTTTAATCGGTAGCTTGAACCGAGGGTTTTTGACCTTCAGCCGGGTCGATTCGGCGTAATTGAGATTGGTCAGGACGACGACGAGCTGCGGGTGCTCCTGAAAGCGGTCCGGAAGCTTCTCCAGCGTCAGCCGCACGTCCTCCATGCTGATTTCCTTGCCGACGACGCAAAACGGCACTGTCGGAAAATGGCGGTGGACGTTGCGCAGGACGCGGGTCAGAACTGTTCCGTCGCCGACACCCGCGTCATACAGGTTCAACGCTGGGGGAGTCGGTTTCAGAAATGGAATCTCGCGGCCGACACGCTGTGCCACTTCCCATTTCTCCGAACAGGTAGTGACGAACATCAGGTACTTTTCGCGGTTGTCGAAGAAACGGAAGGCTTCCTTTTTGCCGGCCGTCTCCGATGATGCTGCCCCATCGCTCTCCGCCGGTATTGATCGCCTCCTCCGCGCCATATCTACCTCGCCGCTATTCGCCACTCCCGGCGCGA
>JAPOST010000077.1 GCA_026709535.1 Rhodospirillaceae bacterium
GACGCCAGGGCTCCAGCCCTTCCAACCACCGATCATCCATGCCTGCAACAGTGTTGCCCTGTCCGCAACTCAGAGCCGCCGGCAGCATTGGATCCTCAATACGCCGGGCCACCAGGTCGAAGAAGTCGCCTGAATCGTATAGAGAAGCAGCCGTATTAATGGCTGAAGCGCTCGGGTTGGTCATCTTCGGAAATATCCTCTCAATCAGACTAGGGCCGGATATCCTTGAGCGTCGTCTTCAGCAACCGAGCCCAAAGCCCCAGACGACACTGACTATAGAACATGCTGCCGTCCGGAATGCACGTGGGCTGAACCACTCAATAGGCTGCGCCTGACAATTGTATTCTTAGCAGCCCGGTTCCATGGTATTGGGGGAGTTCGCGCTCCGGTCTCATTGAAGCGCGAAGGCCGACATTCCGTCAGCACCTTATTCTTTCGTGAACCCTAAATATTGGCTGGTGGTGTTCCAATCGAGACCAACCTCCCGATCAAAACGATTTCCTCCGGCATGGCGTACGCCCTGATCTAGGCGCTGCAATTCCACAAGGCAGCGCAACGCTGCTCAATTTGCCGGGTGCAAGCAATCAATATGGCTATCAGCAAGGCATTCGCAACTGAGTCGCAACGATTTACGCTGTCTGTTAACGCCGTGTCGCGCTATGGACCTTCGACAATGATCTGAAGCAGACGACGCCCGTGACCAAAGCTACTATCAACGGAACATTGGAGACTTCCAAGAAGCGCCCCTGGTGGCTGCGCGCAGCGCCTCTAGCGATCCTGGCAGCGGGGACAATCCTAGTCCTGTCAATGGGCTGGCATCGCTATATCAGCTTTGAGCAATTGCGCGAACACCATGAGGCGCTGAGCGTCTGGATCAAGGCACGTGGCATCTGGGCTCCGGTTCTGTTTGGTCTGGGTTATGCAGTCATGACGGCCTTCTCGCTTCCCGGTGGCGCGCTGGCAACCGTTGTCGGGGGCTTTTTCTTTGGCGTGGTGACGGGCTCCATCGCCGTTATTCTCGGAGCAACGCTGGGTGCCTCAATCCTTTTCCTGGCAGCCAAATCGGCGATCGGAGAATTCCTGCGACACAAATCTGCAGGCTGGCTGAAGCGGATGGAAGAAGGCTTCCGCGAAGACGCTTTCTCCTACTTGCTCACTCTGCGCCTGATCCCACTTTTCCCATTTTGGTTAGTCAATCTGGTACCGGCCTTTCTTGGTATCAAACTGCGGACATTTGTAGTGACAACCTTCTTTGGGATCATGCCGGGTTCGATCGTTTATGTCAGTCTGGGCAACGGCATCGGCATACTGCTGGACAGCGGCGGCACACCGGATTTCGGCATCATCTTCAAGCCGGAAGTCCTGCTGCCACTGATCGGATTGGCGATCTTGGCGCTAATGCCGGTCGTCTACAAACGCTACCAGCGCCGTAAGAACGGGGCAGGCGGAGATGTCGACGCCACAGATACCTGATCTATCCAGGTCGACCGGCAAAGACTGGCAGAAACTCGAGCGCCGGCCCAACTGGCGCTCGGGCCTGTCGACCAAACTGTTATTGCTGACGGCTATTTTCGTAATGCTGTCGGAAATCTTCATCTATTTGCCATCAATCGCCCGATATCGCCTCGGATTGCTGAACAACGTTCTTTCAGATGCGCATCTGGCGACACTGGCGCTAGATGCTGCGCCAGACAATATGGTGAGCCCCGAGTTGACCGAACGCCTGCTGAATCATGCTCGAGCGCTGATGATCGTAAAGAGAATGGCGGATCAACCGCGTCAACTTCTCATCGCCCGGCGACCGCCGCAGGCGTCAATCCGAGTCAATCTCGGCAACCCGATGTTCTTTCCGCTGGTATGGGGTGCGATTGACACACTGATCAACGGGGGTGAACGCATCCTGCGGGTTGTCGGTCCGTCGCCGCGTGACCCTGCGACATCCCTGGAAGTACTGATCTCGGAGAAAGCGCTCAGAACCGAAATGCTGCAATACTCCCAGCGTATCCTGTTACTGTCGCTGATCATCTCCTTCTTCACGGCGTCACTGGTATTCCTGACCCTGCACTGGTTTATCGTCCGACCGGTCAAGCGACTGACCAACAATATGGTCAGATTCAGCGACGATCCGACAGACGAAGGGCGGACCCTTGAGCCCACGACTCGGCATGACGAAGTCGGTCTGGCCGAGCGCGAATACGCCCATATGCAGCAGAATTTGCTCATTACCCTGCGTCAGAACGAACGACTGGCGGCCCTCGGCGCGGCGATCACCAAGATCAATCATGACCTGCGCAACATGCTGGCGTCGGCTCAGTTGGTCTGTGACCGACTCAGGACCAGCACCGATCCCGGCATCCAGCGTGTTGCGCCAACGCTTGCCCGGTCCATCGACCGAGCGGTTCGTCTGTGTACCCAGACCCTGGATTTTGCCCGGGATTCCAAGGCAGCGCGCAAGGCCGATCCGTTCATGCTGAATGAACTGGTGGTCGAACTGGCGGCCGTCCATAGGCCGGAACATCAGAAAACACGCTTCCTCTCAGAGATGCCGGGTGATCTCACTCTGGTTGCCGATCGCGGCCAGATCTTTCGCGCTTTTTCAAACCTGTTGCACAACGCTGCCCAAGCCGGCGCCAAGACAGTAACGGTGAGCGCTGCCACGGTTGCCAAGACAGTTGTCATCGACGTGCAAGATGACGGCCCTGGCCTGCCGCTGGAGATCCAGGAGGCGCTATTCAAGCCCTTCAGGACTCGGCCGGGGACCGGTGGGACCGGCTTGGGCATGGCGATCGCGCACGAGATTGTTTCTGCCCATGGCGGCATGATCGAACTGATCAGTAGTGACTTGGGTGGCACTCATTTCAGGATAACACTGCCTCAAAACAGCGATCAGGCAGCCAACTTGGACATGATGAACAAAGAGGATCCTTCGTGACGCGATGCGGTTTCCGTTTTTACCATCACGAGCTATCTTGCGCTGATCGAGCCATCTGAACAGTGCCGAAACGACAGCATGAGCGCGCATAGCGACGGAAAGGCCATCACCCGGCGCCGCACCGCACCAGACATCAGCACCCGCAAGGGACAGACGCCGATAGTCTGCCTGACAGCCTACACAACGCCGGTCGCCCGCCTGCTGGACCACCATGTCGACCTGTTGTTAATCGGCGACAGTCTAGGCATGGTGCTGTACGGCATGGATAGCACGTTGGGCGTCACCCTCGACATGATGATCGCCCACGGTCATGCCGTAATGCGAGGATCGACTCAGGCCTGCGTGATCGTGGATATGCCTTTCGGCTCGTACCAGGAATCGCGCGAGCAGGCGTTCCGAAACTCCGCGAGGGTGATGTCGGATGTCCGCTGTCAAGGCGTCAAACTGGAAGGCGGACTGGAAATGGCCGACACCGTCGCCTACCTTTCCCGCCGTGGAATTCCGGTCTTGGGCCATGTGGGGTTGACCCCGCAATCGGTGAATTCCTTGGGCGGGTTCAAGGCGCTGGGCCGCAACGACGAGACAGCAACCCGCATCCTCGACGACGCCAAGGCAATTGCCGACGCCGGCGCCTTTGCCATAGTGGTGGAGGGCGTGACAGAAGTACTGGGGCGCCAGGCGACGGAGGCCATACCCGTACCGACCATCGGTATCGGCGCCTCGTCAGCCTGTGATGGCCAGATCCTGGTAACGGAAGACATTGTCGGCCTGTTCGGCGACTTCAAGCCGAAATTCGTCAAACGTTATGCAGAGCTGGCGCCCGCAATATCGGCTGCCGTGGCGCAGTACGCCAAAGAAGTGCGAACGCGAACCTTCCCGTCGGAAGAATTCTGTTTCGGCATCAAGAAAGAGAGCTGAGGACAGCAGACCGGGCATGACGCCGTTTCGCACCCAAGTGGTTCGCTCAATACCGGCGCTGCGCGACATGGTCGGCCGGTGGCGTCGTAATGGAGACTGCATAGGGCTGGTTCCGACCATGGGCGCACTGCACGAAGGTCATCTTTCATTGGTCCGGCAATCCAAGATGCAATGCGATCGAACCGTCGTTTCCATCTTTGTGAACCCGACCCAGTTCAATCCTGACGAGGACCTTGACCGGTATCCACGCCAAGAAGAAAAAGACCTGGATACTCTTTCCTCGGAAGGCGCCGATCTTGCCTTCATACCGGTTGCCGACGAGATCTATCCGGACGGTTTCTGTACGGCCGTCCACGTGGATCGAGTAACCATCGGTATGGAAGGAACCGTGAGAGTCGGCCATTTCGATGGTGTGGCGACTGTGGTGTGCAAGCTATTCATGCAGGTTCAACCAGATCGAGCCTTCTTTGGCGAAAAGGACTATCAGCAGTTGATCACCGTCCAACGCATGGTACGGGACCTGGATATGCCGTTGACAATCGTGCCGGTGACGACAGTACGGGAATCCGATGGCCTCGCCATGTCGTCGCGCAATGCCTATCTGTCGGAAGATCAGCGCCGGATTGCCGCGGCGCTCAACCGGATATTGCACGAAACGGCGGCGTCTATTGTAGCGGGGTTGGGTATCGAGACCGCGACGGCGGTAGCTCGCCAAGAGCTGTTGGATGCCGGTTTTGATGCTGTAGACTATGTCGAATGCCGCGCCGACGCCGATCTCGCCATTATTGAATCCCTTAATCGTCCGGCTCGGTTGTTGGCTACCGTCCGGCTTGGAGCGATCCGGTTACTGGATAATATTCAGATCGGCTGACGCTCTCCCTGATGAAGATATTCGAGCGCCTCTGAATCTCAGCTATCCCACAAGAATTTCTATGATCAATTACCATGAGTTACCTTGGTGTTTTGGCCGAAAGAACAGTACCAGCGTAATCGCCGACAGCACTAACACCAGCGCGACGAGTTCTCTCCAGCCAATAGGCTCATCCAGAAGCACGGCGCTGCTGACCACGCCTATCACGGGAATCATCAGGGATCCGATGGAGGCGACAGTCGCCGACATGACGTTGACTATACCGAACCACAGCGCGTAGCCAACGACCATCCCGACAAATAGCACGTACAGGCCAGCTACCGCCGCTTCGGTCGAAACGCGGTGAAGCATGAACGGTTCGCTCATCGTCGCGATAATTGCGATGGGAACCAGCCCAATCAGCAACTGCCATCCTGCCAAGGCAAACATTCCGATACCCCAGTCGTAATGCTTGACGATAAGCGTTCCGGCGGCCCAGGTGATCGCGGCGGTCAGCAAGAAGATGAAACCCAAAGGCGCATTTTCAAGCAGACTCATATTGACGGATAGCAGGACGCTGACGCCTGCCACCCCCAACACCAGCGCAACGAGTATCCGAGGGCTGAGGCGTTCCTTCAGGAAGACGCTCGCCAGAAGCGCCGTCCAGATCGGCAGTGTATAACAGACGATGGCGGCATGGCCTGCGCCAACGATCTGCAGGCCAAACCCGACGAGGATATGCCAACAGGTCATGTTGAAGAAGGCAGCTGCAACCAGCCGCGGCCATGTCGTCCTGGCCGGGTGCCAGTGGCGTCGATCCTGCGCGATGCCCATGGCAAGCAGAATGACGCCAGCTACGCCGCAGGTGACCGTCCGAAACTGCCAGACCGGGATTTCAAGAAATACAATTCGCATGGCTGGCCAACTCGTACCCCAGACCAGCCATAAAATTCCCAACGTGAGCATGGCGCCAAACGGGATGGCGCTGCGAGTCGCGGCCGTCACGTTGCTAACAAGGCGATGGCGCGCCCATTCCTCTCAGGCCCGCCAATCGACAACGCCAGCGCCACAGCAACCTGATCGTACACGCTGAAGGATTCTCCCAAAAAGATTACGCCGTGGACAAGACCAACAATAGATATTTACGGCGCTTGGATCTGCAAAGTAGCAGAATTGCAAGGCAAGGTGAATCAGATGAATGTCTGCCACCAGGCGAGCCCGCTGGCATCCGGGCTGAATCTGACCTAGATTCGCTGCCGGACGGACAGCGGCGCTCATGCGCGCCGCTTTACGGCTATATGAACATGCGGGATCATGAAGGGTAGGCTAACAGCACCTGTCCCTGACTGTAGCGGCCAGACGACCTATTGTAGTGGCACCGCGGGCAGCCCGGCAGCAGCTTCAATACTGGCATGGACAAGGGAGGGTTCGAATGAAGTCCGGCAGGGATTGATTATCCGAGAATGACTCAGCTTGAGGGCACCGCCGAGATCGACATAGCTGTTTCAGGCCCGGATTCTTCTTGCTCGTCGCCCAACAGTCATCAGTCCGGCATCACGCCATCCAACGGCGGTCTCGGCACGGATCGAGCTTCCGGGCCAATCCCTCCTCCCACGTCGCTCTTGGCGGCGGCCAGCCATTCGCCCAGCTTCGACCAGCGCCGTCTGTCCGAGGCGTTACGCACCGCGATGGCGACTGCCTTCTTCTGGCCAACAAGCACCACCAGCCGCTTGCCCCGCGTGATTCCGGTATAGAGCAGGTTTCGCTTCAGCATCGCATAGTGCTGGGTCAGCACCGGGATCACTACCGCCGGATATTCCGAACCCTGGCTCTTGTGAACCGTCACGGCATAGGCTGGCACAAGAGCGTCGAGTTCGCCGAAGCCGTAGAGAATATCCCGGCCCTCGAAGCGCGCGATCAGCTCACCAGCTTCGGGATCCACGTCTGCAACAACGCCAATGTCGCCGTTGTAGACTTCCCTGTCGTAGTCATTCTCGGTCTGCATTACCTTGTCGCCTGGCGCGAAGGTCCAGCCGAAGCGCTCGACCCTGCGCGCGCCCGCCGGGTTAAGCGCAGCCTGGAGATCGATGTTAAGCGTGCGCGCGCCGGCAGCGCCCCGGTTCATCGGACACAGCACCTGGATGTCGCGCACAGGATCGAAGCCGAAGCGCCGCGGAATGCGGGTCTTCACCAGTTCGACGATTCGCGAAACCGCCGTCTCGGAATCCTCGGCCGGCACGAAATAGAAGTCACTTTCGTCCTCAGGCCGGGAAAGATCGGGGACAGCACCCCTGTTGACGCTGTGGGCAGTCTTGACGATCCGGCTCCTGGCAGCCTGGCGGAATACCTCTGTCAGGCGGGCCACCGGCGCCGCACCCGAATTGATGATGTCGGCGAGCACCTGTCCGGGTCCGATCGAGGGCAGCTGGTCGACATCACCCACTATCAGCAACGCCGACCTGTCAGGAACCGCCGCCAGCAGCGACTGCATCATAGACACATCTACCATCGAGGCTTCATCAACCACCAGCAGGCCGCAATCGAGCGGGTTCTCGCGATTGCGCTTGAACCCGCCGGTTCTGGGGTAGACTTCAAGCAGGCGATGAACCGTCTTCGCCTCCAGGCCGGTTGCCTGGCTCATTCGTTTTGCGGCGCGACCGGTCGGCGCGCACAGCAGAATGTCGACATCCCTGACCGACAGGATGCGCAGGATCACATTGACGATCGTCGTTTTGCCGACACCCGGTCCGCCGGTCATCACGAATACCTTCGAGGCGAGAGCCGTGCGGACGGCATCCGCCTGACCGCCTGCCAAGACGAGACCGGTGCTGCGTTCCACCCAAGGCAGCGCCTTGTCCGGGTCGATCCGGGACCACGGGAGCTTGCCGCCTGCAATTTCCAGCAGTCGCTTCGCGATCGCGCGCTCGGCGCGATGCAGACCGCCCAGGAAAATGCAAGGCGTCTCCGCAACGGTTTCCGCGACTACTGTCCTGCCGGCCAGTTCCAGATCCAGTGCGGTGCGGACCAACTCGGCAGGAACCTCAAGGAGTCTTGCCGCAATCGGTCCCAAATCCCCTTCCGGCAAGCCACAATGACCCTCGTCCGTCGCTTCGGACAAGGCGTGGCTAATGCCGGCGCGAATCCGGACCATCGCCGTCTTCTTGACGCCCAGCTTCATGGCTATGGCGTCCGCTGTCACAAAACCGATGCCGCGGATATCTCGAGCGAGTCGGTAGGGGTTCTCCGTCATCACCTCCACGGCATCGGCGCCGTAGATCCGGAATATCCGAACCGCCCTAGCCGTGCTCACTCCATGGCTGTGCAGGAAGACCATGATCTCGCGAACGACCTTCTGCTCGGCCCAGGCGTCGGTGATGCGCTTCGCCCTTACCTTCCCGATGCCAGTCACCTCGCGAAGCCGTTGCGGTTCCGCCTCGATGATATCGAACACCTTGTCACCGAAAGCGTGAACCAACTTGCCAGCGTAAACCAGGCCGATGCCCCGGATCATCCCCGAGCCGAGATACTTCTCAATGCCCTCAATCGAGGAGGGTGTAGCGATGCGGATAAAGCGCGCCTTGAATTGCTGACCATGGGGGCGGTCGTTCACCCATTCGCCCGAAGCGGTGGTCCATTCGCCCGGCGCCACCGTCGCGGCGTGGCCGACTACGGTGACCAACTCGCGATGGCCCCGGGCCCGGATCCTGAGCACGCAGAAGCCGTTTTCCGGATTGTGAAAGGTAACGCGCTCGACCGGCCCTGCCAGAACTTCTCGGTCCGCCAAGTTCGCTGGCCCGCTGGAATCGGGTTTCATGACCAACGGTTTCCCAGGCCGCTCCATCAACCCCGAGCCCTAAGCACTCGTTTGGGTGCCTCCGAACGCCACCCGGGCTCGCAGCAGACTATGCGAGGAAAGGTCGACCCGACGGCTTCATCTCTTGACATTCGGCTCAAGGGACGGCTCCGCGATGCGGTACGCCGCCTCCTGCAGAACCAATCGACAACTGCTGATCAAGACTGCGCCTGTGCGGGCTCCCTGCCCGCCAGCAGGCAGGAGTTTCGGCTGTCGCCTGACAATCCGAAGCCGCGACTTGTAACATGCTCACCGACCACTCCCACGTCTTTCTTGCCATCGACGGCCTGTCGCTGCGGAAATCACGGACCACGATCCCGACCGGCAATGATGCTTCTCTGCTGCGATTGGCGCGGCCGCCACCTCGGAAATTTTCGTGGCTACCCCCAAAGGAACCTCGACTCCTCAAATCCGTACTGGCCGCCGGTCCCCGAAAGCTTGGCCATACAGTGCGCCTGCTCTCATTTGATCGTCTGCCTTTGGACCAGTCGAGCTTCGGCCACGCCTTCAGCCAAACCGGCGACGACGGCGCCCACCGCTTCTGCAGCAGCGTGATGCAAATGGCCGGAGGCCAGCGATTTTTCCAGTGCATCAACGACGACTGTGCCGATCGCGACCGCGTCGGCAAAGCCGCCAACAGCCATTGCCATCGCTGGAGTCCGAACGCCGAAGCCAGCGACCACGGGCAGCCCGGTCAGTCGCCGGCTGATGCCGATCCGGCTGGCGAGAACAGCGACAGCGGGCGGCGTGCCGCCCGTAGGGCCATCCGACGCAACGCAATAGACAAAGCCGCTGCGCGCCCAGGCTGGCGCCGGCAGCGAGCGCGCGTCGACTTTACCAGCAATGATCTGGATAAAGGCGATATCGCGTTCGCGCGCAAGCTGTGACCAGGCGAGGCGCTCCAGCGGTTCGGCATCGACCATCAACAACCCGTCAGCGCCGGCATTTGCCAAGGCTTCCATGTAGTGCGCTGGTCCGGCAGAGCGGAGTTCGGCGGCATACCCCATCAATATCAGCGGAGTCTCGGAATCACGCTCGCGCAACCGCGCCGCTTGGGAAATCGCATCAAGAGAGCCGGCGCCGACCGCTGCGGCGCGGGCATGGGCGCGCCGAATGACTGGCCCATCCATATTCGGGTCCCGCGCCGGGATACCGATCTCGATCAAATCACCACCGCTCTGGATTAGCGTTTCGAATACGAGGTCGGTCGTCACCGGATCCGGATCGCCGGCGACTGCGAAGGGCATGAGGCCCGGACGTCCGGCCCGGGCCAGAAGGTCGAAGCGGCGCTGAAGCCGCCTGCTCATCGAGCCGCCAGTTCCGGACGATCGCGGAAATGCTCCAGCGCCCCCGGATTGGCCAGTGCCTCGCGATTCTTGACTGGACGATCATGAAGGATGTCGCGCACTGCCAGTTCGACGATCTTGCCGCTCTTCGTGCGCGGAATATCCGGAACTGCCGCGATGCAGGCCGGCACATGGCGCGGCGACGCCCCCTCCCGGATTTGGACGCGGATCTTCCTCTCCAAGGCTTCCGTCAGGCGCCGTCCCTCCCTGAGGACGACGAACAGTACAATGCGGGTATCGTTGTCCCAATCCTGCCCGACCACGATAGCTTCCTGGATTTCCGCCATTTTTTCGACCTGCCGATAGATTTCGGCGGTACCGATGCGCACGCCGCCGGAATTCAGCGTGGCGTCGGACCGACCGAAGAAGACCATCCCGCCGGTTTCGCGCCATTCTACCCAATCGCCGTGTCGCCAGACATTTTCGTAATCGGCGTAGTAGGCGTTGAAATATCGGTCCCCGCCTTCGTCGCCCCAGAAGCCGATGGGCATCGAGGGAAAGGAGCGAGTGCAGACCAGTTCTCCCTTTTCGCCCGGCGGAAGGGGCTGCCCCAGATCGTCATACACTTCGATCTTCATACCGAGGATTGGCGCCTGCAACTCACCGCGAAAGACCGGCGCCATCGGATTGCCCCCGACAAAGCAGCCGAGCAAATCCGTGCCGCCGGAGACCGAAGCCAGATGAACGTCTGTCTTCACCCGGCTGTAGACGTAGTCGAACCCCTCCGGTGCCAGGACAGAACCTGTCGAACCGATCGTTCTGATGCTTGACAGATCATGGGTTTCTTTTGGAACAAGGGACGCCTTGTTGCACGCGTCGATGAATTTCGCGGACGTGCCAAACAGCGTGATGCCTACATCGTCGGCATAGTCGAACAGGACATTGCCGTCCGGATAGAAAGGAGAGCCGTCATACAGAACAACAGCGGCTTCCGCCGCAAGGGCCGCGACCACCCAGTTCCACATCATCCAGCCGCACGTGGTGAACCAGAACACCCGATCACCGGGCTTCACGTCAGAATGAATGCGATGTTCCTTGCCGTGGGTCAGCACAGCCGGGCCGACGCCTTGCACGATACACTTCGGAGCGCCCGTGGTGCCTGACGAATACAAAATGTACAATGGATCATTGAAGCCAACCCGAGTGAATTCAATCTCGCCAGGTGAGAAAGCTGCAAGGACGTTGGTGATCAATTCTGCCTTCGGTACAGCCGCAATATCCGGGTCTGCCTCGACATAAGGGACGATCAGAACCCTCTCGACGGATGGCATGCCACCGACGATCGCCGGCAGCTTGTCTAGACAAGGCTGGACTTTTCCGTTGTAGTAGTAGGCGTCGGCGCTGATCAGGACTTTCGGCTCCACTTGGCCGAATCGATCGAGAACGCCCTGAACGCCGAAATCCGGAGACGCCGAGGTAAACACGCACCCCAAGCTGGTCGCCGCCAGCATGGCTATGAGAGCTTCCGGGATGTTGGGCGTGTAGGCGGCTACGCGATCTCCAGGCGCAAGGCCCCAGAGTCGAAACGCCCTGGCGAGACTTGAAACTGCATCATGAAGTTCCGCCCAGGTCAGCTCCCGATCGACCTTGTCTTCTGCGCGGAAGAAAACCGCTGACGTGTTGTCTCGTTTCCGCAGCAGGTTTTCCGCGAAATTAATTCGACCGTCCGGAAAGAACCGCGCACCCGGCATCTTCTCGCGGTCAATGGCCACACGTTCGCCCCGTTTTCCGATGACGTCGCAGAAATCCCACAGGGTCAGCCAGAATTCCTCCGGTTCCTCGACCGACCATGCGTGCAGGTCATTGTAGTCGGAGAAACCGTGTCGCCATCGATCGGTGGCCGCCTGCATGAATGCCCGCAGGTTGCTGGCGTTGATGCGATCGGGGCTGGGCTGCCAAAGCATCTGGTCGGCCATGCTGGTGTCCTTCGGCATAATCCTGGTTGCCAGACTGATAGCCGAATGTCAGGGCTGACGAAAAGTCTTGTGTCGCATGCTCGGCGTCCGGGTAGCAAAGACTGTCATCATTTCTATAGTGGAGACCCATGCCGGAACCCGCCCCTGCAGTTGAAGCGCGCCATATCGCATTCCGGGCGCCCCAGCCAAATTTCGTTCTCGCCGTCACTCTGATGATTCTCGGGTGCGCCTTCTTTGCCGCAATGGCCGGGTTGATACGCTACGGCTCCGAAGGCCTGCACCCCTTTCAGTTGGCATTCCTGCGCAGCGCCTTCGGCATCCTGTTTATGCTGCCTTGGTTGTACCGGCATGGATTTGCAGGCCTGCGCAGTCGGCGCATGGGATTGATTTCAGTACGCGGCGTGACCGCAGCTTGTGCCATGTTCTGTTTTTTCTGGGCGCTCTCCGTGATGCCGCTGGCAGAAGCCATCGCCTTGAGTTTCACATCACCGTTCTTTGTGACGATCTTGGCAGTGATCTTCCTGAACGAAATCGTGCGCGCTCGTCGCTGGTCGGCAGTCATCGTCGGGTTTTTGGGCGCGATGATTATCCTGCGCCCGGGAAGCGGCTCGATCGACTGGCCTGCCCTGGCGGTTCTACTCTCAGCCCTGATGATGGCCGGGTCGATTATTTGTATCAAGAAACTGTCGGAAACAGAGCCGACGAGCGCCATCTATATGTGGATGGTCATCTATCTGGCGCCAATCACTTTTGTGCCGACCATCTTTGTCTGGAGGGATCCGACGTGGTCCCAGATCGGGATCGCAGCGCTGATTGGTCTGGCCGGCACGCTCGGCCATCTGCTCACGACCAAAGCGTTCAGCCTCGCCGACACAACGGCGCTGATCCCTTTCGACTTCGCCCGCCTGATATTCGCCGCCATGGTCGGGTATGCATTCTTCAACCAGACGCCGGACATCTGGACCTGGGTCGGTGCGACCGTCATTGCGCTGGCAGGGGTTTACATCGCCCATCGGGAAGCGCGCGCTAACAGCACAAGGCGTGCGGCCCCCGGAAACTGACAAGGCGCGATTCGGCGAGCAACGATCATGGATGTCGCGGTTGTCGGTCGCCAATCAGTCCGGATACCTTCGGTCGCATTGTTGCCATCGGGACGCCTCCATAGCTTCGGCGGCGCTTTGATAATTTCCTTCCGGAGGATCGTTGATGCCCCGCGACGAGCGGCCCGAGGACCGTGGCCCGGCGTTTGCCCCTGTCACCAATGACGAGCTGCACGGATTCTATTTCGAGGATCTGACCGTCGGCATGACGGCTGTTTATTCCCGAACCATCACGGAAGCGGATGTCGCAAACTTCGCAGCCGTCTCGGGCGACATCAATCCGGTTCATCTCTCGGATCAGTTCGGAAAGGGCGGCATGTTTGAAGGCCGCATCGCCCATGGAATGCTGTCCGCCAGCTTCATCTCTGCCGTAATCGCCAATCGCCTGCCGGGCCCCGGTGCCATTTACATGAGCCAGTCGCTGAAGTTCATGGCGCCAGTGCGGGCCGGCGATACGGTCAATACACGGCTGACGGTCCGGGAACTCAACGACGAAAAGCACCGGGCCGTTATCGACACGATATGCATGGTGGACGGTGAGCCGGTGATTCAGGGCGAAGCGATGGTGAAGGTGCCATCGCGCGAAGACTGATACACGATCAGTCATGCGCCTGATCCGGACTTGGCAGGACGTTCCGCCGGATGCCGTCGGCGCCGCGGTTGCCATCGGCAATTTCGACGGCGTCCATGAAGGGCACCGCGCGGTCGTTGGCGCCGCTGCCCGGGCAGCCCGGAAGATGGGCGCGCCCTTGGGAGCCGTGACGTTCGAGCCTCACCCGCGATCCTGGTTAATGCCCGATCTGGAAGCCTTTCGTCTCACGCCGTTTCGACCCAAGGCGCGACACCTCGAAGCGCTCGGCGTCGATTTCCTGTATGTCCTCTCGTTCGATGACAAGATGGCCGGGCAGCCAGCCGAGGATTTTGTTCGGAATATCCTGATTGACGGCTTGCAGGTCGGCCATGTTGTCGTCGGTCATGACTTTGTTTTCGGCAAGGAACGGGGCGGTTCGGCTGAAACCCTGAAACACTTCGAAAAGGACAGGGCTTTTGAATTGACCATCGTTCCCTCGGTCAACGATGAGACCGGAAGCGGCTATTCGTCGACGCGAATCCGCGAAGCCCTGAAGAAGGGTGATCCCGCAGCGGCAGCCTCCTTACTGGGCAGGCACTGGGAAATTGAAGGCCATATCCTGCCTGGCGACCAGCGCGGCCGGACGATCGGATTTCCGACCGCCAACATGGACCTAGCCGACTACATTCGGCCGAAATTCGGCGTGTATGCCATCCAGATTGATATGGAAGAAGCGGAATCGGGCAAGCCTATCTGGCGAGAAGGCATGGCAAATCTAGGGAAGCGTCCTACTATCGGTGACAACAAAGTTCTGTTGGAAGTCAATATTTTCAACTTCAATGACAACATCTATGGGCGTCTCGCCCGCGTACGTCTCCTGGACTATGTCAGGCCTGAAATGAAGTTTGACGGACTAGCTTCCTTGAAAGCACAGATAACGGCCGACGCGGCGGCGGCGCGCCAAATGATTGCCGCCCTGTCGATCAGGCAGTAAACGGTTGGCGCGTTGTGTTTTGCGCCAATTTCGGGCGCTCTTCGCCAAGTCTTCTCCCGGATATTGCTGATGACCGTCGACTACAAAGACACCCTTTTTCTGCCGCATACAGCGTTTCCCATGCGCGCCGGGCTTCCGAAGAAGGAGCCCGAAATCCTGAAGCGCTGGGTGGACGGCGATTTGTACGGGCAACTGCGCGCCCAAAGCAAGGGCCGCAAGAAGTTTATCCTTCACGACGGGCCGCCTTACGCCAACGGCAACATCCATATCGGCACCGGCCTGAACAAGATCCTGAAGGATGTCATCAACCGGACTCAGCAGATGTCCGGCAAAGACGCCAATTATGTCCCTGGCTGGGATTGTCATGGCCTGCCAATCGAGTGGAAGGTCGAGGAGCAGTATCGCGCCAAGGGCAAGGACAAGGACGCCGTCCCGGTCAACGAGTTCCGCGCCGAATGTCGGGAATTCGCCGAACATTGGGTCGATGTCCAGAGCAGAGAATTCCAGAGGCTCGGCGTCGTCGGGCGCTGGAATGCCCCATACCTCACAATGGACTTTCGCTCCGAAGCGCTCATCGCGGCGGAGTTGATGAAGTTTGCCGCCAGCGGAAAGCTGTACCGGGGCTCTAAGCCGGTCATGTGGTCAGTCGTCGAGCGCACTGCGCTGGCGGAAGCCGAAGTCGAATACCATGACCATGAAAGCGACACGATATGGGCGAAATTTCCAGTGACCTCGGGTGGTGAACTTGACGGCGCCTCCGTGGTGATCTGGACCACGACACCCTGGACCATTCCCGGCAACCGGGCGATCTGCTTTTCGGAGCGGATCGACTATGGCCTCTACTCCGTCACCGAAGCGTCCAAAGAAAACTGGGCCCAAGTCGGCGACCGACTGATCCTGGCGAACGCGCTGGTGGAAGACGTCATGAGAAGCGCCCGGGTCGAGGGCTTCGAGAAACTGCAGGCTGTCAGCGCGTCCACACTGACGAAAACAGCCTGTATCCATCCGCTGCGGGACGCCGCTGAGGAAGGATATGGGTTCGACGTCCCGTTGCTGTCCAGCGATCATGTCACCGACGAGGCCGGCACCGGTTTCGTTCACACTGCACCAGGTCACGGGCGAGAGGATTTCGAAGTCTGGACAGCCAACGAGGCATTGCTGAAACGGCGCGGGATTGATACCGCGATTCCGTTCACGGTTGGTCCCGACGGCGCATTCACAGGCGATGCGCCGAGGTTCAAGGGCGAATTCGTCATCACCGACGTGGGCAAGAAAGGAGGCGCCAACAAGGCGATCATCAATGCCTTGGTGCGCACGGGCGCTCTGATTGCCCGCGGCCGCCTGAAGCATCAGTACCCGCACTCATGGCGCTCCAAGAAACCAGTCATCTTCCGCAATACGCCGCAATGGTTCATCAGTATGGGAGACGGCGAGACCGAGGGTCTTCGCAACGCAGCCTTGCGCGAGATTGGCAAGACCCGGTTCGTGCCTTCCGCTGGACAGAATCGCCTGCATGCCATGATCGGGCAACGGCCCGACTGGGTCATCTCGCGACAGCGCGCCTGGGGCGTGCCGATCACCGTATTCGCAGATCCGCAATCAGCTGAGGTGCTGGTAGACGAAGCAGTCAATCAGCGGATCGTAGCAGCTTTCGAGCAAGAAGGCGCCGACGCTTGGTTCGAGGACGGTGCGCGCGAACGCTTCCTCGGGCCGACTTATTCGCGCGAATCCTGGGAAAAGGTCAATGACAGCCTGGATGTCTGGTTTGAAAGCGGTTGTACACACGCCTTCTGTCTGGAACAGGAACTGGATGAGTTGGAATGGCCGGCATCCCTGTATCTCGAAGGCTCCGACCAGCACCGGGGCTGGTTTCATTCGTCTCTGCTCGAATCCTGCGGAACGCGCAACCGGGCGCCCTACAAGGCAGTCCTGACCCATGGATTCACCATGGACGAAGAAGGCCGGAAGATGTCCAAGTCGCTGGGCAATACGATCGCGCCGCAGGATGTGATCAACCAGTACGGTGCGGACATTCTGCGTTTGTGGGTCATAATGACCGACTACATGGAGGATCAGCGGATCGGACCGGAAATCTTGAAGCAGACGGCAGACGCCTATCGGCGTCTGCGCAACACAATTCGCTTCCTTCTGGGCAGCCTTTCCGACTTCGATGAATCCGAAAGGGTCGCGCCCTCGGACATGCCGGAACTCGAACGCTGGGTCCTGCATCGGCTGGCGGAATTGGACGCTCAGCGCAAAGATGCCGTCGATTGCTACGATCTGAACCCGTTCTGCATGAAGCTACTGCATTTCTGCTCAACCGAATTGTCAGCCTTCTACTTCGATATTCGAAAGGATTCGCTATATTGCGATCGTGCTGACAATCCGACTCGGCGGGCAGCGAGGACGGTGCTGGACACCCTGTTCGATTGCCTGATCAGCTGGTTGGCGCCCATTGCCTGCTTCACCGCGGAAGAAGCGTGGATGAGCCGCCATGGGAATGAAGTCGCGAGCGTCCATCTCAAGACATTCCCGCATGTGCCGACCGAGTGGCGTGACGATGCATTGGCGCAGAAATGGTCGCTCATTCGAGCGCTCCGCCGCGTGGTGACCGGCGCCCTGGAGGAAGAACGCGCAGCCAAGAAAATCGGCTCTAGCCTGGACGCAGCACCAATCGTGCAAGCCACGCGTGATTTCGTGGTTGCCATGCAAGGCGTTGATCTTGCAGAGATCGCGATCACATCGTCGGCGACTTTGGCGGAAAGCAAGACGCCCCAAGGCTCCTTCACAATGCAGGAGGTTGCCGGCGTTGCTGTAACACCAGCCTTGGCTGAAGAAGCCAAGTGCGCACGATGCTGGAAGAGACTTCCGGATGTCGGCCTGGTCGAAGCGGTGCCCGAAACCTGCGGGCGCTGTGCTGATGCCGTACAGGCGCTTGGCTAAACCGCATCATGCTCGTTGGTCGTTATGGTATTGTCTCGGTGCTGGGCGGGGCCATTGTTTTGGCCGATCAGGCCAGCAAGATATGGGTGCTCTCCAGTCTGGGCTCGGCGCGCCCCAGCATCGAGGTCGCCCCTTTCTTGAACGTGGTGCTCGTCTGGAACCGTGGTATCAGCTTCGGGGTCCTGAATCAGGGACCCGACTGGTGGCCCTGGGTATTGATTGCCGTGGCTTTTTTGATTGTAGCGGGGCTTCTTTTCTGGCTCCGAAAACTTGATGGTAGATGGATGGTTACCGCAATAGGATTGATAGTGGGTGGCGCCATTGGTAACGTCATTGACCGTTTCCGCTTTGGTGCCGTTGTCGATTTCATTGATGTCCATGTCAGCGGATGGCACTTCCCCACGTTCAACATCGCGGATGCCGCCATCACATGTGGCGTACTGATTTTGCTGGCAGATTCCTTGTTCGGCCGACAAAAATCACTATCTTGCGGCGCAAGCGAGCCCGGAAACAATTGAAACAGGCGCAAGAGCCATGAAAGCAATGCATTGGCGCACGCGTCGACGCTGGCCTCTGCTGGTCGCTGCCACGGCGGCCGTGTTGACGCTGGGCGCCTGCAACAGCATCAATGAAGCGCTTGATGGCATCAATCCCATCTCGCGGACGCTGGACAAAAACGCCAAAAAGAAGACGGCATCCGGGAATTATCGCCAACCGTTGGCGATTCCGCCGGACTATTCGCTGCGGCCGCCGGCAGACAAAGCCGAAACGCGCCGGATTCCGGAAGCTGCAGCCACGGTGAAGAAAGAGGATGGCGAGGCTGTTGTCAAAGTCGCCGATCCAAAAAAAATTGACCTTGGCATCAGTTCCGCCGGTGACAGGGTCAGCAGCACGATCATCAACACCCGACAACAAGTCGTGACCAACGGCCGCACGGCGGCCGACAGTGAACGCAGCAGGGGTGAAAAAGAGCTGCTGAAGCGACCAGAGAAGAACTAGAGGCGCGCCTTTCCAAAGCGAGTCGGCAAAGCCGTCGTGGTTTGGCCACATCTTTCTTCATCATGTGATTGTCGGCGCCACACGGCGGCCATGATTCTCCTGCATGCACCATCATCCGGCCGCATACGGTCGGAGTGCATTTTCTGCTACCGAGGCACAGTTCATGATCGCGCGATCACTCAAAGGCCATGCACTGCAATGCGGCGCAGCAGTTCTGATAGCTGCGCCCCTCGCCGCCCCCCTCCCGCTGGCGCACGCCCAAACCCGGGACGGGGTTCACAAGGGCGTCTTCAATCCGAAAACCTTCACCCTGGAGAACGGTCTGCAGGTAGTGATCACCACTAACCGTCGGGCACCCGTAGCGCTCCACATGCTTTGGTACAAGACCGGCGCAATCGACGAGCCGGCTGGGAAATCCGGCATTGCTCATTTTCTGGAGCACCTGCTATTCAAGAGTACCAGGACGCTGAAGGTCGGCGAATTTTCACGCATCGTATCCGCGAATGGCGGTCGGGAAAACGCTTTCACGAGTTGGGACTACACCGGATATTATCAGTTTGTCGCCAAGGATCGCCTGCCCCGGATGATGGAAATTGAGGCCGACCGGATGGCCAATCTCGTCCTGGCGAATCAGGAGGTTTTGCGCGAACGGCAGGTGATCCTGGAAGAGCGACGTTCGAGGATCGAGACTCGACCGGAGTCGATCCTTTGGGAACAGGCGCGGCGGGCGTTATTCCTCAATCATCGCTATGGCAGGCCGATCATCGGCTGGATGCACGAGATGGAGAAGCTGTCCCGCCAGGATGCACTCGATTTCTACAAGCGATATTATGGACCCAACAACGCGGTTCTTGTTGTTGCCGGCGATGTGAACGTGGATGAAGTGCGCAGACTGGCGGAGAAATATTACGGACCGATAAAACGCATAGCCGTCCCGCCGCGCAAGGTTCTCCGCGAACCGCCGCAACGGGTCGAACGCCGCGTAGTATATCGTGACGCGCGTGTCCGTCGTCCCTCCTTTGGACGCTTGTATTACGCACCAAGTTACAATGTCGGCGCCACTCAATACGCCTATGCGCTGCAGGTGCTAACCCGGCTTTTGGGGTCGTCGTCCACCAGCCTGCTTTACCAAAAGCTGGTCGTTCGACAGAAGCTCGCGACATCGGCGGGCGGCGGCTACAGCGCAACGCGGCGAGGGCCTTCTCATTTCTATATTTTTGCGTCCCCCCAGCTTGGCGTCAGCATCGAAAAGCTCGAGAAGGCTATTGACGTAGAGATCGCCCGGATTGTGGAAGAAGGCGTGAGAAAAGCTGATGTCGAGGCTGCAAAGCGTCAGCTGCAGGATCTCGCCATATTCGCCCGTGACAGTATTCGATCAGGCGCCAACGCCATTGCAACTTCACTGATGATCGGGCGGACGGCGAACGATGTCGAAGAATGGCCAACACGAATCGGAAAAATCACGGTCGAGCAAGTGAACTCGGCCGCCCGACATGTCCTGCAACGTCAGAAGTCGGTCACTGCCGTACTCCTGCCCCTCCGGGCGGATATCACGACGAAGGGGGAGGCCAGTCAGAAATGACTTTCAGAATGATCTTTCGTCAATTCCGACGATCAGCCTTGGCCACGCTGGTCCTGATGGCTGCGATACCCGCTGTTTCATCGGCAACGACCAAGGTCCAGAAGGTAACCAGCAAGTCCGGGATTGTGGCCTGGCTTGTCGAGGATTATACGAATCCGATCATTTCTCTGAGCTTCGCATTTTATGCTGGCGGAGTCCGCGACCCCGTCGGCAGAGAGGGTCTGGCCAAGCTGACGACCATCATGCTGGACGAAGGCGCGGGCGAAATGAAGGCGCTCGCCTTTCAGAGAAAGCTTGAGAATCTCTCGATCTCCCTGAGTTTCGAAGTTGGTCGAGATCAGTTCCATGGCTCGCTACGCACGCTCCGTCGCAACGGTGATGAAGCGTTTGGCATGGTCGGCTTGGCTTTGACCAGACCACGCTTCGATTCAGATGCCCTGGAGCGGATGCGCGCCAGCATGCTGAGTGATTATCTGCGTAACTCTCGTCGACCGAATTACCTGGCCCGGCGCGCCTTTTGGTCCGCCGCCTACCCCGACCATCCGTATGGTCGGCCCGTCGCTGGCACCGCAGACAGTCTGCAGGCGATTTCGGCAGCAGATCTGCGGAACTTCGTAAAAGACAACTTGACGCAAGATAATCTCGTGATTGGCGTGGTGGGCGACGTAACGCCAGCGCGACTTGCAGTACTTCTGGAAAAGGCGTTCGCCAGTCTACCGGCGAAACAGAAGAAGTGGGCGCTTCCTGCCGTCGTGCCAAAACTGCAAGGCGGCGTTGTCGTCCGAAAGTTCAACACTCCCCAAAGCGTCGTCATTTTCGGGCAGCCTGGCATCGCCCGCAGGGATCCCGACTATTATTCCGCCCATGTCCTGAATCACATTCTGGGTGGTGGCGGATTTACGTCCCGTCTTTACAGCGAGGTTCGGGAAAAGCGCGGACTTGCCTATTCTGTCTATTCTTACCTCTGGCCAATGCAGCGCTCGGCGCTGTATCTCGGCGCCGTGGCCACACAGAACAAACGGGTCGCCGAATCGATCAAGGTGATCAAGCAGGAATGGGCGCGCATCGCGAAAGACGGCCCGACGACTCAAGAACTTGCGAGTGCGAAGAAATTCCTGACTGGAAGCTATCCATTGCGCTTTTCCAGTTCCACACGCATTGCGGAGATGCTGGTCGGTCTCCAACTGGAGGGGCTGGAAGCCGATTACTTCGAAAAACGCAACAGTTACATCCAGAGCGTCACTCTGGATGATACGCGTCTGGTCGCCCGCCGCCTGCTGAAGCCGGACAAACTCACATTCTTCGTTGTAGGCGATCCGACCGGCTTGTAATCTCTTGATGAATCCGGCCACAAGGTCGGTAAGGTATCTGCCTCCGGAAGACATGGTCCCATCCTATTCGCAGGATATTGCCAGGATATTTGCTACCGAGATTGGTGACGGTGGCCTGACGAGCGCCGCGTTCGACGTCGCTTGCGACGAGGCGTGGCAGGCATTGCAACGGCTCCGGGATGAACATCACGCTGGCGGCCCGCTAATGCGGCATGTTTTTTCAGACGATGATATACCGTCTATCGAAGCAGCGGCGTCCGGTCTCTCGAAACTGGCCAGTCGGATTTTCCTGATCGGAACCGGAGGCTCTTCCCTTGGGGCCAAAACACTTAGCGCTGCAGCCGCCGCAAAAAGCAATCATCTCGCGAAAGGTACGCTGAATTCAGCGATCTTCTCGGTTCTTGAGAATGCCGACCCGCATGCCATTCCGATATCGCCCGAAGACGAATTCGGGGCTATGGCTTTTATTGTCATCTCGAAATCGGGGACAACCGCGGAAACGCTAGCCATCTTTTTTCAGTGCTGGGACATGGCTTCGAATGCCCTTGGCGACCAAGCCGCCGAGCGATTTCTGGTCATCACCGGCGCTCACGAGTCGCCTTTGCGGCGCATCGCCGAACAGAATGGCATGATGCTCATGGATCATGAGCCCGATGTCGCTGGCCGCATGTCCATACTGACGAATGTCGGCTTGCTGCCGGCGACGATCGAGTCCATTGATTGTCGAAGTGTTCGTGCTGGCGCCCGGGATGTAGCAGAAACAGTGCTGGCAGCAAGCTCCGTCGCCGATTGTCCGCCGGCGATCGGCGCGGCAGTGCAGGTTGCCCTGATGCGCGATCGCGGCGCGACAGCCAGCATCATGATGCCCTATTCGAATCATCTAAAGGATTTCTCGCGTTGGTATTGCCAGCTTTGGGCGGAAAGCCTCGGAAAGTCGGGCATGGGCAGCTTGCCTTATCCTGCACTCGGCATGGTGGATCAGCACAGTCAACTGCAGTTCTGGCTCAATGGTCCACCTATGGGCGTCTACACCCTGATTGATCTGCCAGCGGCGCCTACCCCGCCAATCCGAACCGCCGATCCAGACCTGCGCTGGATGGACGGCAAGACGCTCGGCCAGATGATGAAGGCGGCGTCTCGCGCCACCGGCGAGACCCTAGCGCAGCATGGTCGACCGGTTCGGAGTCTGCACCTGAAATCATCCTCCATCGACGCAGGGACAGTCGGCGCTCTGGCGATGCATTTTCTGGCAGAGACCGTGCTGGCTGGCTACATGCTGGGGGTCGATCCTTACACGCAACCGGCGGTGGACACCGGAAAAACGTTGATGCGAGAATATCTCTCGAATCTTGCGGCCTATTGATATACAGTATCTGGTAAATGATTCGTCTTTTGCCACCAAATCTTGTAAATCGAATTGCCGCCGGCGAGGTAATTGAGCGGCCAGCCGCGGTCGTCAAGGAGCTCACCGAAAACGCGATCGATGCTGGAGCGCGCAAAGTCGAGGTCGCGATCCGAAACGGCGGTCGATCATATGTCCGCGTTACCGACGACGGAAACGGCATGACGCGGAATGCCCTTGCCTTGGCCGTAGAACGCCACGCGACCAGCAAGCTGCCAGACGACGACCTTGTCAATATCAAGACATTGGGCTTCCGTGGCGAGGCGCTGCCGTCGATCGGCGCTGTCAGCCGATTGAAGATCACGACCCGTGCCAAAAACGGCAATTCGGGGTGGATGATTTACATTCAAGGCGGCCTGCATGGCATTCCGGAACCAGCCGCCATATCAGGGGGTACAAGGGTTGAAGTCGCGGATCTGTTTTACGCAACGCCAGCGCGCCTGAAGTTCCTCAAGAGCGAGCGCAGCGAAAAACAGGCCGTCATTGACGTCATGAATCGCCTCGCCATGGCGCAACCGGAAATCGGCTTTACTCTGCGCGGCGATAGCGAGCGCCCATTGCTGAAAACGACGCCGCAGATTGGCGATATGTTCAATACCAGTCTGTCACGTCTTTCGGCCATCCTGGGCAAGGATTTTGCCGACAACGCCCTGGCAGTGGACGCCGTGCGCGAAAACATGCACCTGACTGGCTATATTGGTGTTCCGACCTTCAATCGCGGAACGGCGCAGTATCAATACCTCTTCGTTAATGGCCGTCCAGTCAAAGATCGTCTGCTCAATGGTGCGGTTCGCGCTGCCTACCGTGATTTCCTGGCCCGTGATCGCCATCCGATTGTGGCCCTGTTCCTTGAACTACCGCCCACGGAAGTCGACGTGAACGTACACCCGACCAAGACTGAAGTACGATTCCGGGATGCCGGTTTCGTGCGTGGTCTCATCGTTGGGGCACTCCGCCACACTCTCGCAGAGGCCGGCCATCAGGCGTCAACAACCATAGCCAACACAGCGCTTGAGTCTTTCCGTCGTGGGACAGGCGCCGGTTTCCCACCATCGCAGGATGCCACGCAGCCGCTCTCGGACGCAGCGACAAGTACCGCGCCAAATCCGGCTTCCGCACCGTCGCTGAACGATTTTGAGGCGGTCGCAGCACCGTCCGCTCCAGAGTTTATGAAGAAAAGCGAAGATGCGGCGACAATAGATAATCCCTTGGGCGCGGCACGCGGCCAGCTCCACGAGACCTATATTTTTGCACAAACTGTCGATGGAATCGTGATCGTTGATCAGCATGCCGCGCACGAAAGGCTGGTCTACGAGCAAATCAAGGCCGCCTTGGCCAACGGCGGGGTCCATCGCCAGGGATTGTTGATTCCGGAAGTCGTCGAGTTGGATAACATGGCGGCAGATGCGCTTGTCGCGCGCCGGGGCGAACTCGCCGAACTGGGCTTGGTGATCGAAAAATTCGGCGACGGGGCAGTCATCGTACGCGAGTTCCCGGCGTTGCTGGGTAACAGCAATATCAGGGGCATGATCCGCGATCTGGCAGATGAGATCACCGAACTAGGCGACACTTTTTCGTTGAAGGAACGTCTGAACGAAGTCTGTGGAACGATGGCTTGTCATGGCGCCATTCGCTCCGGACGGCGACTTAACGGCGAGGAAATGAACGCCCTGTTACGCCAGATGGAGGCCACGCCACATAGCGGCCAGTGCAACCACGGTCGCCCGACCTATGTCGAAATCAAACTGGGCGATATTGAACGGCTATTTGGCCGACGATAAGTCTCAGACGACCATCAAGGGCGGTTGTTTGTACTTCCAAGGACGAGCCTCTTCCAACTGCCCGACAAGGCGGAACAAATTTACATCACCAGCGTGGCGGCACGCGAACTAAACTCCGATCGGCAACTCGGCTTGGTTCCACACCAATGGTGTGTTCATGGTCCATTGGCCCGTGATGTTGAGTGACGTGATACCAACGGTTGGGAAACCTGCCTCTTTTTGGTTCTCTGTAAGCGCAATACAGGCCCGGCTTGAGCCCGTATTGAACGTAGCCAAGCGTCGCACGGGGACTCTCGGTGATGATGGACACTGCTTGAGCGGTCGCCTCAATCTCGACGGCGTGGCCTGTTGCACCATCGTCGGCCACTACATGGCCGCGGACAGCAACGTCATCGCTCTGGGCGGCAAACCCACAATATTCTAACGTGCGACTTGCAACAGTCGAAAGGGACAGGTTGAAAAACAGCGAATCTTGCACATAAGTCCCTTTTCATCCGGGCCGTTGGATCCAATTGATTCTGACACCTCTCGTGAAAGCCTTGGCTAGATATCCCGATACCCCGCTCGAACATCCGATGAACGACAGCACTCAGCCTGGAATCGAGGCGTTCGGTCTGCGCAATCGTGACATCAACCAATTCGAGAGGGAGTGACGTCACCGTTTCGGACCAGTATAGCCTGATCCATGGCATCCAGTTTCCAAGATTCGAGCAGCCCGGTCATTCCCGAGCTTCCGTCAGCATGCCAACTCGCTAGCTACAGAAGCCACGATCTGCCAGCCATTCTAGACAGATGTTGGCCGCTTCCTGAAGTTTTTCTTTCTGGCCGAGATAGTAGTGCGTCGCGCCCTTGATTACCTTCATCGTTTTATCGGTGCTACCGGCAGCGTCATAGATGATGCCGGTATGTGGCTGCGGGACGGCGTCATCGGCGGAGTTCTCGATCGTCAGCAGCGGAACCGTGACGTTCTGCGCGCATTTCTCGCCACGGGCATTGGTGTCATCCGGCGACCACTGGCTGAGCCAGGCGCGCAGCGTCGAAAATCGGCCGATACCGACGGGACCGGTATTCACCGTTTCCGGCAAGCCAAGATAGCAGACACCCGGTTCCCGATCATTTGGGTCGATTGTCGGGTCCAGAAAACGGGGTTCCGCCATCGTCCTGTGCGTGATGAACGTACGCTCCAACTCGTTGCCGCCGCGGTTTTTCAGGTCCTCCAGTCTCTCGCGGACGCAAGTTGTCTTGCGGCGAATGCGATTCATCTGAGCGGTACGGTAGTACGCAACGAACTCGGCTGAATAGGGCGGCTGGTTCGGGTTGTCCGGATTGTAGATATCCAGTTCGGGATCGCGATTGTCAGGGTTGTCCTCGTCAATGACCGATGGATCGATCCAGTCGGTCAGAAGCGCGGCGCGAGACAGGTGCGCCGCCTGAAAGATTATGGCGTCAGCCGAGACAAGCCTGGCGGCTGCCAGATCGTAGGGGTCGCCAGCGGGCGTGTTCTTGATGGTCGGGTTTTCGGCCTGAGACTGATAGAACAGCGATAGTGAACCGCCGCCAGACCAGCCTACCAAGACGACTTTTTCGTAGACCCAATGTTCCTTGGCGTACTTGACCCAGGCACCCAAGTCCGCTGCAACCTTCTCCATGATCAAAGCTGTATCGTTCTTCGGGTACCGACTGGCAGCACAAAGTACATGAGCGCCGAACTTTGCCATGGCCCTCGGCATGGGGAGCAACTGCAAGGTGGAGGCAGGGTGCATATAGATGAGCA
>JAPOST010000154.1 GCA_026709535.1 Rhodospirillaceae bacterium
GACCTGCAGAATTGGGTGATGACTCGTGCCTGAGGCAGTCTGATGCGTATCGTTTCTCTGATCTGCAGTGCCACCGAGATCGTTGCCGCTTTGGGTCATCAAGATAGCCTGGTCGGCCGGTCGCACGAATGCGATTTTCCGCCTGGCGTCGAAACCTTGCCGGCCCTGACCGCGCCGCGCTTCCCAACCAGCGGCAACAGTCAGGATATCAATATTCTCGTCAAGGATCTGCTGAGTGACGGATTGAGCGTTTATCATGTCGATGCCGACGCGCTACGGAAACTTGCGCCTGACGTGATCATCACACAGGATCAATGCGATGTTTGCGCGGCCAGCCTGGCCGATGTAGAGGCAGCCGTTTGTGACTGGACGGGCAAGCAGACCCGCATTGTCTCGTGCAAACCGGAAAATCTCGACGACATCTGGACGGATATCCTCACGGTGGGCGCTGCCCTGGACGAGTCGGCCTGCGCAGAGGCCCTCGTTGCCTCCATACGCGAACGTATGTTCAAGGTGTCGCAAAAAGCACAAGGTCAGGAAAACCAACCTTCCGTCGCCATGATTGAATGGATCAGCCCGTTGATGGCGGCGGGCAACTGGATGCCAACACTGGTTGGTATGGCAGGCGGAAACAACCTGTTCGGCGAGGCTGGTCGCCACTCACCGTGGATGGAATGGGAAGCTTTGTGCGCCGCCGATCCGGACGTCATTATCGTGCTGCCTTGCGGTTTCGATATGGATCGCAGTGAAGCCGATATGCCGGCACTTACCGAGCAGGATGGATGGCGCGGTCTGAAGGCCAGTCTGACTGGGAGGGCCTACCTGACCGATGGACATCAATACTTCAATCGGCCCGGGCCAAGGGTAGTGGAATCTCTGGAAATCCTCGCAGAGATACTGCACCCGGAAACGTTTTCCTTCGGTTGGGAAAATATCGGGTGGCGCCGCTTCGTTGGCTAGCTGTGCAGCATCCGGCGCGCTTTCATGGCAGCGGCAAGAGTGCCGTCGTCCAGATAGTCCAGTTCGCCGCCGACCGGCACGCCATGTGCGAGGGCCGTCAGGGTAACGCCGGCGTCGTTCAGTTGGTCCGAAATGTAGTGAGCAGTTGTCTGACCCTCGACCGTCGCGTTGGTTGCCAGGATCACTTCCGCCACGACAGGATCCGTTGCGCGATCAATCAGTGACGGTATCCGCAACTCGTCGGGGCCAACCCCATCCAGCGCAGAGAGCGTGCCGCCAAGAACGTGATATCGGCCTCGAAACACAGCCGAACGTTCCATGGCCCACAGATCGCCGACCTCTTCGACTACACACAATACAGTCGGGTCACGCCGCGGGTCAGTGCAAATCCCGCAAGGATCAGCCGTATCGACATTACCACAGGCGCTACAGACTGTAACCCGAGCAACGGCCTTGGTCAGAGCGCGCGCCAACGGATCCATGACATGGTCCTTGCGCTTGACCATATGCAGTGCGGCCCGGCGCGCGCTGCGTGGGCCCAGGCCCGGAAGCTTCGCCAGAAGCTGAATCAAACGTTCGATTTCAGCACTAGCCACGGATCGAAATCGTCAGAAAGGCATCTTGAAGCCGGCCGGCAGGTCCAGGCCGCCGGTCAGCTTCAGCATCTCGGCTTTCTGATGGGCCTCGACCTTGGCCTTGGCATCACCGAATGCTGCTGCGATGAGGTCTTCAAGGACCTCAACTTGGGATGGGTCAACGGCAGACGGATCAATTTTGACCGCCTTTACCTCGTTCTTGCCGTTCATTGTGACCGTTACCAAGCCTGCCCCGGCCCGGCCTTGATGGATCGATTCCTTGAGATCGCGCTGCATGGCCTCCATCTTGGCCTGCATTTCCTGTGCCTGTTTCATCAGGTTGCCGAGGTTTTTCATGCCCTGTCTCCGCCGTCGCAACGGACCGGATCGAGAATCTGAACCAGTTCGCTGCCTTCAAAAGTGTCCAATACAGCCCGAACCAACGGGTCTCGTGCCGCATCTGCCATCATTTGGCGCGCGGCGACTTCATCCTGTTCGCGCAAGGTCGGTTCGCCCGGCTCGCTGGACACCGTGATGATCCAGCGCAATTGCGTCCATTCCTTCAGAAAGGCTGCCACCTTGGCCGACAAATCGCGCCGCGCATTGGCGCTGGGCCGCATTTCCAAGCGCCCGACATCAAAAGACACCAAATGCGCATCGTTATAGAGTTGTCCAAACAGAACCATTTCCTTTCGATCACGAAACAGCTCCACCAGCGCCCGAAACGTTGAGGGCGGCTTGACCAATCTGGTCGCGCCATCGGGCGGCGGGGTCATTTCTTCCGCAGCCTCCTCCAGAAAGTCTGAACGTTCCGCCGGGTCTTCTCGGGCCACCATTAGAGCGGATTTCGCCCGGACAAAGGTTGGCGTGGCTGGAGTAACGTCAGTCAACGATGCGGGCGCCTGCGACTGATGACCGGTAGGCGTCAGCAATGCAGCTGGCGCGCCCTCCAGTCGGGCAACGATTTCGCCGGGTGTCGGCAACTCCTTTATATAGCATAGCCGCACGATCAGCATCTCCAGCGCTGTCTTGGGCTGTGATGTCTGCTGAATTTCACCAACGCCTTTCAGCAGTATCTGCCAGAATCGCACCAGCGATCCTATGGCAAGCTTCTTTGACATCTCGCCGGCCCGGGCGGCATCGGTCTGAGAGACGGCGGTCCCGGAAGCCACGGCATCCGGCATCAGCTTCAGCCGCGTCATCCAATGAGTGATGTCCATCAGGTCTTGGACCACAGCAAGAGCGGTGACGCCATCCCGGTACATCTGGCCAGCCTGAGCGATGGCCGCGGGCGCGTCGCCAGCGCCAATCATGCCGAACAAGTCCAGCGAGTGCGACCGATCAGCCATGCCCAGCAAGGCCCGCGCCTGATCCGCGGAAACTTCACCAGCATCAGGATGACCTTGTGCAATTACCTGGTCCAGCAACGACAGGCCATCACGCACCGATCCGTCGGCAGCCCGTGCCAGAACAGCAATCGCCTCGTGACTGATCGCGGCATCCTCGCGCCGGGCGATTTCAGTCAGATGCGTCGCCAGTTCGCTCTCGTCCAGCCGGCGCAGGTCAAATCGCTGGCAACGGGACAAGATGGTGACCGGCACCTTGCGAATTTCTGTGGTCGCGAAAACGAATTTCGCATGTTGCGGCGGCTCTTCCAGCGTCTTCAGCAAGGCGCTGAAGGCCGAAGGGGAAAGCATGTGCACTTCGTCAATGATGTAGAGCTTGTAGCGCGCCGCCACTGGCGCATAGCGCACGTCATCAATGATCTTGCGCACATAGTCTACGCCGGTATTGGATGCAGCATCCATCTCCACGACATCGACATCCCGATCTTCAGCGATCGCCACACAGTGGGCGCAGACGCCGCACGGGGTAATCGTTGGGCCGCCAGAACCGTCCACGCCTACACAGTTGAGCGCCCGTGCAATAATTCGCGCGGTAGTGGTTTTGCCGATCCCGCGAACGCCAGTGAGAATGAAAGCGTGATGAACCCGGTCCATCCGAATCGCATTCGTCAGCGTCCGGACCAATACATCCTGCCCAACCAGTTCATCAAAGTTTCTGGGGCGGTATTTCCGTGCCAAGACAAGGTATTCGCCGCCGACTGAGGTTCGGTCGGCAGGATCAGCAATGTTGGTATCGCCGGATGATGGGCTGTTGGCCATGCTTCGCCAAGCTGTCGCGACACTGGAAACGACCGACATGGAAGCGCCGGATCGCGCAGTCGCGATGGGAACCAGTGGAAGACTGGACAGCGACCCGGGAAAAACTCGTTACGGCTGCTTCCTTCCGGACCTGACCGGGTTGGCGAGGCACCCGTCCGCGCCAGTCTCCCAAATGAAATATATCAGGCGTCCGCCGCTCCGGCGCAAGCGGAGTTTCTGGCGTCATCCGGTCGCTGGTTGCAGTGACAGGGAAAGTTCTTGTTTGCCTGATGTTTCCGAGCACTTTTCAAACTGCCGCAGGCCTGGTTGAACTCGCTTCGAATTCAGCGAAGACGGCGAGAATGCCGAAGAGCTCCGGGAGAAGAGCAGCGGCACGCTGAGGCTGGCGAAGCCTCTACGCCAGATTCACCGAAAGACCAAATTACGGCGGCGGCCATGCAAGACCCTGACCGCTTGACCGGATAACAATCATGAAAACTCTCTGTATATTCGATGTGCCACTCCGCGTAGCAGGAAACGCAGGATCACCAAGATCGCGATTTCGGCCACAGATGCAGCGCCTGTGATTCTGGCCAGATAATCAGCGCCAGCGTCGCGGCTGAAACATGAGCATAACCGCAGCGACGGGCAAATCCGGGATGTCGCCGAGATAGTCGGGATGGCAACAGCGGGGAGGCTGGAGCGGTCGCCAACCGGGGCCTCGCGCCTCGACGGCTGCGTTTTCTGTGACTGCAGCCCGTTCAAAAGCAGGAATGGAGCGCCATATAAGGCTTCTGTCATTCTCCACCATCCGGCGCGAGCTCTCTTGCTACGCCGTCTGCTTCGCGACTTTACCGCCGAACATGTTACCTCAAAGAGGCAAATCCCCAGTGCCCCAAGCCAACTCGAAGCAGGCTGCCGTGTCTGGCCGATCCGTCGCGGAACGCCGTTGATGCTGTTGGCGGCGCAAATTGTTGGTGGTTTGGCGCTCCTGTTTCTGGGCGGCGAGTGGCTGGTCCGAGGGGCGGTCTCGCTTGCCAGCCTATTCAAGGTATCGCCGCTGATTATCGGCTTGTCGGTGATCGCGGCCGGTACCAGCGCTCCAGAGCTTTTCGTCAGCTTGGTCTCCGCGCTCGAAGGAAGGCCCGGCATCGCCATTGGCAACGTCGTCGGCAGCAATGTGGCCAATATCCTGCTGGTGCTGGGGGCATCCGCACTGATCTGGCCGGTGGTTGTTCGCCGCAGTGTAGTCCGCCGCGATGGCCTGGCGTTGATCGCCGCCACGGCCGTGTTCTGTCTACTGGCCATTGGCGGCAAGATTGATCGCCATTTTGGCATTGCCATGCTGATCCTGCTCTTCGCCTATCTCTACGCGTCCTATCTGGCAGAATTGAAAGGTACACAGACCCTCAGCAAGATTGAGGAAGATGTCGCCGAACTGAACGGCGACCGGCCTGTTTGGCTGATCTCAGTATTTCTGATCGGCGGCTTCGTCGGTGTGATCATGGGGTCTAATTTGCTTGTAGAAGGCGCCGTCGGCGTAGCGACAAACGCCGGCGTTTCTGAAACCGTCATCGGCGTGACGCTGGTAGCGCTGGGCACGTCGCTACCAGAATTGGCGGCGTCGATAGCAGCGGCTCGAAGCCGGCATACCGAATTGGCGCTCGGCAACGTTATCGGCAGCTGCATTTTCAACTTGCTGGCAATTGTCGGGGTCGTCTCCACGACCATTTCTTTGGACGTGCCAAAAGAAGTAGTTGATTTCGATCTTTGGGTAATGGCCTGCATTACGGTAGCCTTTATTGCAGTCTCCTTTCTCGCGCTACGCTTGGGTCGTGCGGTCGGGCTGGGCATGTTGTTGTTGTACGGCGCCTACATCGCTGCTCAGTTTGCCGGCCTTTCGGCCATCCCCACCATGGGCAAAGATGGCTGATCCGTCGTTGCGAAGGCGAAACCCTTATGGTTGAATCGGTTCCCAAAACAGCCTTGGTTACCGGCGCGGCTACGCGGATTGGCCGCGCTATAGCGCTGGATCTGGCGGTGGCAGGCTGGTCCGTCGCCGTTCATTACCGGCGATCGGAAAAGGAAGCTCTGGCCGTAGTCGACGAAATTCGGCGGCAGGGCGGCAATGCAGCGCCAGCGCGCGCCGACCTGTCGGTCGAATCCGAAACTGCCGCGCTGTTGCCCCTGGTTCACCGAACCCTCGGTCCTGTGGGATGTCTGGTGAACAACGCCAGCGAGTTCGAGCGCGACGAGATTTTGGATATGACCCGCGCCAGTTGGGATACTCATATGGAAACAAACCTGCGAGCGCCGGCCTTTCTGATGCAGGAGATGGCGCGCCGCCTGCCCGAGAATCATCATGGCGCCATCGTCAATGTTCTGGATCAGCGAGTATGGAACGTGACGCCGCATTTTGTCAGCTACACGTTGAGCAAGGCCGGCTTGTGGGTTTTGACTCAGACAATGGCGCTGGCGCTGGCGCCCCGCTTGCGCGTCAATGCTGTCGGCCCGGGCCCGGTTCTGCCCAGCAAGCGCCAGACCCAGGAGGATTTCGACCGACAGGTAGCCATGCTACCGTTGCAGCGGTCCAGTGGGCCTGGAGATATCGCTGCGGCCGTTCGATTTATCCTGGCCATGTCGTCGATGACGGGGCAGATGATCGCACTGGATGGCGGACAGCATTTGGGCTGGGCGCAGCCCGCAGGCACCACCGAAACGGTGGAATAATCGCAATGTGGCTGCATTTTCCTGAAATTTTCCTCGGCTTGGCGGTTTGCAAATGACTCGACTGCAGGATGCCGCGGTGTCCCGCCTCGCGTCTGGAACGCCAGCGCCTCGGCTCGCTGACGTGGCGCAAGGCTTTCGCCACATTTTTGTGCGCGACCTGGTGTTGACCTGCAGCATCGGCGTGTACCGGCACGAACGCGATGCCCCGCAGCGCGTTCGTCTGAACCTCGACCTGGTAATCCAAGACGACCAGGCCGGCATCACGGACCATATCGACGATACGGTCAGCTACGAAGACATTGTCGACAGAGCGCAAGAGATTGTTGCGGCGCGGCACTATAATCTGGTCGAGACATTGGCAGAATCCCTGGCTGGCATGTGCCTGGATGACGATCGCGTTATTGTCGTGAATGTGCGGGTCGAGAAACTAGATGTTTTTCCGTACGTGGGATCCGTGGGAGTCGAGATTGAGCGATCCCAGAAAATCAGGGAAAAATAAGCCCCCGGCCCTGAAACAATCAGGATTGCGCACACCGCCCTTGTCGGACCATATCGGTGGCAGGTTGACAGGAATTTTGGCCATTGTGACGGAAATATAACGCGGGACTGGCCTGAGGGTTATTATAAATCAATGTGTTAGCATATTTTGCGCAAATTTTAGGCGATCGTCTAAATCGGGCGGTTTACTTCGTGATATTTCGTTCACAAACGCTTGGTCCACAGGGTTATCAACATGTTTCGTGGACAAGAATTCAAAGATGGGTATCGGAATAAAAACCGGTTCTGAATCAAGGAAATATCCGGCACGCATCGCCGTTGTGCAATTGACCTTGGTCATTGTGCGCGCGACATTGCCAATATGTCGTCGAAGTCCGAACTCAAATCCGGTCGCGAAGAACACGCACCTCACATTGTCGACGAACCGCCCGTCCAAACCGACTCGACGATGGTACCGGAATCTCTGGCTACAGGCATCACCTACCTGAAAGCCCAATTGCCGCGCCTGTCAGCCGGGCCAGGCGTTTATCGCATGATCGACCGAAGAGGAAGGCCGCTTTACGTCGGCAAGGCGCGCAACCTTCAGCGTCGCGTGACAAGTTACACGACGCCAGCCAAATTGTCCGAGCGATTGCGACGTATGGTGGCCGAGACGACGCTGCTGGAAATCGTCGAAACCCATACCGAGGTCGAGGCTTTGTTGCTGGAATCGAACCTGATCAAGCGGCTGCAGCCCAGGTACAATATCCTGTTTCGGGATGACAAGTCGTTCCCGTTTATCCGTATCGGAGAAAAAGACCGGTCGGCGGGAGAGCATCGACCGAGCCGCTGGCCAAGGATCACCAAATATCGCGGCAACCGGTCGGCTCCTGGGCGGTACTTTGGTCCTTTCGCATCGGCTGGCGCCGTGAACAGGACGCTGAATGCATTGGAGCGGGCGTTCCTTCTGCGATCGTGCAGCGATTCGATGTTTGCGTCACGGACGCGGCCTTGCCTGTTGTTCCAGATCAAGCGGTGCAGCGCTCCTTGTGTCGGTCGCATCACCGAAGAGGACTACGATGCCCTGGTGAAGCAGGCAGACGACTTCCTTTCGGGACGGAGCGCCACCATCCAACGCGATTTGGCCCGGGACATGGAAGCGGCGGCCGACGCTCTGGATTTCGAAACCGCCGCGTATCTGCGCGACCGGATCCAAGCACTGGCTCATGTTCAGGCGCGGCAGGATATCAACCTGCCGACGCTGGACGATGCCGACGTCATCGCGGCGTGGCGGGAAGGCGAGCATACATGCCTTCAGGTCTTCTTCTTCCGCGCCGGTCGCAACTACGGCAACTGGGCTTATTTTCCCCGCCATGACCGTATGGTCGAAACCGCCTCAATCATATCGGCCTTTATCGGACAGTTTTACGACAACAAGACACCTCCGGGTCTGGTATTGATCAGCGATCCAGTCGGCGATGCGGATCTTCTGTCGGATGCTTTGAGCACGAAGGCAGGGCGTCGAGTAGTGCTGTCCGTTCCCAAGAGGGGCGACAAGCGCAATCTGATGGATCAGGCGCGTAACAATGCGCGTGCCGCACTGACCCGACGCCTGTCGGAAGACGCTTCTCAGCGCGCCTTTCTGGAAGGCGTGGCCACCGCTTTCGGAATGGACACGCCGCCGCAACGAATAGAGGTATACGACAACAGCCACGTCTCCGGGACGAATGCGGTGGGCGGCATGATCGTCGCCGGTCCTGAGGGGCTGATGAAACAAGCCTATCGAATGTTCAACATCAAGTCGACCGACCTGACGCCGGGCGACGATTACGCGATGATGCGCGAAGTCCTGACTCGCCGGTTCAGCCGCGCTATAAAGGAAGATCCGGAACGCAGGCAGGGTACCTGGCCGGATCTGGTGCTGGTCGACGGTGGCCGCGGTCAGCTGCGCAAGGCTCTGGACGTCATGGCGGAACTGGGAATCGACGACGTTATGGTGGTCGGCGTGTCAAAAGGCCCGGACCGCAACGCGGGGCTGGAGGCTTTTCATACACCTGATGGGCGCAGTTTCAGCCTGCACCCGGACGACGCAATCTTGTATTTTCTGCAGCGCTTGCGCGACGAAGCCCATCGCTTTGCCATTGGCGCGCATCGCGCAAGGCGCACAAAAATTCAGACCCGTTCGTCGCTGGATGGCATTCCGGGGGTCGGTGCCCGTCGAAAACGGGCCTTGTTGAACCACTTCGGATCCGTCCGGAACATTGAACGGGCGGGCCTGACCGATTTGGAAAACGTCAATGGCGTCAGCCGCAAGGTCGCGCGGGCGATCTTTGACTGGTATCACACGGATCCCTGATCAATGGGTGGAATCTTCTCATGCCAGTGACGCGGGCGAAGCTGCTGCAGGCACCCAATTTGCTGACCCTGACCCGAGTTGCCGTGGTGCCGTTCTTCGTGGCAGCATTTTGGCTGCCGTCGCCGGCCTTGTTCTGGGTAACTTTCGCGCTGTTTGCAGGGGCAAGCCTGACCGACTGGCTCGACGGCTGGCTAGCTCGTCGAAACGACTTGGGAACCGAATTCGGCCGCTTTCTGGATCCGGTTGCCGACAAGATCCTGGTCGCTGCCGCCTTGGTGATGATTGTAGCCAGTGGCCGTCTTTCCGAAATCTCCGTCGTCGCCGTGATCATCCTCTTGGTTCGGGAATTGGTGATCAGCGGCCTGCGCGAATTCCTGGCGGGGGCGCTGATCGTGCCGGTATCGCAACTGGCGAAATGGAAAACTGCAACTCAAATGGCGGCAACCAGCATATTGCTGATCTCCGGCGCTTTTGCGAATGAAAATCGCCTGCTGACGATTGGCGAATGCCTGCTGTGGTTGGCCGCATTGCTGACCATCGTGACGGGCGCCAGCTATCTGCGCGGCGGCCTGCGCCACATGGACGAGTGAAGCAAGCCCAGAAGCCGTCAGGATCGTCGGAGCGCGGGCAACCAGACGACGCCGAGCAAGATTGCCGCCGTCACGACGATCGAAGGTCCGGTCTGGATGTCCCAGAGCAATGAGGCGCCGATTCCCGAAACAACGCTGAGGACTCCTGCCGCCATTGACCACAGCACCATCTGCTCCGGGGTGCGAGCAAGACCCCGCGCAACACCGGCCGGGATGATCATCAGCGCCACGACCAGCAGGATGCCTACCAGCTTGATCGCTACTGCGACGACCAGCGCCGTCAGCATCAGCATGATGGCGTTGGTGCGCCCCACGGCGACACCATCGAGACGCGCCAGATCTTCGTTCACGACGATGGCCAGAACTGGCCGCCACAAGAGGTACAGTCCGCCCAATCCAACAACCAGACTGGCTGTCACGGCGATCAAATCAAGATCCGAAACAGCCAGAATATCGCCAACCAGGTAGCCCATGAGATCAACACGCACCGTTTCCATCAGGGAGACGACGACCAGACCCAATGCCAGCGCCGTGTGAGCAATGATCGCCAGGATTGCATCACCCGGCAGGCTCCGCTGGCGTTCTGCGCCTGCAATCACCAGAGCCGCCGCAACCCCGAATAACGCCAATGCCAGCATCGGGCTGAGGCCGAGCAAGACTCCGGCAGCGACGCCCAACAAACCGCTGTGAGCCAATGCACCGCCGAAAAATGCCATCCGCCGCCAGACCAGGATGCAACCGAACGGCCCGGCGACAGCTGCAATGCCAATGCCAGCGATCAAGGCCCTGACAAGGAAATCATCCATCAGCGACCGTCAGCGCCTTGTCAGTATCGGCGCTGGATCGAATACTATCGCCGTCCGCGCGATGTCGATAATCGTGATTATGGGTATATACCGCCAGTGCATCGCTGTGCCGGATGCCGAAGATCTCCAGATAGGCCGGATGATCAACCACGCTTTTTGGCTGACCCTCGCAACAGACATAGCCGTTCAGGCAGATCACATGATCGGTTTCGGCCATCACCAGACGCAGGTCGTGAGATACAACCAGAATGCCACAACCTCGAGTGGTCCGCAGATCGCCAATCATCCGGTACAGTTCTTCTTGGCCAGAGATGTCCACGCCTTGGGCGGGCTCATCCAGGACCAGAAGATCCGGGTCCCGCAGCAGCGCGCGGGTGATCAGAGTTCGCTGCATTTCGCCGCCGGACACCTGCTGAACCGGTCTGTCAGACAGCTTGGCAACGCCCATTTCGTTCATGACGGAGTTAACGGCCGCGCCATTCGTGCCGGCACCAAGAGAAAGAAAGCGCCGCACTGTTATCGGCAATGACGGGTCCACCATGACTTTTTGGGGCACGTAGCCAACCCTAAGCTTTGGCCGGCGCCACACGCTCCCGGCACTGACAGACTGCAGGCCCAATGCCGCACGTACCAGAGTCGTCTTGCCGGCTCCATTGGGCCCGATCAGCGAGACAATCCGGCCCGGATCGACAGTCAGCGAAGCCGCCTGAACGACTCTCGATTCACTGATGGTCACGTCTACCCCTTCAACGCGGAGCAGCGCTTCGGTGCTTGTCATGCCACTGCCTTTTGCACTTTGCCGACGCCGAACGGCGGCGGCGATTTGATTGTGGAAGATCATTCCAGCGGGCCGCCTTATCCCAATCCAGGGGGAGAAGCAAACCGGTTTGCTGTCTTGCTCATGGAATAAACCCCTTCCCAAACCTAGAAGCGGGGAATCGCCATATATTACCGTACCGACCGGACATCCAGAGCCAAAATCCGCCGACCATCCCCCATGTATTGCAGCATGGGCATGGGGAGGCCTGTGCTGCGGAAGGGCGTCTAGCGATCCTGGCTACCTGCTGTCTGGATCAAGCACCACGTCCGCAACGCGCGACGCTCGGGGGAGTATCGGAAAGTGCGACTTGCTGGGAACATACGCAGCCGATACAGCAGCATCGGCCACTGTACGGGCCGTCGACGATGTGACGCGACCGCAAGGCGCGGGGGATCGGCAATGGACTCGCGTTGACTTGGTTTCGTAATATCCAATATGTTGCACTGCGAAAAATGGAATGCTGCGCCGTGCGCATGCGCGCGGTACGGCGCCATGTCAACCAGATTGGATCGAAGGTCGCTGCCGGGCCCATCATTCGAGTTCTCGGCTGCCCCCTTTCAGAAAAGCTGCCGATGAAAGTTCTCGTCGCTGTCAAGCGCGTGATTGACTACAATGTGAAAGTCCGCGTGAAATCCGATGGTTCGGGCGTTGAGCTCGCGAACGTCAAGATGTCGATGAACCCTTTCGACGAGATTGGCGTCGAAGAGGCCATTCGCATGAAGGAAGCGGGGGTCGTCACTGATGTGACGGCGATCAGCTTGGGTGTCCAGCAGTGCCAGGAGACCATCCGTACCGCTTTGGCCATGGGCGCCGATCGTGGTGTACACGTGCTGACCGACGACGAACTGGAGCCCTTGGCCGTTGCCAAGCTGATGAAATCCGTCGTCGGCAGGGAAAGCCCGGACATCGTGATACTAGGCAAACAGGCCATCGACGATGACGCAAACCAGACCGGCCAGATGCTGGCAGCGTTACTGGGCTGGCCGCAAGCAACCTTTGCGTCGAAAGTCGTTGCCGAGAATGGCGGCCTGACAGTTACCCGCGAAGTGGATGGCGGCCTGGAGACCATTCGGACTACACTACCCGCAATCGTGACCACCGACTTGCGTCTTAACGAGCCGCGTTATGCATCGCTGCCGAACATCATGAAGGCAAAGAAAAAGCCGATCGACCAGATGTCCCCGGCTGATCTTGGCGTCGACACAGGCTGCCGTCTGGAAACCATCAGTGTGGTTGAACCGGAGAAGCGCAGTGGTGGTGTGAAAGTCGACAGCGTGGCGGAGCTGGTCGAGAAGCTGCGGAGTGAAGTGAAAATCATCTGATGTCCGGCAACCCAAATCCGGGTGGATCAAGATTTACAGGAGGCGACGGGACATGACAGTTCTCGTCCTTGCGGAACACAATAACACCAGCCTGAACGTGGCGACGCTGAGCGCCGTGGCCGCCGCACGGCAGATGGACGCCGGCGACATTCATATGCTGGTGGCCGGCAGGGATTGTAGCGTTGTGGCAGCGGAAGCCGCCAGGATAGAGGGCGTCGCCAAGACCCTGCATGCCGAGGGTGCGCATCTGGCACACGGCTTGGCAGAGGACTTGGCGTCGCTGCTGGTTGGCCTTGCCGACGATTATTCTCACATGGTCGCCACGGCGACGACTCATGGCAAGAATGTGATGCCCCGCGCGGCTGCACTGCTGGATGTCCAGCAAGTATCAGACATTACCGAAGTCAAGAGCGCCGATACGTTCGTGCGCCCGATCTATGCTGGCAACGCCATGGCAACGGTCAGGTCGACTGACAGCTTGAAGGTCTTGACGGTGCGCCAAACCGCGTTTGACGGAGCGGCGCCCGAAGGGGGCAGCGGCGCAGTCGAGAGTATTGACGTCGGAGCTGATGTGAAAGGGACCGAGTTCGTCGGACGAGAGCTGTCGAAGTCAGATCGTCCGGAATTGACATCTGCGCGGATTGTCATCTCCGGTGGCCGGGGGATGCAGTCGGGCGAGAACTTCTCGATGCTGGAAGAAATCGCCGGCAAGCTGAATGCTGCCGTCGGCGCCTCGCGCGCGGCAGTCGATGCCGGCTTCGTGCCGAACGACTATCAGGTCGGCCAGACCGGAAAGGTCGTCGCACCCGAGCTCTACATTGCGGTGGGTATTTCGGGCGCTATCCAGCATCTGGCCGGCATGAAGGATTCCAAGGTGATCGTGGCGATCAACAAGGACGAAGAGGCGCCGATCTTTCAGGTGTCGGACTACGGCCTGGTCGCAGATCTGTTCAGCGCCGTGCCGGAGTTGTCGGCGGAACTGGACAAGGCGGAAGTGCGCAGGTAGCGCGAAAGGCAATGGACAGACCACGATGGACGGATATGCGCTCGCAGGGGCGGAAAGGAAGCCGGCGATGACGATCAGGAAGGTGGGTGTCATCGGCGCCGGTCAGATGGGAAACGGGATTGCGCACGTGTCAGCGCTGAATGGTTACCAGGTGATCCTGAACGATATCAGCGCCGATGCCATCGGCACAGCGATGGGAACCATCCGGGGCAATCTGGATCGTCAGTTGAAACGCGGAATCATCGCCGATGCCGACGTTGACAAAGCCCTGTCCCGGATCACGCCGTCCCTTGAGACCGACCTGCTGAACGATTGCGATATTGTGATTGAGGCGGCTACCGAAGACGAGTCAGTGAAGCGGGCTATCCTGAAGACCCTTTCGGATACGCTGAAAGAAGACGCTATCATCGCATCGAATACTTCATCCATCTCCATAACGCGCCTGGCAGCTGTAACCGACCGACCGGAGCGCTTCATCGGCATGCATTTCATGAATCCGGTGCCGATGATGAAATTGGTCGAGTTGATTCGTGGCTTGGCCACCAACGAAGAGACCTATTCGTCCGTCGCCGACATGGCCCGGAACCTGGGCAAGACCATTGCCCAGTCCGAAGACTTCCCGGCCTTCATCGTCAACCGCATCTTGCTGCCAATGATCAATGAGGCGATCTATACGCTATACGAAGGCGTCGGAACCGTCGAAGCGATCGACACGGCAATGAGACTGGGCGCCAACCACCCCATGGGGCCGCTTGAACTGGCAGACTTCATCGGTCTGGATACGGCGTTAGCAGTAATGCAGGTGCTCTACGACGGGTTGGCCGACAGCAAATACCGTCCCTGCCCGCTGTTGGTGAAATACGTCGAAGCCGGGTGGCTGGGCCGCAAGGTCGGGCGCGGCTTCTATGATTATTCCACTGGAAAACCGACTCCGACGCGATAGGCCGTCTCCGGCCTAGAAATCCGTGCAGCGGCCACCAACTTCCCAATCGCCGTATCGCGTGGGCTCCGGACCTTCCCGGCCGCCAATTTCTTCGGTCTGATTCTTGTCTTTTGCCTTCGGATTTTCCGTCAGCCCTGCGCTGGTCGCTGGCGACTGTTTTTTGTTCATATCGAGCATTCCCGGCACCCTGTTCATCTTGCGCGCATGGGCTTTCGTTCCCAAATCTAGACTTGGGAACTGTAATTGGAACTGCCCAAAGGAAATCCCGGATCACCATGCCCGCCCTGCTGCGCACCAGTATCCTGCTCGCCGCCATCACGGCTCTTTTTGTTGGCATCGGATTTGTCATCGCCGGGCCGGAAGGCGCGATGATCGCCTTTGTGATTGCGCTTGCGACCAATGCATTCGCTTACTGGAATTCCGACAAGATGCTCCTGTCGATGTACGGAGCCCGGGTGGTCACGAGATCCGATGCGCCGGAGCTTGTCAGCATGGTAGAGCACCTAGCGCAACGCGCCGGACTGCCCGTACCGAAAATCTACATCATCGAAAACGACCAGCCCAATGCCTTTGCCACCGGTCGCAGTCCGGACCACGCCGCCGTCGCCGCGACAACCGGCTTGCTGAGCGTCTGTACCCGCGAAGAAGTTGCGGGAGTCATGGCGCACGAACTGGCTCACGTGAAGAACCGAGACATGCTGATCATGACAGTCACGGCAACCATCGCCGGTGCAATCGGCTTCCTGAGCATGTTCGCCATGTTCTTCGGCAGCAATTCCCGAAACGGCAATCCGATCATAGGCTTGCTGATAGCCATCTTGGCACCGATCGCCGCCGGTCTGGTACAGATGGCCATTTCCCGCACGCGCGAGTATGAAGCCGATCGCATCGGCGCCGAAATTTGTGGTAATCCGGAATGGCTGGCCTCTGCGCTGGGGCGGTTGGACGCCATGTCCGGACAGGTCGTCAATCATGATGCGGAGCGCTATCCGGGCACGGCACATCTCTTCATTTCCAACCCGCTGAAATCGACGAGGGTTGACAGCCTTTTTTCCACACATCCGAACATGGCCAATCGCATTGCCCGACTGCGCGCGTTGACTGGGAGAGGCAGCCGTGGGCCGGCCGATAGAACATCAAGCACGGCAGCCAGTCGAATTCCGTCGTCACACCAGCGGTCGCCGCGCCGCGGCCCTTGGGATTGAGGAACGTCAGCGACCCGGCCCGTCTTGCGGCGCATGCGGTGCTGATGGCGGTTCTGCAGAACGGGGCCGCTCTGGACTGCGCGTTGACCAGACGACTGGAGCAACAACACGATTCGACCAGTCGCCGCTTCGCCCATCGCCTTGTCATGACCGTCCTGCGGCGTCACGGTGCACTGAAGATGTTGATCCGCCAGTTGCTGGATCAGCCGCTGCCGACGAACGCACAGGCTGTTGACCTGCTGTTAGAGTTGGGCCTGGCGCAACTTATGTGCATGGATGTCCCTGATCATGCCGCCATCGATTCGACGGTTTCCCTTACCGAGCCGCTGAAGCTCCGCCGATATCGCAGCCTGACCAACGCTGTGCTGCGTCGAGCACAACGAGAGCGGGACGCCCTGCTTCCAATCGTCAACGATCCGCAAATCAGCGTCCCGGATTGGCTGGCACGGCGTTGGCGCAACCGATTCGGCTCAATCACGATCAAGGCTATCGCGGCGGCCCATCAGAAAGAGCCGCCTCTCGATATCTCCGTTGCAGGGAACCCGGCGCGTTGGGCCAAAAAACTGGATGGCAAACCTCTCACCGGACTTACCGTGCGCCGCCAAGCCACGGCAGTGGCGTCGCTGGAAGGCTACGAGGAAGGCCACTGGTGGGTCCAGGATGCAGCCGCGGCGTTGCCGGCTCGTCTTCTGCTGACCCAGGTTGGCAGAGCGGATGGTCCAATTCTCGACCTGTGTGCCGCACCTGGCGGCAAGACCGCGCAGTTGCTAAACGCGGACCACGATGTCGTTGCGGTGGAAAGATCTGCCCGAAGGCTGCGTCGACTGAACAAAAACCTGCGGCGATTGAAGCGTACAGCTACGATTATCGAGGCCGACGCCGTGACTTGGCGCGCAAACCGCTTCCCTGCCATCCTGGTTGATGCGCCCTGCAGCGCTACCGGCACCATCCGGCGGCGGCCGGACATTCCATGGACCAAGTCAGAAGCAAGCATCCGGTCGTTGACAGCGATCCAAGCGGCGATCCTGCACAATGCGATCGCGCACCTCGAACCCGGCGGTGTTCTGGTCTATGCCGTATGCTCGCTGGAACCCGAGGAAGGTCCGTACCAGATCGCCCAGGCCCTTTCTCGCCATTCGGACCTCATGCGCCTGCCGATCCGGGAGGATGAGCTTGATATCTTGGCCGATGCCCGCACGGACGTCGGGGATGTGCAGACCTTGCCTTCTCACCTGTCTTCAAGCGGCGGCGTGGACGGATTTTTCATTGCGCGGCTGACCAAACTCAGACGCAGGATAAATCGCAAGTGACAATGTGTTCAATTGGCTTCATTTTCGACAGAAAATCTTCAGATAGAATAATTCTTCAAGTTACTGCACTGGCTCGCACAAGCAAGTTTCATGGCTAGTTCCGTCCTCATAGCACCGTCCATTTTATCCGCTGACTTCGCCAAGTTGGGAGAAGAGGTTTGCGCCATCGACGCAGCCGGGGCCGACTATGTTCATGTCGATGTCATGGACGGGCACTTTGTCCCAAATATCACCATCGGCCCGGGCGTTGTGAAAGCCCTGCGCCCGTATACCGTCAAGACTTTCGACGTTCACTTGATGATCGCGCCGGTCGACCCCTATGTCGGCGCCTTCGCCGAAGCTGGCGCCGATATCATTACGGTTCACGCCGAAGCCGGTCCGCACTTGCACCGAACGCTGCAGCTTGTCAAAGGCCTGGGCAAGAAAGCCGGCGTTTCCCTGAACCCGGGAACACCGGCAGAAGCTGTGCGCGAGGTCCTAGGATTCGTTGATTTGATCCTGGTCATGTCAGTCAATCCGGGATTTGGCGGACAGTCCTTTATCGAGTCCCAGTTGGAAAAGATCCGTACGCTACGTGGTTGGATCGACACACTTGACCGGACAGTGCACCTTGAGGTGGATGGCGGCATCAACGCCGAGACTGCGTCGGCCGTGATCAGCGCCGGCGCCGATGTCCTAGTTGCCGGGACTGCCGCGTTTACCGGCGGGCCTGATCGGTATGCGGAGAACATCCGCCAGCTGCGCGGCTATTGATCGCGTCCGGGTCCGATGACACGACATCCGGCAGATACGGCATCTCGCGGCGGACGAAGCCTTGGCCCGCGGCTTGCGACCGCCTGGTACAGAAGCATCTTCTATCAATGGCGGCTAGGCGGCACCCGGGTCGTGCAGGTCCTGCTTGTGCCGTCCGATCCCTGGCCCGGTGATTCAGAGATTGGCAATGCGATCCTTGGTGGCGCTTTCTCTTTCGATTCCAAGGAGATGTGGCGCGGGCCCGAACTATCGATCAATCCCCACTGCTTTACCTGGCTGCGGGATCTAAAGGCGACAGGCAGTAAAGCCGGGCGGCGCCTTGGCCGGGAGATGATCCGGGACTGGCTCGACCGATTTGGCCGTTACGATCATTACAGCTGGGCTGCCGACATTACTGCCGAGCGTTTGATCAACTGGTTAAGTCAGTACGACTATTTCTGCCAGGGTGCAGACGACGAATTTCGCGGCAGCCTGCTTCGGGGCATCGTGCGGCAGACTCGTCATCTGTCCCGTGTCGCGCGCAAAACAAAGCGCGGCGCAAAGCGTGTCCGCGTGGCCAAAAGCTTGATCTACGTCGGGGCGTGCCTACCGAGCGCTCAAAGACAGCTGGATCGGGGTCTGACGATGCTGGAGGACGAGGTGAGGCATTGTATCCATCCGGACGGCGGCACTGCGGAACGTTGTCCTAGTCTTCAACACAGTATCCTCCGGGACTTGATCGACGTGCGGAGCACGCTTGCCGCCAGCCTTCAGGAATCATCCCCTCTGATCCAAGGGGCGATAGACCGGGCGGCGCCAATGCTGCGTGGCATGCGACTCGGCGATGGTGGCCTCGGCGTATTCAACGGCGGATTCGAGGAGAAGGACTGGCAGATCGACAAGACGCTGAGCCAGTCAGGATCGACCGGAAAACCGCCGGGTCGAGCGCCGCATACCGGCTTTCAGCGGATCACAGCCGGGCGCACGACGATCATGATGGACAGCGGGTCACCACCACCGCCCGGGTACGACTCTCGCGCTCATGCCGGGCTTTTGAGCTTCGAGATGAGCGTGGGCCGGAACCGTCTGATCGTCAACTGCGGTAGCAGTTGGGAAGAAAGCTCAGAATGGTCCGCGGTGGGCAGGACGACTGCCGCCCATTCCACGCTGGTGATTGAGAACCGAAATTCATCTCGCATCCACGGGGGTGGCTTCAGTCGCCGGCCAGCAACCATTCAATCGGACCAGCGAAGCCAAGATGGCGCAAGCCTGATCGAAGCCAGTCACGACGGTTATGCGCCAGCCTATGGCGTGGTGCATGTGAGGCGAATATATGTGTCGTCCAACGGGCAAGACGTGCGCGGCCAAGACATTCTGAAGCGAGCGGCACAAACCCGGCGGAATCCGAAAGCCCAATTCGCTATCCGCTTCCACCTCCACCCTGAAGTAACGATTGATTCCATGTCGATTTGGAGGAAGGGCGGTCAAATCATTGAAATCAGCCGCCTAGGAGGCGGGGCCTGGCAGTTCTGCCTTGAGGGCGGCGTTGCCATCGAGGTGAAAGACAGCTTCTACCAGGGCACTCGCAACGAACGACGACGGACCCGACAGATCGTGTTGTCGGGCGAATATCGCGGCACGGAGCCCCGAGCGGTCCGCTGGGCGATCCGCCGACGATAGCATGCCGCAGACACTATCACCGCTACAGCGACCAGCGCCGATATGTATCCGGTAGCTTCTGAAGGCGCCACATGCCCTTGACGTCAGCAATTAATCCTCCGGCCCGCAGCAGGCTGGCGAAGTCGGTTGCGCCCATCCGAACATAGGCATCATGCGACACCGCGCCGACCACCGCATCGTAAGGCCCGCCATCAAGGTTTGGAGCAAGGTTGATGCCGTATTCCTGCTGCGCCTCCTCAGGGTCGGCCAGTGTATCATGTACATCGACCCGATGACCGGCCGCGACCAGTGTCCGGACAAGGTCAACCACTTTGGTATTCCGAAGATCCGGCACGTTTTCCTTGAACGTGAGTCCCAGTAGCAGTATGGAAGACAATCTCCCCAGAGCCGCATCAATGGACCGGGCCACATAATGCCCCATTTCGTCGTTGATACGCCGGCCTGCGAGAATGATCTCGGGATTGTGGCCAATCTGCTCGGCCTTGTGAGCCAGATAATACGGATCAATCCCGATGCAGTGGCCGCCAACCAGCCCAGGCTCGAAAGGTAGAAAATTCCACTTGGTATTCGCCGCTGCCAACACGTCGTAGACGGACAGCCCCATCTTGTTGAAGATCATCGTCACTTCGTTGACAAAGGCGATGTTGATATCGCGCTGGGCATTCTCAATCACCTTGGCGGCTTCCGCTGTGCGGATGTCGCGCGCAACGAAGACGTTGTCGTTGGTCACGACACCATAGACCGCTGCCAACATGGCCGCGACATCTGACGTTTGTCCGGCAACAACTTTGGTCAGTGTCGCAAGGGTATGGCGCTTGTCGCCGGGGTTCATGCGTTCAGGTGAATAGCCAAGGAAGAAATCCGTTCCGCAGGCAAGCCCGGAAGCCGACGCCAGGATTTCTCCACACATTTCTTCAGTCACCCCCGGATAGACAGTGCTTTCCAGGACAACCGTCGCGCCGGGCGTCAGGTGTTCGCTAACGTCCCGCATCGCAGCTGCAACAGCGCCAAGATCGGGGTTGCGATGTTCATCGACCGGAGTCGGCACTGTAACAATAAAGAGGTCGGCACCAAGCATGCAGGAAGGATCGTCCGACAGACGGGCCTTGGTAGAAACCAGCGCCTCTTCCTCGATCTCTCCTGTGCTGTCGCGTCCCGCGCGCAACGCGGCAATCCGGGCCTCGTCCTTGTCGATGCCGACGACATCAAAGTGCTTGGCCAATGCGATCGCCAGTGGCAGTCCGACGTATCCCAGTCCGATAACAGCGATGCGGTTTGGGATATTCATAGGCGATGTCGGTAAGAGAATTGCAGTCATATCCGCCACATGAAGCGGAAAAACGCTTGCACCGAGGAGAAGAGCCAACGCCCTGCTTGTGTTATGAACGACTCTTCAATCATGAATGGCAACCGCGATTCTGCCGCGGCCTGGAAAGAGGCCAGCTTCGGCGCTCTGATGCAGCGCATGCGAATGTGTCCGTAATGCTATAACCCGTCGCTTTGTCCGTCTATTCGAGGCGGGATATCATCAAGGGTGTGGCGTCGCGCCGGAAGTTGGTGTCCTGCCGGTATTGAGCAGAACGCGGTGAACAACGGCGATGAGGAGATCATTGCGCAAGACAACAGAGGGAGGAGGCAGGAAGCAATGGCAGTCGCCATCGCCACGCCCCCGTTTCAGCGCCGTTCTGACCAGACCGATCATCACACGAAACGGAGCCCGGATACACACGCTTGACGGAATCTTCGATTCAGGGCGTCGCCATCCTCTCGGGCTTGCGAAGTTCTGGCTGAAACGCTACGTGTGGCGAAGTACAAACAAAATTCGGTAAACTCCATCGAACCAGCGCTGCCGCTACTTGACGCTGGCTGACACGGTATTGAAAAATCCCTTTTTCAAGCTGACGCCCCATTCACAGAGCCGGTTGGCAATCGGCCGATTACAAGAAAAATATACAATGAATAGAAACGATTAATGAATTTATCTGTGAATCAATCTGGCGCAGCGCCGGATCCGCAGTGGCGGCGAGCAGCACCTTGGCAACACTCAACCGCCCCGACCTTCGTGTCACAGAACTTGACCGCTCCGCGACAGAAGGGTGTGCTTCGGAATAAACTGCCGCGCCGCCCTTGCAACAATACACGATGACCGACGTCACAACCATCAAGCGCGCCCTGATTTCCGTTTCCGACAAGACCGGACTGGTTGGACTGGGCCAGGCCTTGGCGGCCCATAAGGTGGAAATCCTGTCGACAAGCGGTTCGGCGAAGGCATTGCGAGACGCCAACGTGCCGGTCACGGAGGTATCGGACTACACCGGTTTCCCGGAAGTCCTGGATGGCCGTTTGAAGACGCTGCAACCTGCTATACACGGCGGCATCCTCGCCCGACGCGATTTGGAGGGCCATCAAGTAGCTCTCGAAACACATGGGATCGCGGAAATCGATCTGATCGTCGCAAATCTTTATCCTTTCGAAAAGGCTGTCACGAGCGACTTCGATTTCGACACATGTGTTGAGAACATCGATATCGGCGGTCCGGCAATGCTTCGATCAGCTGCAAAGAATCATGCCTTTGTCACAGTCTTGGCGGACCCAGCGGATTATCCGACGTTTCTAAAAGCATTCTCAGCGCATGACGGCGGCGTACCAGCAGACCTTCGCCGCAGCCTTGCTGCGCGGACCTTTGCCCGAACCGCGGCCTATGACGCTGCTATCAGCCGATGGTTCTCCGAGCAGGATGGCGTTTCGTTCCCGGAACGCCTGACCCTCTCCGGAAAGCGACGTCAGATCCTGCGATACGGCGAGAACCCGCATCAGGTTGCTGCCTTCTACGTGGACGGCAGCGACCGGTACGGCATTGCCGACGCCGTCCAGGTTCAAGGTAGGGATCTGAGCTACAACAACATCAACGATGCCGATGCCGCTTGGGAATTAGTGGCGGAATTCGATGCACCGACTGTAGCCATTATCAAACACGCCAATCCGTGCGGCGTTGCCAGCAGTGAATCCATCGCCGATGCTTGGCCGCGGGCATTGTCCTGCGATCCTGTCAGCGCCTTCGGCGGAATTATCGCTTGCAATCGACCGCTGGATGCTGCGGCAGCCAGTCAGATCGTGGATACCTTTTCGGAAATCATCATCGCGCCCGATGCAGATACAGATGCTCGCAGATTGCTGGCCACGAAGCAGAACCTGCGGTTGTTGCTGACCGAACACATGCCGGACCGAGCGGCAGTGCGTATGGTTGCGCGCTCGGTCGCCGGCGGATTCCTGTTCCAATCCCGGGATGCCAGCGTGACTGTCGGTGAGTTGTCTGTGAAGACGAGGCGAGTGCCGACAAAGGCAGAAGTAGCGGATATGCTGTTTGCCTTTACCGTTTGCAAACATGTCAAATCCAATGGCATTGTATATGCGCGTGATCGGCGAACAGTTGGTATCGGCGCGGGTCAGATGAGTCGGATTGATGCCGCCCGAATTGCAGTGCGCAAATCGAAAGATGCCGCCGTGGCGGCCGGATGGTCAGAAAATCCGATACAAGGATCCGTCATGGCGTCCGACGCCTTCTTTCCTTTCGCCGACGGTCTTCTGACCGCAGCCGAAGCCGGTGCAACAGCGATTATTCAACCTGGCGGTTCGGTTCGGGACGATGAAGTGATCGCAGCGGCTGACAAGCATGACCTCTCAATGGTATTTGCAGGTCAGCGCCATTTCAGACACTGATCATCGGCAGTTTGAGAGCATTCCGGCAACTTTGGAAGGGTCTTTCCAAGGCGACGGGGCGCCAGCCGAAACCGGCAGCAAAATGCGCCGAATTCATTCGAGAACGGCGCACGCCTGCTTTGGCTCAATCTTTCCTTCGTACAAGGCGCGACCACAGATAACGCCTTCAATGCCGCTTTCTTCAGCCTGCTTTAGAGCCCGCAAGTCATCAATTCCAGCGACGCCCCCCGAAGCAATCACCGGCGTCGCCACCGACCGGGCTAGTTCGGCCGTCGCCAGAACATTCAGGCCCTGCAAGGCACCATCGCGGTCAATATCAGTGTAGATGATTGCGGAGACTCCGGCATCTTCGAATGCCTTGGCAAGATCAATGGCGGCAACATCCGACGTCTCCAGCCAGCCTCCGATCGCGACCCTGCCGTCGCGTGCATCAATACCCACTGCTATCCGACCGGGGAAAGCCCTAGCGGCCTGTTTTACAATATCAGGATCTGTCAGGGCAATAGTTCCGAGAATAATGCGAGTAACGCCGCGACCAAGCCACATCTCGATATCCGCCATATTCCGAATGCCGCCGCCAAGCTGGACCGGGATTGTAACGGCGTCCAGAATGTCCTCAATACTGGACCAGTTCACGGACCGGCCCTCAACTGCGCCGCTCAGATCGACTACGTGCAACCACTGAAACCCCTGAGCCTGAAAGACGGCCGCTTGATCAGCGGGACAGTCATTGAAGACAGTTTCCTTGTCCAAGTCTCCCTTCAGCAAGCGGACACAGCAGCCATTCTTTAGGTCGATCGCCGGATACAAGATCATGACGCACACACGTCAAGCAACTCGTCATGGTTGTTGCGCAGATCCTTGTAGAAATACAGACCGACAATCATGGTGCCGTCAATCTGAGCGTAGAACGGGTTTTCGCCCCAGCGGACATAGCCCATGGCATCATACAGGCGAATCGCCCTTTCCTGGGTGGACCGGACATCCAGCGTAATGACGTCAAACCCTTCGTTGCGCGCGAGGGCCTCGGCCGCCTCCATCAACATCCTGGCTAGACCATGGCCTCTGGCCCAAGGTGCGATAAATGCATGTTGAAGCTGGACGGCAAAGGCCTGGGCTTCGTTGTTGGCCCGGGGCCGTACCAACTGCGCAGAGCCACATATCACATCATCAATGCGGGCAACAATAAGTATGCGTTCCGGAACGACCAGAACACCCTTCCAATAATTTTCCTGGATCGACCGATCGGGCGCGGTAATCCAACCGAAGCCGCCACCAGCCTTGATGGCGTCTTCTGCTGCATCGCAGATATCATGCAGGTCTCCGGGAAGAAAGCGTGTTATGGCTTCGACCCGCAGGATCGATTTCGGCGGGTTTCTGGGAGAGAGCTCTTTCATGGAGTTCCGTTATGGTCGCCAATTTAGGAAGTTTTCGATCATCCGAAGACCGGCTCGCTGGCTTTTCTCGGGGTGGAATTGAGTGCCTATAATGGTGTCCCGGCCCACGATGGCGGCGACAGGCCCGCCATAGTCGCATCGTGCCAGCAGATTTGCCGGGCTAACACGGCGAAAGGCATAAGAATGCACGAAGTAGACATGGTCGCCGTCCTGAAGGCCGGAGAGTACGGGATGGTGAACGGGATCACTCCCGTAACAAAATATCAGGCTGTTCCAGCCCATATGTGGAATCTTCAGCGCAGGATCATCCGGATCAAGCGCGGTCACATCACCAGAAATCCAGCCCAGCCCCTCTGTCTCATGATGTTCGTGGCCATAATCGGCGAGCAGTTGCATGCCTACGCAAATGCCGAAAAAAGGTCGGCCGTGATGGTGTACCGCTTCCGTCAGGGCGGCAATCATGCCCGGCACATTGTCCAAGCCAGCTCGGCAGTCGGCAAACGCACCCTGACCAGGCAGCACAAGATGACTGGACTGGCGTACAATATCGGAGTCGCTCGTCACCACAATCTCGATCGCTCGGTGCGATTGCTCTGCGGCACGGGTAAAGGCCTTCTGCGCAGAACGAAGATTGCCAGCACCGTAGTCGATGATGGCTACCCGGTCAGCCAAGGCCAACCCCAAGCAGCACGGATTTTGTAGTCACTGCTACAGTGAACCACCCAACACACCTTTGGTAGAGGGCACGGTATTCGCTCTGCGCGAATCAATTTCAATCGCTGTCCTCAGTGCGCGAGCCAGGCCCTTGAAGCAGCTTTCCACGATGTGGTGATTATTCTCTCCGTAAAGGTTTTCCACGTGCAGAGTAATGCCTGCTGCCTGGGCGAAGGCCTGGAACCATTCCTTGAACAGTTCGGTATCCATCTCACCCAGCTTGGGTTTTGAAAAATCGACGTTCCAGATCAAATAGGGCCGGTTCGAACAATCCAGCGCAACCCGCGTCAGTGTTTCATCCATTGGGACAAGGGCATCGCCATAACGGCGAATGCCCTTGCGGTCGCCCAGCGCTCGGTTCACCGCTTCGCCGATGGCAATTCCAGTGTCCTCAGTGGTGTGGTGGAAATCGATATGCAAGTCACCGGACGCCCTGAGTGTAAGATCAATCAGCGAATGACGTGACAGCTGTTCGACCATATGGTTCAGGAAACCGATCCCTGTTTCCACACTGTACTCTCCAGTGCCGTCAAGATTGAGTGAAGCCTTGACCTGCGTTTCCTTGGTATTGCGGGTCACAGACCCGGTACGGCCCTCTGGCGGGATGTCGGTCATGGAAAGACTCCAGTTATAATCACCGGTTCATACCATCAGTGCTCAACGCTCGGCCACAGTCGTCGCGCCGCGGTGGGGCATCAAGGGTCTTCCCGTGTCGGCGGGATCAAGCGTGCGTCCCCAGCGTCTTCCGGCATCATCCGGAT
>JAPOST010000032.1 GCA_026709535.1 Rhodospirillaceae bacterium
CCGAAGCAAACTGGGTTGAAGATTATCTAATCCGACGCGGTTTGGACAAGAATCCTGATCTACTCAACAAGAAAAATACAAGACATTTTACGAATGTCGTGATACCTGGAATTCACAACGCAAAAGCAAAGACAACTGCTGACAAGGAGTTACAAAAAGTCTTTGGAATGGCCGGACCTTATGGTTTCACGAAGTCAACCGGGAAATTTCTCAAGCAGAAGGCATAGTCAGCGCAACTTCTTTCCTGATATGGATCGTCGGGTTTTTGTTCAATGGCTATCAGATGAACTTGATCGACAAAATCTACATCCATATCGGGAGATTCTTGAGGCTCTAGGAGGAATTGAAAATCACCTGTCATCTGACTGACTCCTTCGGCGCACGCGTCAGGGGACGGTCCCATAAGCGTTAACTGGTTTGGTGTTTTTTGATTTCCTTTGCCGCGTCGTATCTGTCGATCTGCGGACGGCGCTTGCGTGTCGGCTCTGAGAGTCTTCGGGAGATGTCGGGTCAGTCCGTCAGCGCCTCCTTCAGAAGTCGGATCCACAGAACCTGATTCAACATGAATTTGACCTCAGGCCATCTGCCAGGGGTGACGCCGCATGTCGCCGCAAGCGCCCGAGTGGTGCCATCCATCGGGCTGTCCTGTCGCCCCGGCAGGCTGATTTGGCGTTATCCCGCCCCAGAAGGGTGAAGGCGACTGCAGAATGCGATGGCAGTGTCCCAGCCGGTGCGGCCCTGCCGCCGGTTGCCCGATCCGAGCGGACTGCTAGATAACCGCGCGTCACCGGTACGGAACCAGACCCATGAAGTTCACTCTGTCCTGGCTCAAGGAGCATCTGGAGACGGATGCGTCGCTGGACGAAATCGCCGAAAAGCTGACCGCCATCGGCTTGGAAGTCGAAGGCGTCGAAGACAAGGCGGTCGACCTGGCTCCATTCACGATCGCACATGTCCTGGAAGTCCGGCAGCATCCTGATGCCGACCGCCTGCGTGTGTGCGTTGTCGACACTGGCGCGGAACAGGTCCAGGTCGTCTGCGGCGCGCCCAACGCCCGGACCGGTATGAAAGGAGTGTTCGCCCCGGCAGGTGCTCGCATTCCAGGTACGGGCATGGATCTCAAAAAGGGTTTGATCCGCGGTCAGGAATCTAATGGCATGCTATGTTCCGAGCGGGAAATGGGTCTGTCGGATAACCACGAAGGCATCATCGAATTGCCCGAAGACGCGCCGCTTGGTCAGCCGTTTGCCGACTATCTGGCCCTGAATGACCCAGTGATCGAGATCGCGATCACGCCAAACCGCCAGGATGCCTTGGGTGTCCACGGGATCGCCAGGGACTTGGCAGCCGCCGGGATGGGAATCTTGAAGCCATTCGACCAGGCGGTCGTCCCCGGAACGTTTGACAGCCCAAAGGTCTGGAAGCGGGACCTGCCGCCGAACAGGCAAGACGCATGCCTGTTCGTCGCCGGGCGCTATTTCCGGAACGTTACAAACCGGCCGAGCCCGGAGTGGCTGCAGCGACGTCTGCGGGCAATTGGCTTACGGCCCATCTCGGCGCTGGTCGATATTACAAACTTGGTGAGCTATGACCTGGCACGGCCGCTGCACGTGTTTGATGCTGACAAATTGGCTGGCGACCTGACTATGCGAATGGCGCGCGACGGCGAAGCCGTTCTGGGGCTGGACGGTAAGGACTACACACTTACCGACGACATGACCGTGATCGCCGACGACAATGGCGTTCAAGGCATTGGTGGTCTGATGGGTGGCGAAGCGACCGGATGCAAGCCAGAGACCACCAGCGTGTTTCTGGAAGTCGCCCTGTTCGATACGTTGCGCACGGCCGCAACGGGGCGCAAGCTGGGCCTGAATTCCGACGCCCGTTACAGGTTCGAAAGGGGCGTCGACCCGGAATCATCCCTGTGGGGTGCGGAGGTGGCTACACGCCTGATCCTTGATCTGTGTGGTGGTGAAGCCAGCCATGTTTTCAGCGCTGGCGCGCTTCCTGATTGGCGGCGAACTGTGACTTTCCGGCCCTCACGCCTGGTCTCGCTGGGTGGCGTTGCCGTCCCGGAAAAGGAGATCGACCGGATACTCTCGATCCAGGGGTATTCGGTTGAGAACAAAAGCGACGTCGATGGTCAATCGACGTGGACAATCTCCATTCCGTCATGGCGGGTCTTCGATGTCGACGCCCATGGGGAGGCAGATGTGGTGGAGGACATCCTGCGCATTTACGGATACCACCGAATCCCGGCAGTGTCCGTGGTTCCGGATGGCATGCCTGCTCAGACGGTGACGCCTGTCCAGCGTCGGGTTCGATTGGCGCGACGTGCGTTGGCTGTACGGGGCATGCTGGAGGCCGTGACCTGGTCTTTCATGGAAAAGGGCAAGGCGAAGCTTTTCGGCGGTGCCACGCGACTCATGACGCTGGAAAACCCGATTACCCAGGACTTGAATGTAATGCGGCCTTCGATTCTGCCGAACCTGATCGAAGCGGCGCAGCGCAATGCCGATCGAGGCCATCCCGATGTTGCCCTGTTCGAGATAGGCCCCCAGTTTGCAGGCAACGAACCGGACGAACAACGGGTCATGGCAACCGGTCTCCGTGCAGGTGACATGACGGGTCGCCAGTGGCTTGAGACGCCGCACGCCGTCGATGCTTTCGACGCCAAGGCCGATGCGATGGCGGCCCTTGAGTCGGTCGGCGCCCCGGTCGGCAGCCTTCGGATCACGACCGATGTCCCGGCTTGGTACCACCCCGGACGGTCCGGAACTTTGCATCTGGGCAACCGTCTTCTTGCAATATTCGGTGAGTTGCATCCAGGAGTACTGAAGGCGCTCGCCGCCAAGGGACCGATGACGGGGTTCGAACTGTTTTTTGACAACCTGCCCCCACACAAGGACAGGAGTGGCAAGTCCCGCACTATGTTGCATCCTTCACCATTCCAGCCGGTTGAAAGGGATTTCGCCTTCGTGCTGGATCGTGCAACGCTGGTGGAGAAAGTCATGCGGGCTGCTCGGAGCGCTGACAAGACACTGGTCAGTGACGTGACCGTTTTCGACGTCTATCAAGGCGCCAGTATAGGCGCCGACCGGAAGTCGGTGGCGATTTCTGTAACGCTCCAACCAACCGAAAAAACACTGACCGACGCAGAAATCGAGGCAGTGTCCGAGAAGATCGTGGCGGCCGTCAACAAGCAAACGGGAGGAGAGTTGCGGGCCTAGTTCGCTCCCGGATCTCTCTCCTCTGCGTTCAGGGCATTTGCCAGCCGGACTGTTGCACTGCCGGGGCGCAAGGGTTTCGGCTGCGTGCCCGCCGGAGCCCAGCCGGTCAGATAGATTACTTCGAAAGTCGCCTCCAGTCGGCCGCTCTTGTCGGCAAAACGCCGAAGGTAGATGTCGGCGGTGTCGAGTAGGGTCTGTCGGCGCGTGAAAGTTTTGCGCCGTTCCAGCACGGCATTGGTTTCGCCCATGTGCCGCAAATCTGCCATCAGATTGAAAGCGTGTTCGTAGGTGACTGTCACCCGTTCACGATCGACAACCGGCAGCGCAAACCCGGCCCGTTGCAGCAGGTCACCCCCATCGCGGACATCGGCGAACGGCGATACCCGAGGCGATATCCCACCCTCGTTGGAGAGTTCCGCGTCTCCGAGCGCTTCACGCAATTCACATAAGGTCGCGCCGCCGAAAAGGGCTGCCAGCAACAGCCCGTCGGGTCGCAGCAACCTTCGTATCTGAATCAAGGCTCCAGGCAAGTCATTGACCCAGTGAAGCGACAAAGGCGCAAAAACGAGATCGAAGCAGCCCTCGACGAACGGCAAGTATTCCTCGTCAACGCACAAGGTCGGAAAGAAACGGTTGTCGGCGCGTGCGACCACCGTCATGCTTGGGCTGAAATCTACCTGAACCACGAACTGCAAGTCCTTACGGGCTGCGAGCCGTCGGGTCGCGGGGGCGTGGCGGCATCCCAGATAGAGGCAGTCGGCAAAAGGTTTCCGCACCTCACCGAGGCGTTCCAGCAGGCGATCCGTGATTTCCTCATGAAGGAATTCGGGATTGTGTGCTGTGACGGCGTTCGAATAACGGCGTGCGGCGCGATCACGATGGTGGCGGACGGCGCAGCGATCGAAGATTGGGTGGGGAATGGCCAACAGTTTACTGCAGCATCTTTTTGTCAGTCGGGCAAGGCCAGGTTCGTTGCAGGATGTACAGGATAACGGCCGAAATTCGTGTCTGGGCGGGCCAAGGTGTCCTCGGAAAGCGGGAAGGGGATTTCAGTTCCTTGTCCAGTAACTTCCGTACCGCGCTGCCGGCAAGCCGGACACTGTTCGGGCTGTCCGGTTCGCAGTAGAGCACGGGGCCCCCGGCCTTCGTCAGTTGTTGGTTTGCAATGCTGAGGCCGTGCAGGATGCCACCGATACGGACCTCGATCAGGCCGGTTGGGGTCGCCTGGAGTGTCCGTGTGTCGTGCCGCCATTTTTGATAGTCGCTGACGGTTACCGCCAAGGCAGGCTGCGTGGCAGAGGTTCCAGCGAACAAAAGCATTATACCGGTTGCAATAGCACGTCGGATCACAGGTATATCGTGCCGCCGTCGACCATGATCGTCTGACCTGTAACGAATCGGCTGGCGTCACCGGCCAGGTAAAGGACCGTACCGACCAGATCGTCGACGGTCAGATTCTTCTGCAGGCTTTGGCCGGCGGCGATGACTTGCATGCCTTTTTCTTTCTTGTCGCCAAAGAATTCGTCAGTGCCTTCCGTAAGGACAGCGGAAGGAGCAATCGCATTTACGCGGATCCAGTCTCGGCCAAGTTCACGAGCCATCGCCCGGGTCATGCCGATCACCGCTCCTTTCGATGTGGAGTAGTGCAACGCGTATGGCAGGCCGTAGACCGCTGCCAAGGACGAGATATTGATGATACTGCCGCCACCGCGCGCGCGCATTGATGGGATGGCCGCCTTGGCGCAATTCCAAAGTCCCTTGACGTTCACGGCCATACAGGCATCCCATTCGTCTTCGTCGATCTGTTCGACTCGGCCTCCTTTCAACGAGCCGTACAAGGCCGCGTTGTTGACCAGTATATCGATTCCGCCGAACGCTTCGATCGCCGTCTCCGCCATGGCCGATGCGCTGTCGTGGCTCGCCACGTCTACTTGTGTGCCGACGATCTTGCCCGGTCCATAAGCGCTTTCGGTCGTTTCGACGCAATCGGCAACATCGCTGGCGACAACGTTGACGCCCATCTCCACAAATTTGTGGGCATAAGAGCGGCCGAGGCCACGGGCTGCACCGGTCACAATAGCTGTTTTTCCAGTCAAGTTCATGGCAAGTTCCTGAGGTGTTGAGGATTGGAGCGCGCTTCCGATCCGGGGATTGATTTTCATCGTTTGTCACTGAATACAAGCGCCAAATATAAGATAGATGCTGGGAGGTGAAATGTCATGGGAGACAATGAACAGGCTGCAGCCTCGGCTCACAAGTCGGCGATGAGCGATGAAGCAAAGGCCACCGCGCCCGTCGACCCGGCCCTTGAAAACCCGGATGTTGTTGATGGGCCCTTGGCAGAACTGATCGAGAAGCCGGCATCGCACCACCCCCAGATCGCTGACCTGCGGCGGAATCAGGAAGCAATCAGGCGGCTGTTTGAAACTGGGGAGTATCCTTACAAGAGGAAATTGCGGCGTAGGGAGTACGAACAGGACAAGGCGAAACTGCAGGTCGAACTGCTGAAGGCCCAGGATTGGGTCAAGGCCACAGACCAGAAAGTGATCTGCCTGTTTGAAGGTCGAGACGCCGCCGGTAAAGGCGGCACGATCAAACGGTTCATGGAGCACCTGAATCCTCGCGGCGCCCGAGTCGTTGCCTTGGACAAGCCCACCGAGAAAGAACAGAGCCAGTGGTATTTCCAACGCTATGTTCACCACCTGCCATCAGCTGGTGAAATCGTGATGTTCGATCGCTCCTGGTACAATCGGGCTGGTGTCGAGCACGTTATGGGCTTTTGCTCTGCCAATGAATATCTGGAGTTCATGCGTCAGGCACCGGAACTGGAGCGCATGCTGGTGCGCAGCGGTATTTTCCTTTTCAAATACTGGTTTTCCGTCACCCAGGCTGAACAGCTGAGACGGTTCAAATCCCGCCAGGCGGAACCCTTGAAACGATGGAAACTGTCGCCGATCGACCGGCAATCCTTGGACAAGTGGGGTGAATATACCAAAGCCAAGGAAGCAATGTATTTCTACACCGATACAGCCGAAGCGCCTTGGACAATCATCAAATCCGACGACAAGAAACGTGCTCGCCTGAATTGCATGCGGCACTTTCTGGCTCACCTGCCCTATCCGGAAAAGGACGTCCGGATGATCAAAAAACCGGATCCTCTGATTGTTGGCGAAAGCGCACACGTGATCGGCAGTAGTGCCCGCACCTCAGATTAATCTCCAATCGCCGGTTGAAAACGGGGTGATGTCTTTGCCACCCGGCGCCAAAGAGCGACACTACCCGACAAACTGTTCTTTGGTATAGTCGCAGAGGCGGCTGTCTGAAGTCGGAAGAGGCGGAAGCCATCGCCTTCTGTCGCCACCGTACTCCGCTAGTGACGCGGTCAAGACCCAAGGCGGTGATATGTTTTCATCCAACTACCAGGAACGAAAGCGTTCGTCATCAACAACAGCGGACGTATAAATTATCTTGTCAGGCGGTGTCGGCAGGGCGTACCGGCGGCGAACATGGATCATAGACAAGAGGATGGCCGGTGGCGCCGAATAGAAGTTCCAGCGCAGCCGCGGCCTCATATGCTCCGCTTAGATGCACCAAGTCCAAGCCGGTTAGATACAGATAGCCCTTTACGGCGGCACGCCGCGCGAGCAGGTCGGTCAAGGGCTCCGCTTCGCCCTCTGCCGATGGTTCGCCCTGACTATGCAGAAGAACGCCCTTGGCGCTGTCGTGGAAGTCCGTGCCAAACCGGTTCAAGGCGTTGTCTAAACGGTCGAGCGCATCAGCTTCGCCCTTTGCCTCTATCACCTGCACTACTAAGAAGCGGTCGTCGTCTTCGACCACGATGCTGTCCTCGGTCAACAATCCCGGTAGCACGATGGTGCCCAGATCCCTGAAGGCGTGCGCCACGGCTTGGATCAGCGTATTGCCACCGCCAGCGAACAGGGCTTTCTTAAGGTCGATGTCACGTAGTCGGTGCCGCGCGATCTCAAGCTGGCTGATGACGCCCTCCTGTTCGGCAAGCAGTCGCCGGACCTCGTCACGCGCTTCCTCCTCCCCGTCCAGCCGATAAGCGGTGGCCCAATCCGGCAGATTGATCGCGAAGCTCTGGTTTTCCATCGCGCCCAAGAGCAACAACAACGCCTCGTGCAACGGGACCAGATCGTCGGGCCGGGGCATCGGCATCAGCAACAGATGGCCTGGATGGCGATAGATGTAGCCGCCATGCACCGCGCCACTATCGGCACCGAAGAACAACGGCTGGCCAGGGAAGATGTCGAAAGCAACGGCCGCCGTTGCGGCATAATCGACCCGCTCGGCAAACCCTCGGAACGGATGGCCACCTCTGAAGAGCGATGGTTCCAAAGCGCTGGCCGTGCGCCCCGGGGCACCCGGCAACGGGTCAAGAAGGTCAAATTCCAACACATCCTCAATGGCATGCACACGCAACGCGACGGTCGGCGGTGGAACCACCACGAGAACGCGGCCCCTGCTGAGAAGGCGTCGAATCTCCTCGCGCCGTCGCCGTGCGTCCGCGAGCAGTTCGTTTGACGCGCGCACCGAGAGGAGCGGGCCCATGCCACTATCACTAGGTTGCGTGTAGCCGTCTCGATATTCGTCGATCAGCCCCTGCGGCCGCCACAGCACCGCGTCGAAATTGAGCAGGCTGCGTCTCTCCGCGAAGGCGAGTGGTTCGATGGCCGGATGGCCGGGGTTGTAGCCGATGGCGGCGACACGCATGTGACGTCGGGCTTTCCATTGGAGGGCTGGTCGCCAGCATCGCGACCATGCTCGGATGTTACAGCGAAGCATCTACCTCCAGTTGTGTCTAGGAATTTGTTTTATAGACTAGACAAACAGACAAAGACGTGATTATCCTTTCATATGACGCATCGCTTTACTTTCCATCCTACCGCCACGGCAGAGGCGACAGCGTCTACCTCGGAGCGGGGTTCTCTTGGGCCGGCTGACGTAGACTCGCGAAGCGCGACGCGGCTCTTGCGCGCCGTGCGCCGCACTGGCTGGGCGGCCGGTATCAACGCGGGTGACGTGCGGATCGACCGCAACTCAATGATCCCCCTCTATGTGCAGATTCGCCGACGGCTTCTGTCGCTTATCGCCAACTGGCCGGACCCTGGGCGCCGCTTCCACACCGATGAAGAGTTATGCCGCATGTTCGGTGTGGCGCGCATGACGGTGCGCTCGGCGATCAAGGAATTCGTCGAGGCAGGACTTCTGGTACGCAGCCGCGGTGCCGGCACGATTGTGGCGATCGACAAAGTTGACGAACATGTTTCGCCGGAGATGGATTTCATTGATCAGTGGGCACACCGCGGTCGGCCGTTGAGCTTGGCGATCCGCCGGTTCGAGGAGGTGTCGGTGCCGGAAGCCTTTGCCCAAGCTTTGGGGCTGGAAGTCGACACACCGGTCATGTTGATTGAGCGGTTGCGCTTGGCGGGATCAATCCCGGTCTCGCTAGACTTTCGCTATGTGCATATGTCGGCCGCGGCGACGATGAACGAGACGACAGTGGGACGGGGATCGTTACTCGAATTGCTGCAAGACGTCACACCGCTTAGCCATGCCGACATGACCATTGAGGCGGGCACTGCGGACGGCGACATCGCCGATATTCTGGAACTTATGCCCGGCGATCCGGTGCTGGTGCGTGCGCTGCTCTACATGGACAAGGACGACCAAGCGGTGATGGGCGGCATTTCTTACTACCGCTCCGATCAGGGTGGCTATTCGATCCGAGTGCCGATGTCCGCGCGCGAGGCGGGCTGCCGGGCGGAGGACGGCCATTGGGGCCGGATCGCCGAATTTTCGCAGACTATAGGGCGCACGGAATAGCTGGGCATGTGTTGGAGCAGGCTAAAGGCTAAGGAGAGTGAAGCTGGAACTGGTAATGAGGAGAACTTCAGGATGAAACTTCGCACATACGCAATGAGGGTACTGGGAGCCACCCTGCTGGCGACCTCCGGTACTGTGCCCGTGAAGGCGCAGGATATCACGATCGGCACGATTCTATCCACGACGGGCCGCGCAGCATTCCTAGGTGAGGATATGAAGCGCGGCATGGAGATCGCGGTCGAAGAAATCAATGCCAAGGGCGGCGTGCTCGGCAAGAAGATAAAATGGATCTTCTATGACACCGAAAGCCAGAGCGTGAAAGGCGTGAACGCGGTCAAGCGGCTGATTTCGCAGGACAAGGTGGCCATGGTTGTCGGTGGCGGCAGCATGAGCGGTATCGCGCTGGCGGTGCTGCCTATGACCGAACGAGCCAAGGTCCCATTTATTTCCACCGAAGGCAGCATGCAGATCGTGAACCCTGTTGCCAAGCGTCCGTTCACCTTCAAGAGTACTGCTGACGACGATCAGGTGGTCGCGCGGGCGCTCGACTATCTGAAAAAGAAGGGTGTGAAGAAGTTCGCGCTGCTGCACTCGACGACGGGCTTCGGGCAGAGCGCGCTGGCTCAAACCAAGAAAGTCGCGCCGCAATATGACATGACTGTAGTCTTCGAGGCGTTTGGGCCGGCCGATACTGATCTGACTCCGCAACTGACCCGCATCAAGGAAAGAGGAGCGCAGGCGGTGATCATCTGGACGGTGACCCCGGCTGGTGTCGTTGCGCTGAAGCAGATGCAGCAACTCGGCATGCAGAAGATGTACCGTCTGCATTCCTATGGCTTCGTCTCGCAACGCTATATGAAGCTCGCTGGCGACGCTGCAAAGGACCTGCTGCTGGTCAGCGTGAAGTTCCCGGTTGGCGATGACCTGCCGGATAGCGACAAAGCCAAGAAGAAGATCCTGTCGTTGATCGCGAAGTACAAAAACAAATACGGTCGTGAGCCAAACCAGTTCGTCGCGCAAACCTATGACGCAATCCATCTGGCCGTGATCGCGATCAACAAGGCCAAGAGCTCCGACTCGGTGAATATCCGCAACGCGCTACAGTCAATCACCGGCTACGACGGTGCCAGCGGTACCTTCAATTTCTCCAAGAAGCGTCACTCCGGCCTGTCGAAAAACGACTTGGTGTTGGTGAAATGGGAAGACGGCCGCTTCAAGCTGGCCGACTACTAGCCTAGGGTTGGCGGAGCCTGGGTTGGAGCCTCCGCCTTCCCCGTCCGCCCAACTCGAAGGAGGTAGACCATGTCCGCTTCGGCTGTTGTTCAGCCCCAAGTTTTGCGCGAACCGACGATCTTGGATCGCCCGGAACGGCGTTTTCCCTTGGATCTTGAGGCGCGTATCCCGCGTATCCGCAACCTGTTCCATTCAGCGACGAAGAATCAGTGGGATCCCAAGACGGATATTGATTGGGATCGACTAGATCTTTCGCAATACACCGAGGAGCAGCTTTCTGGCGCTCGCGAGTATTGGTCGCGTCGCGCTTGGGGTGAATATGGCGCGATCTCGGAGAGCCCAGCGCTCCTGATCCGCTTCTGCCAAGACCGGCTCGAGCCCGACCTGCAGCTTTTCTTCACCATTCGGTCGCAAGAGGAAGCGCGTCACGCCGAGGTCTGCTATCTGTTGGCCGAGAAGCTGGGTGGTTACGTCGAACAGCCCTACGTTACCGACTATCAGAAGTCGGTGGCGACCCACGGCATCAGAAAGATGGCGCTTGATCCGAATTTTTCGCTGGAGGCGATCATCGCCGCGCTGGTCTGCGCGGCCGAAGAGATCGCCTTCGACGTCTTCAAGCACCTGTGCGACGTCACCACCGACCCTGTGGCCTTGCAGGTTGTAAAGGCGGTGATGCGAGACGAGGTACGTCATTGCGCCTTCGGCTGGTACTATATGGAGCATCGAATCAAGACAATGAAACCGGAGGAGATCAAGGTGGTGGAGAACGCCGTCATAACCATGATCGAGAAGGTGGAGATGAACGGTTATCACAGTTCCTGGTTGGCGCCGGCGAACCCAGCCTCGACCCAGGAGGTGATTGCTGATCGGCTGACTTGGGAAGCCGGGTTGGGCGCGACCGTCGAGGAGTTAGAGAAGTCGGTCTTCGTCGGCTCGGTCCAACGCATTCGCCGCCAGATGATGCCTTGGGGTGTCGAACTGCCGACCTTCACCCATCCCAAGATCGGCGAATTCTAGGACCAGCGACCATGACCCAGACCCAAGCTGCGGAACCAACCCCGATCTTGGTCGAGCAACGCTTTCCGCTGGACTTGGCGCACACGATCGCCTCAATCCGAGATCTTTATGATTGCGGCAAGAAGGCTCGCTGGGATCCAAACTCGGACATCCCATGGGGACGCATCGATTTGTCCATTCATGACACTGCAACGATCGAGGCTGCCCGGCTGAGTTGGAGCCGCCGGGCTTGGACCGAATGGACCGGCCTGCCGGAAACGCCGGCGCTCCTGATCCGCTTTTGCTTGGAGGCAGGACGAGAGGCTGATCCGAAATACTACCTCTCGCTGCGCAACACGGAGGAGGCTTGGCATGTCGAATGCTGCCATCACTTCGCCAAGGCGCTGGGTGGCTATATCGAGATGCCGGCGAACGCGGCCTACGCCGAATTGTTCAATCGCAACTTCCACAAGCGAGTGCTTGACGCCGACCGCTCGCTCGACGCCTATGTCGCCGCTCATTGCGCGTTGGATGACGGTATTGATCTGGAACTATGGCGCGGCTACTTGGGCAACGCCACGGATCTGGTTGCCAAAAAAATTCTGGAGCTGTGTGTCGAAGACAAGAAGCGCCACGCCGCCTTCGGCTGGTTCTATCTGGAGAAGCGCGCGCCGGCATTGAGCGATGCGGACAAAGAGCTGATCGCCGGGGAAGTCGTCGATCACCTGCGCGACGTGGTGTTCCATGGCTATCATTGTGCCTCGCTGGTGCCGGGCGGTGCGGGCAAGGAGGTGGTCGATGCCGACCGGATGACGGCTGCGGCAGGGCTGGGCGCGCTCGACTCCGATGCCGAACGCAAGATCCTCGCCGACTATCTCGACATTGCATACGGAAAGTTTGCGACGCTGGGGATCGCGGTTGACCGGCTGGACATACCAGCGGCGATGAGCTGAACCGCTCGCGATATTTGGTGGACCATATGCAAAGGGGCTTGGCGCGCGACACCGGGTCGATTCTGTGCTTTCCACACTTGACACGGCCTGAGGTGAGAGCCACGGCCAAAGATGGCCAGTTCGCACTCATTTCGGCCGGAACGATCGAGGTGCATGGGCCACGGCTGCTGCTTGATACCAACGTGGTGATGGCCGAGGCGATCTGCGAGAGGCTCGTTGCACGCATCCCAGACTGGGTGGGGCTGATGCCGACTATTACCATTGGCTTTGGTCTGCGCCATATGGATGTGCTGAGTATCATAACCAGTGAGTGGAGTACGCTGATCGACCATGCGCTGGATGTGATGCGCTCAACGGCCTGCCACCGCGTCGACTGGATGTTGATCGTCAACGCGCCTGGCTCCAACAGCCTGCCACTCGACATGACCGCGCGGCTGATGGTCGTCGAACAACTCCAAGTGCAGACCGCCTTCCTAAACTGCTGGTCAGCGGCAGCTGTCCATTGTCAAGGTGGTGTGCGAGGACATGATCGAATCCGAGGTGCCCAGCCATGCCTGCGAGGTGGAAACCTTGATCTATTTTGCGGCGGTGCTGGAGCGGGTGCAGATGGACAAGGCTGGGCTGGGCATGTGCTTAGAGCATTCGCTGCACATATGGTGCGACCTGTTACGATGACCGCCTGCAGGCGGGGGCTGCAGGCGGGGCTTGAAGGGCCCGATCGACCTGATAGAATATTGAAGTGCCTGGACTACCGAAAGCGAGCGCGGCGATCCGAGCAAGGCGACGGCAGAGAAGGGGAAGGTACTTCTCGCTTCCGCATCCGGCGAAAATCACCGAGATCATTGTTCAACTGCTGCAAGCCCGACAGGCTCGTCTTGCACCGCATCTTCCGGTGCAGTGCGGCATCGTCTGCGTATCCAACCTCCAAGTTCTCAGCGCCATTCTCCATGTGCTCGAACACGGTTGCGAGCGACGTAGGCTGCCGGGCCATACGGCAGCCGACATACGATCCACATTTGGATGAAGTGCTGGTCCAAGAGCGGGATTCTGGATCGGGTATTCGCGCGTCTGCAGCTAGAGCGAAGGGTCCGCTTCAATCAGGGGGTGTGTCGCTGTGCATTCCGACGGGACGGGACCGAAAAAAACCTCAATCGATGGGCCGGTCTTTGGGCGGCTGGATTACCAAACCTCATATGGTTCCAGACGGCCATGACCTTTCCGCTTTTCCTCGGTCAAGCACACGATGCATCGGAGGTACGCAAGCTGTTGCGGTGCTTTAGTCGCCAACGCAGCTGTTGTGTTCGCGCCGGCCTGGTGCTGGTGATGGATCGCGCTAACGGGCGCTTGATCTCGGTTTCTCGCTCGTGGCTCGGCCGCCCAGAACCCGACGCAACTCCTGGGCGTATGTTCGGAACCTCTATGAGCGGCGTAACGAGATCGAGCGCCTGTTCCGGAGACCCAAGGGCTTTCGGCGCCTGTTCTCGAGTTGTGAAAAGCGTGACGTCAGCTTTCCGGACTTCGTCCTTTTTGCACTCATCTACGATGCAGTACGATAGCGGTAACGGGCCTTGGGCGAATGGATTTTGAAGCGAAATTGCTGCAACTGATATTTGCCGGCATCAGCACGGGCGCGGTCTATGCGTTGATCGCAGTCGGCTTCAACGTCATCTTCAAGAGTACCGATGCCATAAACTTCTCCCAAGGAGAATGGGTAATGATGGGAGGGTTGATCGCTGCGACCGCGATCGGCGCCGGGCAGATGCCGCTGGTTATCGCTTGTATCATCGCGGTGCTCGCAGTGGCGACGATCGGCGGCCTGTCGGAGCGGCTGACCGTTTTTCCGATGCGTCGGCCGACCCCGATCCTGATTACGCTGATCACGATCGGCCTTGCGATTTGCACCAAGAGCTTGGTCATGCTGATCTTGGGCAAACTGCCGGTCGGCTACAAGCCCTTTACCGGGGAGACTCCGATCAAAATCGCTGGCGCCACGATTCATCCGCAAAGCCTGTGGATCTTGGGCATCACTGCCGTGTTCATGGTGGCAACACATTTTTTCTTCGAACGAACCACCATGGGCAAGGCGATGCGCGCCGCCGCCGCGGACCGGCAGGCCGCCGCGCTGGTCGGTATTAGCGTGCGCAACTCGATCCTGATCTCATTCGTGATTGCAGCAGCAGCCGGTGCCATTGCCGGGGTTATCATCACACCGATGACGTTCATGGTCTACGACAACGGTACCATGTTGGGCTTCAAGGGGTTCAGCGCGGCGATGCTGGGCGGCTTGGGCAACTTGTACGGCGCGCTGGTCGGCGGGCTGACCCTGGGCCTCTTGGAGGCGCTGGCAGGCGGCTATGTTTCCTCTCAGTTCAAGGACGCGGTGGCCTTCTTGGTGCTGCTGCTGGTCCTATTCGCGCGTCCGGCGGGTATTCTTGGTCAGCGTGATATCACACGGGTATAGGTCATGACTGACGCTGCGATAGGCGCGCCCACCGTCACCACCCAAGAGGGGGCCCACACCCGCCGCATGCTGGCGATCCTGTGGGCGATCCTGCTGATATTTCCGCTGATCGCACCGAACAATTATATCATAAATCTTGCAGTCTTCTTTTTCATCAACCTGATCCTCATAGCCAGCTTGAACCTAGTGATCGGCTATTGCGGACAGATCTCGCTGTGTCACGGTGCCTTCTTCGGACTCGGTGCCTATGCAAGCGGCGTGCTGGCGGCCAAGTTCGACGTCTCGCCTTGGCTTGGCGCGGTTGTCGCTATGGGCATGACCGGCTTTTCGGCGCTACTGATCGGTCTGCCGGCCCTGCGTCTGCGTGGGCACTATCTCGCTATGGCTACACTCGGCTTCAACGCGATCATGACCGTGCTCTTCAACGAGATGATCTCGCTCACCGGCGGGCCGAACGGGCTGACCGGCGTGCCGCCCTTCTCGCTGTTCGGCGTCGACATCGTTACCGATACTACCTTCTTCTATTTCGCTTGGGTCGTCACCGGCGTGCTCATGCTGTTGATCTACAATTTGATCGATTCGCGCTTCGGGCGCGGCATGCGCACCCTTGCGACTAGCGAGATCGCCGCCTCCAGCCTCGGTATCGACAGCTTCCGCTACAAGCTGATCGTGTTCGTCGCCTCAGCGTTGATGGCCGGAATCGCGGGCTCAATGTACGTGCATTTTATCAACTTCGCCTCGCCCGAGACTTTTAGCTTCTTCACCTCGGTATTTCTGGTGGTGATGGTCGCGGTCGGCGGCTGGGGCAACTATTGGGGGCCGGTCTTCGGCGCGTTGATCTACACGGCCGTGCCCGAGTTGCTGCGCGCCTTCAAGGATCTGGAAATTTTCGTCTTCGGTCTGTCGATGGTACTCGTGCTGCTGTTTTTCCCGGACGGGGTCGTGGGCGGGATCAGGTTGGCCAAGGGATGGATCCTACGCGCCTACACGCCCAAGGCCGGGGATGCCGGTCGATGAGTCGGGAGGCGCTGCTTGAGGTCAATGGATTGAGTCATTCCTTTGGTGGGCTGACCGCTGTCGCTGAACTCGATTTCACCGCCACCCGTGGCCAGATAAAAGGTATCATCGGTCCGAACGGTGCTGGCAAGACCACCCTATTCAACCTAATAGCCGGTATTCTCCCGGCCAAGGTCGGCACCATCCGATTCAAGGGTGAAATCGTGAACCGCATGCCTGCGCACAAGCGCGTGGATAGCGGTATGGCGCGCACATTCCAGAACCTACAGTTGTTCGCTGGCATGTCCGTGTTAGAGAATGTGATGATCGGCTGCCATGCGCGCACACGGGCGAGCTTTCTGGAAGCTGTGCTGCGCTCGCCCGCCTCGGTGCGTGAAACCCGATCGGTGCGCGATCGGGCGATGGCGGCGCTCGCTGAATTCGGACTGGAGCGGCTGGCGAAGCGGCAGGCGACCGATATTAGCTTTGGCGAGGGGAAAGTCGTAGAGATTGCTCGGGCGCTGGCAGCCGAACCCGAACTAGTCATGCTCGACGAGCCGACCGCGGGTTTGCCGCATGGCGACATACAGGAGGTCGCGACGGTCATCCGGAAACTGAACGACGATGGTATCACAGTGCTGCTGGTTGAACACAATATGCGGCTGGTGATGAGCCTGTGCGACGACATTCTCGTTCTTAACTACGGACGCCGCATAGCAGAGGGCCGGCCGGAGGTCGTGCGCAAGGACCCGGAAGTGCTGAGCGCCTATCTAGGGGAGGACGCCTGACATGTTGCAGGTCGAGAGGCTCAATGCCGGCTACGGCAACATCGAAGTATTGCGCGACCTGTCACTCGACGTGAACCAGGGGGAGGTGATCTGCCTGATCGGATCCAATGGCGCGGGCAAGTCCACGACCATGGGTGCGCTCTCTGGGCTTTTGCGCCAGGTCACGGGTTCAATCGTCTTCGAGGGAGAGTCGATCGAATGGCAGCCGGCGGAGCGCATTGTCTCGCGCGGAATCTGCCTAGTACCTGAAGGACGGCGCGTCTTTCAGCCTCTTTCTGTGCTAGAAAACCTGGAGATGGGGGCCTATCGCCGCCGGAAGGAAGGGCGGCGCGCGCTCGCCACGGATTTCGATCTCGTTTACGGCATCTTCCCGCGTCTGAAGGAGCGGCGCGATCAGCCTGCCGGAACCCTGTCGGGCGGCGAGCAGCAGATGCTTGCAATCGGCAGAGCGCTGATGAGCCGACCACGGCTGTTAATGCTCGACGAACCATCCATGGGCCTCGCGCCGCTGGTCGTTCGAGAGATATTCGACGTGATCGCTAGGCTTAATGCCGAGGGCATCACCATCCTGCTCGCCGAGCAGAATGCACGCATGGCGTTAGATGTCGCCAGCCGGGGCTATGTACTGCAGTCGGGTCAGATCGTGCTAGCCGCCGACGCCGCTGCGCTTGAGGCCGACGATGCCGTTCGTGAAGCTTATCTTGGAATCTGAGCCATGGAGGTACAAGCGATCTACGAGGGCTATGACGAGACCGATCTGGAACAGCAATATAATTTGCGCCCGCGCCATCCAGAGCGCGACTTGGTATACGCCAGATATGCTGCGGCGAGCTCTGAACTGCGCGCCGAGGCGAATGGGCGGTACGATGTGCGCTACGGCACAGCGGAGCGACAAGTGATGGACATCCTATCGGCAGGCGCGGGGGCGCCGGTCCTGGTCTTTTTCCATGGCGGCTATTGGCGCGCTCTGGACAAGTCGATCTTCAGTTGTATCGCGGCACCATATCTGCGTGCCGGCTGGACAGTGGCATTGCCGAACTACACCTTGGCACCGGCCGCCCCGATCGACGAGATCGTCGAGGAGGCGCGGCAGGCAGTCGCTTGGGTCGCGAATGAACTCCTGCCGGACGGCGGGCCGCTGGTTCTCTCAGGCCATTCTGCGGGCGCACAACTCGCGGTCATGGCGATGTTGGCGGATTGGCGCGCGCGTGGCTTCGCGCGTTCGCCGATTATGGGTGGCATTCCGGTGAGCGGCCTATTCGATCTGGAGCCGATCTGTCATACCAGCATCAACAACCTCGTCCGTTTGCAGCCGGCCGACGCCATCCGCAACAGCCCTGCGCACTTGGCTGTCCCCGGCGCAGGACCGCTGTTGTTGATGGTGGGGAGTGGCGAAACCGAGGAATTCCACGGACAGACGGAGCGCTTCGCCGAGATATGGCGTGCGTCCGGCAACTCGACCCAGACAGTGATCGCCGATGGCCACACGCATTTTTCTATTTTGGGCGCGTTCGGCGAGGCCAACGACCCGCTATGCGCGCGGGTACTCGAATTTCTCATGGACTGTACGGATGACCGGGTCCGGCATGGGTGATGCGGAGCGACCACCGAATCTGGAATGACCGGCGCTTCAGGCAAGCATGCTTGTGCTGCATTGCTGCATCTTGCCTAGGCTGATCCTTGCCGCGATAGGGGCGGTTCTCTCCACCTTCCTCAGCCGGCACTGAGGCGAGGTGACGATGTTGTTCACGCTCCTGATTGGCATGGCGGTCAACTTGTCGGCGGAGGATGCACTTGTCGTGCCAAGGCTGTCATTATCCCGCGGTTAGCTCCGAATCAGCTAGGGTATTGAAGGCCTCTTGGATGGCCGTAGCATGTAGACCATTCCTTTTCGCGGTCTTTTGGTGCCGTATAGGGGTTGCCGGATGGAGGGGATGAAGCCGATATCCCCGCTGACATCGATGCCTGCTTTCCGGATGGTCATTTTCTCGAAGCACGCGGCCGCGAAGGGCGGCGCGCGTACATCTTGGAAGCTTATGCCACTTAGAAGGCCACGCGTTCGGCGTGTCCCAGAAACGCGAGGGTGTTGCATTATAGCTCCACCTTCTCCGCTGGCTAGATGTTGAACACCTGCCAAGTGATGACGGCAGTCTGGACTCTCGCATCGGTTCGCCCCATGTACGTTCGAGGGTTTCCCAAAATAAAACGAGTGATGGCAACAGTCGAAATCTACACTGCCAGGATGTGCCCGTTTTGCACGCGGGCCATCAACCTGTTGAGGAGAAAAGGCGTGAACTTCCAGCAAGTTGATGTCACCTTCAGTCCGAAAAAGCGCAAGGCTTTGGCCGAGCGTGCTGGCGCAACGTCCGTTCCCCAGATCTGGATCAACGATCAGCATGTTGGTGGCAGTGACGATCTCTATGCCCTCGAAGCGGCCGGCGAACTGGACAACCTGCTCGCCCAGGACGCCTAGTGACCGCCGGGTCGGTCGGCGAGAACTGTGTCAGGGTGGCCTGTTTGCAGGTCACGGCCGAACGGGAATTCGAACCCAACATAGAGAAACTGTGTCGGATGATCAGCGCCGCCGGTGAGGAAGGTGCAAAATTTGTCTTGACCCCTGAGAATGCAACCATGATAGAGCCGGTAGCTGCCGCGGCTCTGAGCAAGGCAAAACCGGAAAGCAGTCATCCGGCGCTGCCGATACTCGCGGAAGCTGCAAGCGCGGCAGGCGTATGGCTGCTGATCGGGTCTCTGTCGGTCAAGTTGTCTGGCGGCAAGTTGGCGAACCGCTCGATCCTGATTGACAACAAGGGCGCTATCATCGCCCGGTACGACAAGCTGCACTGCTTCGATGTGAACCTCCGTGATGATGAGTGGTATCGCGAATCGGACACGATCAAGGCGGGTACAAAGGCAGTCCTGGCGCCGTCGCCTTGGGGCAAGATCGGCCTGACGGTTTGTTATGACCTGCGTTTTCCGAGCCTGTATCGGACGCTAGCCCAAGCTGGCGCCCATATCTTGACGGTCCCTTCCGCCTTTACGCGGACTACAGGTCAGGCCCATTGGCACACGCTCCTGCAGGCGCGAGCCATTGAGACCGGCTGTTTCGTGATCGCGCCAGCGCAATGGGGCGAACATGCCGAGGGCCGCAAGACATATGGTCACTCGCTGATCGTTGATCCTTGGGGCGCTATCATCGCCGATGGCAGGGATGGTGAGAAGCTCGTGTCTGGCACGCTGGATATGGATCTGGTAGCCAACAGTCGTCGACGTATCCCGTCACTTCATGCAGAGCAGAGCTTTACCTTGGTCGATCTGACCACGACCGCAGCGCCGACCCAATTCACTGCCGAGCAACGCTAGCGTATTACCAAACTGGCCTGCATGGCCATCGCACCGCCATTGTCTAGCGACCACAATCTGAATGTCGTGCCATCCCGGATGCCACAGACCTTGAACGGGCTGACGTCGAATGTCGGTCGTAACCCACGAAAACTGAACTGCGCCACATCAATTTCCTGTGCGTTACGGCGCACCAGATCAACAAGCAACGTCGCGATCAGCGGCCCGTGCACGACCAGACCAGGATAGCCTTCCTCCCCTGTGACATAGGGGTAGTCATAGTGGATGCGATGGCCGTTGAAGGTAAGCGCCGAATAGCGGAACAGCATTACCGGGTCGGCCTTGATCTCCCGTATCATCTCTGGCGTGTCTGGCGGCTTCTTCGGCGGCGAGGCAACGTTCTCGCCGACCGGCGGTTCGCGATAGACGATGTCCTGTTCTTCGACGACGGCCGGTCCGATCTTGTCCGAGTAGGTATGCTTTACGGTAACGAATCCGAGCTTGCCGGTCAGACCGGTCTTGAACCTGACATCGGTGATTTCCGAGTGCCGCGTTGCCAAATCGCCAATGCGAAGCGATCGGTCGAAGGTGATGCGACTCCCGGCCCACATCCGCCTGGGGTAGGGAATAGGCGGCAGGAAGCCGCCCTTGGCCGGATGACCGTCATGACCAATATCCGCCGGTAAAGCGACAGGTGCAAAATACATCCAATGCCAGCACAACGGCAGAGGATCGCCCTCTTCCGGCCTCGGATCGTCACGATCAAGCGTCCGACTCATCCGATAGACGGATGTCGTAGTAATGGTTTCTGACACAGTCTCGGTACGGCCAATCCAGTCGCGCGGGTCGGGAGACGCTATGTCCATGAATAGACGCCTTCTTCAAGAAGCCATCGGCGGTTCGGCAGTGCAGAGCCACAAGACCGATTGCGGCGCTGGCGGCAACATTGCCGAACCAGTCTGCGTCCAATCAGTCCCGTCCGATAAGGACCGGCAGCGCAGGGCCAAGGAAAACCAATGCCAACTTTAGGCGCACTGTCCTTTCCCGGCAAGGAGGCGCAGCAGCATAACGGAGATGGTCGTAAGGGCCGGCAGGCGCGCCAAATTCGGGATAAGCGTCGACAAGAGAAAATACACAGGATGGCCAACCAGCGTTTGGTGAGAAAGAATTCTCTCTTGCGTAACGAAACCAGTTGCTGATCCACAGGCAGAACGACAGCGATATCTGGAACTATGCCATCTGTATGGGTTGCGAAGGGAACCGACGGGAGCAGCAGGACGTTAGTCGGCGGCGGGGCGGTATAGCGTGACTGCGGCTTGACGCCCCCTCGAATAATTGAACCCGAAAATCGTGCCGACGGATTTCAGCGTAACGCCCCGTTTCGACATGGCTGTGCGGAATTCCGGCAGCGCAGTGTGACCGACAACCGCCAGCCAACCCTTTTTGGGGAGTGCATTACCGATTTGCCACGGCGATAAAAGCATGAGTCTGCTGCCGAGATAGAAGGCCAAGCTGGGCTCGGTATACCCGGTGGCGTAGAGTTTGACATCCGTTGGCAGATCAAGGGCCTGGACCTTGGCGCCGATTTCCCGGCTCATCCAGATCGTGCTGACTGCAGGCGCAACGGCGCTGTAGACAGGTGCGAAGACCAGAGGCGTTGCAAAGGCAGACACCAGGAGCGCCTTGCGAATCTCGCCTCTCCACAGGCATGGTACAGTATAGGCGCTGACCGCAAGGAACGCGAAGATGGGAATCAGGCCGACTCCCACAAAGCCGTCCCCGGTTATAATGGGCAGCAGAAACATGCCGACGGTGAAGCCGCCGAAGATCAAAAGGCAAGCAATGTAAAATAATCTGGTCGCCCAGTGACGCAGCCATCGGAACTCGCCGGCTTCGGCCGCCTGCACGGCCATTGCGATGAGCAGCGCCAAGGCCGGATAGATTGGCAGGATGTAATGAGGCAGCTTTGTTGGCGTAAGTTCCAGTGCCAGCCAGAAAGGCAGCGCCCAGCACAAACAAAACTTCACCATCGCTTCCCGACGCCAGATCCAGCTCCACCGCAACGCTGGCCAGACGAGGAGTGACGCCGGCGCGAAGGTCGCCAGCAGCAAAAGCGTATATGCCCCGGGCGGCCCCCAATGCTGCTCCTGACCGGTCAGCAGCTTGCCGAAAAAATCCCGGCCGGCGGCCTCACGAATAAATGTATCGTCGGCCAGGATAATCGCCAGATACCAAGGTACTGCAATGGTGAGCAGCAGGGGCACGCCCACCATCGGCCGCAACCCGTCCCAGAAGCGGGTCCGACGATCCGTTACAGCAAGCGCTGCGAGCGTCAGGAACACCACGATTGCCGGGATGGGTCCCTTGATCATGATGCCAACGGCCAACGCCGTCCAGAAAAGGAGTGCCGGCCTCCACCCAGCTACGCCGCCCGAAAGCCATTCAAGATAGACTTTTGCGAGCGCATATTGCGCTGCCATAATGGCTGCAAGAAGGGCTGCATCGGTCTTGGCGACATGAGCCTCGAAGACCAGGAGGAAGGACGAAGCCAACAATGCAGCCGCCAGAAAGGCTCCGCGACGGTCCAGAAACAAGAGGCCCAGGGCGAAGGTGAACAGCACTGCGACCAGCGCCCCCAATACCGACGGCACACGATACGGCCAGAGTGCAGTGCTTTCCGGCGAACTGAGAGCCGTCACGGTGGAAGCCTGCATCCAGTGGATGCCCGCTGGTTTTTTGTTGCGTGCTTCGTCCAGAAACCGGATGCGGATGACATCGCCGGTCTGCGCCATCTGGCGGGAAGCCTGCATGAAGCGGGATTCGTCCCGGTCCATCGCCGGCATGGACGCAATGCCGGGTAGGTACAACGCCGCACACAGAAGTATCAGCCAAAGCCAGGCGCGATAACCTGTCAGCACCGTTTCGGCTCTCCTTCTGGGACGGTCAGTATTTAAACAACTGGAACCGGTGGCAGCATCACCAGGCTGACGCCAGCGGCAGCCGCATGGTATGCAGACGGCAAAGTTTGGTACGATAATTCCGTCACCCGGTCAAACAGCCGCCAGTTTCCCCGTCAGGTTGCCGTGCCCATGTCCGATCTGGACCTTTCCTGTATCATCCCGGTCTACAACGAAGCTGGCAACATTGCCGACGTCGTAGCTGAGGTGCGGGCCGCGCTTGAAGGGGTGGTGGCTTATGAAATTGTCTTCGTCGACGACGGCAGCGACGACGGCACGGCTGGAGAAATTGATGCGGAGGCGACAGTTCACGATGTCGTCCGGGTTGTCCGGCACGTCACGCGTGGCGGCAAGAGCCGGGCCCTGATAAATGGTGCCAAAGCGGCGCGTGGCCGTTTCATGGCGACAATGGATGGCGACGGCCAAGACGATCCGATCAACATCGTGAAGATGTGGAAGGCGCTATGCGAATCAGGTCAGCCGGAAGACAAGCTGCTGGTGTGCGGCTGGCGTCGCGCCCGAAAGGACAGCTTCTGGCGCAGGTTCGTGTCACGCATCGCCAACCGCGTGCGGCGCTGGTTTTTGGATGATGACACGCCGGATACTGCCTGCGGCCTGAAATTGATGAACCGGGAAGCCTTTCTCGATCTGCCGCGCTTCGAAAACATGCATCGTTATTTTCCGGTCCTGTTCGCGCGGCGCGGTCATCGCGTGATCTCTGTTCCTGTGATCCACAGGCCACGGAATAAAGGCGTCAGCAAGTATGGCACCTTGGACCGCCTATGGGCTGGTATCTGGGATCTCTTGGGCGTGATGTGGATCTTGAAGCGCATGCGATATTCTGAGGTCACTGAAGAAAAAGATTAACATATGAAATCTGTTTCACGCGGCACCGTGACGTCTGGTTTGAGCCGCGATAATGGGCTAATCATCATCGCCATCATCCCTACACGACTCTGCAATGCCCTCGGCGGATATCCGATTGATTTGTTGGGGCTGGGGCACTCGATAACATCATCTTCATGAAATTTTCCGTTGTCGTCCCGGTCCGCAACGAGGCCGAGAACATCGTGCCGCTCGTTAATGAAATCCGGGATGCCCTGACCAATATTGGCGAGCCGTTCGAAATTCTTTATGTCAATGACGGCAGTGCTGACGGTACCGCTGTGCAGCTAGAGGCGGCGCGCAAGACGGTTCCTGAATTGCGGGTCCTGACCCACGCCGTTTTTCAAGGACAATCGCGGGCGTTGATCACTGGAATTCGTGCGGCCTGCGGCGCACTGATCGTCCAATTGGACGGGGACGGTCAGAATGACCCCGCCCGCATCCCGGTCTTGTGGGCCCGCTATCGCCAGGAAACGGAAACGAATCGCCGGCTCATGATCTGCGGCTGGCGTCGTAGCCGTAAGGACAACGTATGGCGTCGCTTCTCGTCGCGCTTCGCCAACGGATTGCGCGCCCGTCTGTTGGGTGACAAGACTCCGGATTCCGGGTGTGGTCTGAAACTGTATCCCCGCGAGGCCTTCATGGATCTGCCGCATTTCGACCATATGCACCGGTTTTTGCCAGCCCTGTTCATACGGCGTGGCTTTACCGTTTTGTCAGTCGATGTGAACCATCGGCCAAGGGCGCACGGCCATTCCAACTATGGCACCTGGGACCGGCTGTGGGCCGGTATCTGGGACCTCATGGGAGTCATGTGGCTGCAACGCCGGACAAGGTATCCGGAAATCGTTGAACCTACCGCTTCAACCAAGGACCGATTCTGATGGAATTTCTCGAAGCGCTCAAGAGTTTCATGAATGTAGAAACTGCTGGCCAGCTCATCTGGGTGATGATCGGATTTCTGGGGCAGGCACTGTTTTCCGCACGGTTCATCGTTCAGTGGTTCGTCAGCGAGAAGGCCAAGGAGAGCGTCGTTCCGATCGCGTTCTGGTATTTCAGCATTCTGGGTGGTGTGACGTTGCTGACTTACGCGATCTGGCGTCGCGACCCAGTGATCATTGCAGGTCAGGCTGGCGGTCTGCTGATCTATGCTCGAAATCTATGGTTTATCCATAACAAACGGTCCCGCATGGCCGACTTGGTTCCGACCGACTCCGATGCCGAGCGACTGGCAAAGAAAGCCTCTCCCGAGAAGACTTCTTTGTGATCGGTGCGCCTGACGAACCAGAATTCTTGAGGCTGTGGACCCTTACTTGTATCAAGCTATTTTCTCGGGAAGAGTTTCGACGACTTGTTTCGCCTCACACTGTTCGATTCGTTGAAGGTATCGACCCAGTAGCGATCGTCGGCCGTGGCGCACAGACCGCGTGATCTTTGGATGCGGCTCGTTTACAGGAATGGTCGAGATATCCCATTGCAACCCATTCCAACTTGCCATTCAGGAATGACTGTTGAGACGCATCCTTCTTCGATTTCCATGATCAGGCCCGACCTGTTTCCCGCGCTGGAGCCCTACGGCAGTGGCGTTCTGGAACTCGACCACGGGCATCGAATGTACTGGGAGCAATCCGGCAATCCTTCCGGTATACCCGTGGTCTTTCTCCATGGCGGCCCTGGCGCCGGCACATCACCGACCCACCGCCGTTACTTCGATCCCGATCACTACCGGATTATCCTGTTCGACCAGCGCGGTGCAGGCAAATCCACGCCGCTAGGCTGTATCGAAGCCAATACCACCCAGCTTCTCATCGAAGATATGGAGAAGCTGCGCACGTTACTCGGCATCAATTCCTGGTGGCTGTTCGGCGGCTCGTGGGGTAGCGCCCTGGCCATGGCTTATGGCGTCGCGCATCCTGAACGGTGTCGCGGTTTCATCCTGCGCGGCATGTTTCTCGGCCGGGCGGCTGAACTGGACTGGTTTCTGTCCGGGATGAAGCGAATTTTTCCCGAAGCGCATCGCCGGTTTTCCGAGTTCATTCCGGAAAGAGAACGTGAAGACCTTTTGGACGCCTATTTTGTACGATTGACCGACCCTGATCCGGCAGTCCACCTGCCGGCTGCTCGGGCGTGGAGTGCTTATGAAGGCGCATGTTCGACCTTGTTGCCCAGCCCAGACACCGTATCTGCCTATCGGCAGGATCGCATGGCATTGGGCCTAGCCCGGATCGAGGCGCATTATTTTCTCAACCAGATGTTCCTGGACAGCGACGCTTTATTGCGTGGGATCAAAAATATCCGTCACCTGCCCTGTACCATGGTTCAGGGACGCTATGATATGGTCTGCCCTATAATCACGGCGGAGGAAATTTCTCGCGC
>JAPOST010000103.1 GCA_026709535.1 Rhodospirillaceae bacterium
CTAGAAGGTTCCCATGAGCCGTGTTCGTCTGCGGACCTCCTAGAACCTTCGTTCGACAGCCTTGGTGGTCGAAAATCGATCTCCTTCAGCCACCCTAGTGGCCAGCCCCCGTGGGTGCGGTACATCTCGAGCCTCCCCGCGATCCGGTCCACCAGCACCCGGCGCACCGAAGCCTTCCCGAGCCGATGGTCGAACGGACCCACCAGCCCCTCTTCCTCGTCACGATGTCGCCAGCGCCGGAAGGACATCCCCGGCAACGCTCATTCGTCTCGGAGGGTTCCTGTAGCCACGTTGTCCGGTTCACCGCGGTACCTCCTCAGGAATCCAGTACTGGGTGTTGCGCTTCTGAGGCTCGTCACCGATCACCTTCAGCATGGAGTCCAGATGGGGATCTTCGGTCGTCGCCGGGGGCCTGAAGAACAGGGGCATACACTGGAGCGTTCAGGGCGCCAACAACATCATTGCTCAGCGCCTTCAAGAAGCAGGTCATGAGGCCCCGGTCCCGGAGCAATCCGGTTCTTCATGATCAGCGTGTACCGGATCGAATAGGCTGCCCAGACATCAACAACGCCGCGATCGTCAGCGCCCCCTGTCAGTCTTCCGCCATCGTCGCGCCGGTCATAACCCAGCGGAGCGGGGAAAAGGACCCTTGTTCGATCCTTTCGGCTCAGCCAGTTCGGGTCTCCGGTGTCCCCCTGCCGGATCTGCGGGAAGTACTTGGACACCAGTTCAGCTAGACTGCCATGATCTCGTGTGCTACCGGCATGAGACCGCTCTACGATACCGGATTTCGCACGATGTGATATCCTCCCACCTCTTGCGGTGTTGTCCCGCTTCAAGACCAGTCCGGTATCCATTGTGACAACTTCCCGAGACCAAAAAAGACCGGCCCGAACTGGGCTCGCTCCAGACGCCGGCGTCGCCAGGGCAGAGTGGTGGGCTTCGATATCGGGCAGTGATTTCACGATAGTGGATCAGAGGACATCATCACCCGACTAATCGCACGGTTTATCTGGTTCGCCGCTGGCAGTATAGCTCTGGGGCTTGGGATAATCGGCATCTTCCTTCCCTTGCTGCCGACGACGCCTTTCCTGTTGCTGTCCGCCTTTTGCTATGCGCGTGGGTCGCGCCGTGTTTATGGTTGGTTGGTAAATCATCCCGTCTTCGGACCGCCGATTGCGCATTGGCGGGCGCATGGCGCGATTTCGCGCCGTGCGAAGTTTCTGGCTGCGATCGCGATTCTGGCAGCGTTCGTGGCGAGCCTGGTGCTTGGCGTGGCGTCGTGGATACTGATCGTTCAGGCGCTGGTGCTGTGTGGCGTCAGCATCTTTATCTTTACACGACCAAATCCACCCTCCGATCAGGGTTGACTGACCTTGCACCGGCATCAAGAAGAAGGACGATGCTGCCTGTGATCAAATCTCTTTATCTTGTACTGATCCGCTCAAACGTTCTCGCAAGGATCAGGAACAGAATTGAGACCAGTGCCAAGAGGATGATTGCTGCTTCAATCATGGAATTGCAGCACCACAATCAGAAGAATGAAGAGAAAGATTACGAAGACGGCAAGTTACAGAAAATCTGCACTATCGACTTGCCTTCACCGGCAGACAACCAATCAATTCAAGCCTGATCAGTCTTTCCGACAATGCGTTGCGGTTCGTTTGGATCGTTCCACCCACTCTAGTACTCCAGCGCATTCAGGACCTCTCCTGACCGAATAAATCTTGGCCACACTCATATTTTGATTGTGCTGCGTCGGAAGCGAGTCAGCAGTATCCACGGATCGCGTAGCACCGCGATTCATAGCCGATCAATGCAAGCGGCGCGTCGAAGTCGGTGGATCTTGCTCGTCGGACTCCTCGCTAGAGACGGCCATGGGGCCGGAGTGATGGTGGATCATTCGCCACTCGCCCTCTTCCAGCCTGAACATGTTCGTCACGGTCAGCGTATGTCCGCCCAACAGTTCGTGAGCCAGAACGATGGCGATGTCATTCAGGACATAGGGTATCGTGTTGCGGCATTCGATCCCGACATCGTCCTGACTAGACAGGAGCCGCCGCCAGCTATTCAGGACCTCTTCTCGATCCGTCATGATATCCCAGCCTGGATGAATGCACGCGACCGGCGAGCGGCTGGCCCACAGGTCTTCCAATGCACCCATGTCGCGTTCACGGAACGCTCGATAGAACTCTTCGTTGGCGGCCAGGACCGCTCGGATAATGTCGCGCATCAGGGTGTCGGTGCGGCTCGAAGGACGGACGACTTGTGATGAATTGTGTCTCATTCGTCGTCCCGGATCAATCCGGATCATCAGTCCGGGATGACGGCCGTCGTTTCGATCTCCACCATGGCGCCTGGTTCCATCAGGCTCTTCACTTCGATGACCGCCATGACCGGGAAATGCCGGCCTATTACATCACGATAGGCCTTGCCGATGGCTTTGGCATTGTTCAGGTAGGCTTTCTTGTCGGTGATGAACCAAGTCATGCGGACGATATGCTCAGGTTTTGCGTCCGCTTCCTTCAAGATGGCCACGGTATTCTCCAGCGCCTGCCGGAACTGCGTAGTGAAGTCGTCCGACAGGATTTTCTCGACCATCGGGTCCCAACCGATTTCCCCAGCGACAAAAACCATCGTGCCCCTTGCCGCGATGCCATTGGAGTAGCCTTTGGCACGGGGCCAGTCGGGGGGCTGCAAAAACTGCATCTTGGTCGCTCCATTCGATAAAGGGCTGGACAGAAATTTTAGATCTCAATATTTCATATCTAAACTAAATCCTCCCTGTCCAGCCTGTCCTGCGAGATCAGATTGCCGGCCGCACACAGAGCAACTGATGACCGAGCCCGAAACATCCACCGTTCTATCAGACCTGTTGAAGGGCCAGCATGCACTTGTTACCGGCGGCGGGCGGGGCATTGGCGCCGCTATTTCCGATGCCTTGGCAGCGCACGGGGCTATCATCACTGTTGTAGGTCGTGCGGTCGATACATTGGTTACCAGGAAGGAGCATGTCCGGAAAACCTTTGGCGTTGACGTCGGCATCGCCGCCGCCGACGTCACCAGAGAAGACGAAGTGGAGGCGGCGTTCGCCAAGGCGGCCAGGGAACGCGGACCGATTTCCCTTCTGGTCAACAATGCAGGCCGGGGGGATAGCGCTCCGTTCAAGCGCACGACGACGGAATTCTTCCAGCATATGGTCGACGTGAATCTGCTGAGTACCTTCTTGTGCATTCGCCAAGTGATGCCTGCCATGACGGAAGCAGGCTACGGTCGGATCATCAACGTTGCGTCAACGGCTGGCCTGGTCGGTTATCGCTATGTCAGTGCCTACGTTGCTGCCAAACACGCCGTTGTGGGTCTCACCCGCTCGCTGGCGCTGGAAACGGCGAAGACCGGCATTACGGTAAACGCCGTATGCCCCAGTTATGTTGAAACCGACATGACAGCGGACGCCATCGCCAACATCGTGGAAAAGACCGGTGTGGACGCTACTGCAGCGCGTGCACAACTGGTGCAGGCTAATCCTCAGGGACGGTTGATCCAGCCGACGGAAATCGCCAACGTTGTGATCTGGCTGGCCAAGCCGGACAGCGGATCCATCACTGGCCAGTCGATACCGATCGCCGGCGGTGAGGTAATGTGATGGACGGTGAGATCAGACTGGCGACGGGCGTCGCGCGTCCGGCCAGCGACCGGGAAACGGTGATGACCGAAGACGATAATCTTGAGCTTCGAGTCTGGCTGCGCCTGCTGTCCTGCGCGAACCGAATCGAACGGAGTGTGCGGCAGGAATTGCGTGACTCGTTTGACGTGACATTGCCGCGCTTTGATCTGATGTCCCAACTTGAGCGGGCGCCGGCAGGCCTGATGATGGGCGAACTTTCTCGTCGTCTGATGGTGACCAGCGGCAACGTCACCGGCCTGATCGACCGGCTGGTCGCCGAAGGCCTCGTGCAGCGCTCCCCTGTGCCGAACGATCGCCGGGCGAACCTCGTACGGCTCACAGAGGCTGGCCTTGTCGCATTTCGCGAGATGCTGCCCAGACACGAAGAAGTCATTGTCGAGAAATTCGGACAGATGCGCCGGGCGGACCTGAAACAGCTTCTGATCCTTCTGGGCTGCCTGAAACGCAATCTGGAAGACAGCGACCAGTAAGATCCCATCCGACTTACAAACATCCGATTTTGGAGCACAGGAATCCATGCCCGAAACCGACATGCTGAAGCGCCACGGCAAAACCTTTGGACAGATACTGAAAGACACCTCGCCAGCCATGGCGGCGGATTACAAGCCTGAACATTTTCTTTGGGACGTGGACGGCAAGGTGGCGACGATCACGCTGAACCAGCCAGCCCAGAAGAACCCGCTCACTTTCGAAAGTTATGCCGAACTGCGCGATGTGTTTCGCGCTCTGGCCTATGCCGAAGACGTGAAAGCGGTGGTAATTGCTGGCGCAGGCGGCAACTTCTGCAGCGGCGGCAGCGTCCACGATATCATTGGTCCCTTGCTGGACTTGGACATGGCAGGCTTGCTCAATTTCACGCGAATGACGGGCGATCTGGTCAAGGCAATCAGGTATTGCCCGCAACCGGTGATCGGCGCGATTGATGGTGTCTGCGCCGGAGCGGGCGGCGCCATCGCGATGGCCTGCGATATCCGCTATGGTACGCCGGACGCCAAGATCCTCTACCTGTTCAATCGGGTTGGTCTGGCAGGCTGCGATATGGGAGCTTGCGCGATTCTTCCAAGGATCATCGGTCATGGCCGTGCTGCCGAATTGCTTTACACGGGACGCGCCATGACGGCGGACGAAGGCGAACGCTGGGGCTTTTTCAACCGATTGGTCGACAGCGATGAACTACTGGTGGAAGCGCGGAATTTTGCTGTCCGGCTGGCCGATGGCCCGACATTCGGCAACGCCATGACCAAGAAAATGCTCGACATGGAATGGACGATGAGTCTGGAACAATATATCGAGGCCGAGGCTCAGGCTCAGGCCATCTGCATGCAGACGCAGGATTATCATCGCGCCTACCACGCCTTTGTTGCGAAGGAAAAACCGGTGTTTGAGGGAAACTGATGCGGTCGATCCACGAAGCCGCCCTCATGTCGATCCCGGAAACGCCTGGCGGTCAGCGTTGCAGGGATACGGGCAAGAACCTTCCGGCTCCAATCCATGAGCCCGCCTCCCCCGGTACTGCGGTTCTGGCGACCTCATTGCCCGGAGCAACGGATCCGAGGAGGGATTGATGCCGGACGCCACCTACCTCGAATGGCCGTTTCTGGAAGATCACCACCGTGGACTTGCAGAGAATCTGCGCAGATGGGCTGAGGTGAACCTGCGCCCGATGGAGCGTGACGTTCACGGCAAGACAGATGTCGACGACATCTGTCTGCGCTTGGTGAAGATGCTAGGCGAGGCGGGCTGGCTGAAACTGACCGTTCCCGCTGCCTATGGTGGTGCGCACGACGACTTGGACGTTCGCTCGATCGCCCTGGCGCGCGAAATCCTGGGCTACTATCTCGGTCTGGCGGATTTTTCCTTTGTGATGCAGGGACTCGGCACAGGCGCGATTTCCCTTTTCGGATCCGACGACCTGAAGCGGGACTATCTTCCCCGCGTTGCCACCGGAGAACGTATCGCGGCATTCGCGATGTCAGAGCCCCAGGGCGGGTCGGATGCTGCGGCGCTGGAAACGACCGCCGCCCGCGAGGGCAACCACTTCGTGATCAGCGGAACCAAAACCTGGATCAGCAATGGTGGTATTGCTGATCATTATGTCGTGATCGCCCGAACCGGCGAGGCGCCGGGGGCCAAGGGCCTGTCAGCCTTCGTGGTTGACTCTGATAATCCTGGCTTCAGCATCCCGGAGCGGATAGACGTGATGGCACCTCATCCTCTGGGCAGGCTGTCGTTTGACAATTGCAGGGTGCCAGCCAGCCACCTGCTGGGCAATCCGGGCGATGGATTCAAGATCGCGATGGCCAACCTCGACATTTTCCGGACGACGGTGGGCGCTGCAGCGCTGGGCATGGCGCGCCGTGCCCTGGACGAGGCTCTGACTTATTCCAGGACGCGGAAGGCTTTCGGGCAAGTCATCGGTGATTTTCAGCTCATTCAGGCCAAACTGGCCGAGATGGCAGTCCGGATCGATGCCATGGCGCTGCTGATTTACCGGTCGGGCTGGACCAAGGACGTGAAGAAGATCCGGGTTACTCGGGAAAGCTCCATGGCCAAGCTCTACGCTACCGAGGCGGCGCAGGAAGTCATCGATGAGGCCGTCCAGATCTTTGGCGGCCTGGGTGTCATGGTCGGACAAAAGGTAGAAGAACTCTACCGCGAAATCCGCGCGCTACGCATCTACGAGGGGACCAGCGAGGTGCAGAAATTGGTCATTGCCAGCCAGACGGTGGCTGCTCATGGCTAGAATCCCCGGCGATGGCGTGACGGCGCACAAGGATACTTTTGCGCGCGACAACCTACCGCCGCAGGAGCTGTGGCCCGAATTCGATTTTTCGGCATTGCCGGAACTCGCAGCCTATCCGGACCGCATGAACGCTGCGGTGGAACTGCTCGACAAGGCCGTGTCCGACCATGGCTGGGCAGATCGGTCGTGCATCCATTATGGCGACGACGTCTGGACCTACAGGGACGTCAAGGCCCGGGCCGATTCGATCGCCCGGGTCCTGGTCGAAGACATGGGACTGGAAACCGGCAATCGCGTCCTGCTGCGCGGGCCGAACAATCCCATGATGGCTGCTTGCTGGCTGGCGGTTCTGAAGGCAGGGGGCATCGTTGTGGCAACGATGCCCATGTTGCGCGCCCGGGAACTCGCCTACATGGCCGACAAGGCGCGAATCCGCCATTTCCTGTGCGACATCAATCTCAGGGAGGATGGCGCCAGCGCGATGGAGCGCGCGCCGATCCTGCAGAAGGCCATGTTCTTCACGCCGCTTGGCAACCGCGCCAACCGGGCCGCAGACCTGGACGTCGCGATGGCCGGCAAATCCGAGGGCTTCGACAATGTCGAGACGGCCGCCGACGACATGGCGCTGATCGCGTTCACATCCGGCACCACCGGCCAGCCCAAGGGCACGATGCATTTCCACCGCGATATCCTCGCGATGTGCGATTGCTTCCCGAAGCACGTATATCGACCGTCGGCAGACGATATCTATGTTGGCACGCCGCCGCTCGCATTCACATTCGGGCTCGGCGCGCAATTGCTGTTTCCGATGCGTACCGGGGCGTCGACAGTCTTCTATCCGGGAACGCCAGATCCGGATCGCCTGATCGAGTTGATCCGGGAGCGCTGCTGTACGACGCTGTACACAGCCCCCACCATGTTTCGAGTCCTAGCGGACAGGATCATGGAGAGCGGTTTGAGCCTCGACACCCTGAAACAGTGTGTCTCGGCTGGTGAAACCCTGCCCCTGCCGACCTTCGAGGCCTTCGAATCTGCAACGGGCATCAAGATCATCGACGGGCTGGGATCGACCGAGATGATTCATATCTTCGTTTCGGCCGAAGGAGACACCATCCGGCCGGGCGCTACCGGCAGGGCGATTCCTGGCTACCAGGCCTGCATCATGGATGAAGAGGGCAACATCCTGTCGCCGCCTTGCGAAGGACTGCTGGCGACCAAGGGCCCGACCGGCTGTCGTTATCTCGACAACGAGGAACGCCAGCGCGGTTACGTGAAGAACGGCTGGAACTTGCCGGGCGACCGATATCGCCAGGATGAGGACGGCTATTTCTGGTATGTTGCTCGGGCGGACGACATGATCGTCTCGGCCGGTTACAATATCGGCGGCCCGGAGGTTGAGGATGCCTTGCTGGATCATCCGAAGGTCAGGGATTGTGCGGTCATTGGCGCACCGGACGAACAGCGCGGCCGGATTGTGAAAGCTTTCGTGGTTCTGCGTGACGCGACGGATGCGTCAGACGAGACAGTCGAGGAATTGCAGGATTTCGTGAAGGCGGAGATCGCGCCATACAAGTATCCGCGCGCAGTCGAATTCGTCGAAGACCTGCCACGGACGGAAACCGGCAAGGTCCAGCGCTTCAAGTTGCGTCAGAAGGAAGATGAAAGAGCCAGGGCACAGGGCTTGCGTATTCGATGATCTCGACTGATGGCGGGACCACGACCGACGACAGCCGGACATGTCTGTCCGTCGAGACACGATGGGAAAAACCATGAAGATCAATTGCCTCGGGGGCGGACCCGGCAGCATGTATTTTGCGATCCTGATGAAGAAGTCCTGTCCGGACGCCCGGATCACGATCTACGAACAGAACAGGCACGACGATACTTTCGGCTTCGGCGTGGTGTTTTCCGACAAGACGATGGAGGGCTTCCGCGAAGCCGACGAACCGACCTCTCGAGCTATCGAGCATTGCTTCGAGCACTGGGACGACATTGATATTCACGTCAAGGGCCATGTGCTGAAGTCTACCGGCCACGGCTTTGCCGGCATGTCCCGGGTCAAGATGCTGAACCTGATGCAGGAACGATGCCGCGAACTGGGCATCGACATGAAGTTCGAGCAGCGGATTCGGCACCCGGAAAGCCTCCTGCACTGCGACCTTTTGTATGCCGCCGACGGGGTGAACTCCGTGGCGCGGGACATCTGGTCCGACAGATTCCGACCGAAGGTCGATTTTCGGCCCAACCGCTTTGTCTGGCTGGGGTCCGATTTCAACTTCCCGGCCTTTACCTTTCACTTCATCAAAAACGAGCATGGCCTCTGGCGAACCCACTGCTATCGTTACGCCCAGGACATGTCGACGGTCATTATCGAATGTACCGATGAAACCTTCCGGAATACCGGTCTCGAAGTCACCGACGAGGACGCTACCGCCGCCTATGTTGCCGACTTCATGCGGCCCTATATCGGCGATGCCGGGATCATCAAGAATCGCTCCCATTGGCGTCAGTTCCCGAACATCACCTGCGAGAACTGGACGTTCGACAACGTCGTCCTGGCCGGCGACGCGGTGCATACGGCGCATTTCTCCATCGGATCGGGCACCAAGCTGGCGATGGAAGATGCGATCGCCCTGCACGACGCAATCCTTGATGCCGGCGACGTCGCCAGAGGTCTGGCGCAATACGAGGAGGCCTACAAGCCGCAAGTGGAAAGCCTTCAGCGCTCAGCCAGGGTTTCTCAGCGGTGGTTCGAGGAGGCGGAGCGCTATCATGACAACCTTGAGCCAATCCAATTCGGCTTCTCTCTGCTGACCCGAAGCCTGCGGATCAGCCATGGAAATTTGCGATTGCGCGATGCGGATTATGTCGACAGCGTTGACGCATGGTTCTCGGCCGGGGCCGCCATCCAGTCTGGCATTGACTTGCCGACCGAGCCCGCGCCGCCGCCGATGTTCACGCCCTACAAGCTGCGCGACATGGTTCTCGAGAACCGTATCGTCGTGTCGCCGATGTGCCAGTATTCCGCGGAAGACGGGATGCCGGACGACTGGCATCTCGTTCATCTCGGCAGCCGGGCCATGGGTGGCGCCGGGCTGGTTATCGCGGAAATGACCAACGTCAGCGCCGAAGGTCGGATCAGTCCAGGCTGTACCGGCCTTTATCGCGATGCTCACGTCGCTGGCTGGAAACGGGTCACGGATTTTGTCCACAAGCACACCCGTTCGAAGATAGCGCTTCAATTGGGGCATGCAGGACGCAAGGGCTCGACAACCGTTCTCTGGGAGGGTTTCGATGAGCCGCTACCGGACGGCAACTGGCCGATCATGGCCGCATCGTCCTTGCCTTACAAGCCGCACAGCCAGATACCGAAGGAGATGGACCGGGCGGATATGGACGCTGTGGTGGCCGACTACCGCGCCGCCGCCCGGCGCGCCGAGGCCGCCGGCTTTGACATGCTCGAAGTCCATATGGCTCACGGCTACTTGTTGAACACCTTCATTTCGCCCTTGACCAATATCCGTACGGACAAATATGGCGGCAGCCTGGAAAATCGGATGACGTTTCCTCTGGAGGTCTTCAGGGCTGTCCGCGAGGAATGGCCGGACGAGAAGCCCGTTTCGGTGCGGATCTCGGCCCATGACTGGAAAGACGGCGGGATAACTCCGCCCGGTGCCGTCGCGGTCGCGGACCTGCTGTATGCGGCGGGCGCAGACATTATCGACGTGTCATCCGGTCAGGTGGTCTCGGACGAGGAACCGCAATACGGTCGTTTGTTCCAGACGCCGTTCGCCGAGCGCATCCGTCTGGAATTGCACAAGCCGACCATGGCGGTTGGCGCCATCAGTTCCTACGAGGATGTCAATTCGATCATCGCCGGCGGGCGCGCGGATCTGTGTGTCATTGCCCGGGCGCACCTGTTCGATCCGTACTGGACGCGGCATGCGGCCTATGAGTTGGACCAGATCGGCTACAGCAAGGTCGAGTGGCCAAAGCAGTATGACACGCTGAATCGGGGCTATATCTGGCGCTTCGATACGGTAGAGAATTAGCCTGTTGCCTGCGCCCGTCGCCGCCGCTTGTTCCGCCGACGGGCGCCGCTCCGCTGGGCGCGGGCCATCTCCTCGGCCTGCTTCCGGTTTCCACTGGCAGGAAGGCCCAGAGCGCTGAGCCGCTCCGGCAGCGACGCCATCACCGCGTCGCGCCGCGCTTCGCTATACTGCAGCCAGTTCTGTATTTCGTCGCCACTGCGACCGCAGCCGAGACACAACCCGCGCGTTCGGTCAATCTGGCACACTTGGATACAGGGCGATTTGATCGTCATCATGCAATGGTTCCGGAAAGCAGTGAAGCCGGTCCTGCGCCCAGCCGCTTGAGGGAGCGCCCGCTTGATAAGGGCGATCTGGTCGGACATGCCATCTCTTGCGGATAGAGGCCGTTGACCCGCGCCAATTGTTTCACGAGGGCAGCGACACCGTCGATTGTCGGAGTCGGAATACCAGTCAAACTGCCGACCTCTTGCACGACGGAAACCAGAGCGTCAATCTCCATCGACCGGCCGGCATCCAGATCCTGCAGCATGGAGGTGCGGTGGGCGCCAACCTTGCCGGCCCCGTCAATCCGCTTGTCGATTCCGATGCCGAAAGACACGCCCAGTTTTTCGGCGACGACCCGGGCTTCCGCCATCATTTCGGCGATCACCGGGCGGATCAGCGGATCATGCGCCATCTGCTCCAGAGTTGCCCCGGTGATGGCGCTCACCGGATTGAAGCTCAGGTTACCCCACAGCTTGAGCCATATTTCGTTGCGGATATTCGGGCGCACAGGTGCGGAAAACCCGGCTGCCTTCAGCGTGTCGGCCAGTCGCATGACTCGTTCGCTCCTTTCACCACTCGGTTCGCCGATGGAAAACCGATTGGAGGAGTGGTGCTGGATGACTGCCGGCGCGATCGCTTCTGCCGCAGGATAAACCACACAGCCAATCGCCCGTTCCGGCCCGATGGCGTCCCATTGGACGTTGCCGGGATCCACGGTCTCGAGCCGTGTGCCGGCAAGATCTCCGCCATGGTCGTGGAAATACCACCAGGGGATGCCGTTGACGGCACTCACCACGATGGTGTCGGGTCCCAGAAGCGGCGTGATCGACCGGGCGATCGCGGGCGCAGCATGGGCTTTGACCGCGACGATCACTGCATCCTGCGATCCCGCTTCGGCAGGATCGTCTGTCGCCGCGGGCCGTCCTACCTTGGTTTCTCCCTTGATGTGAAGGGTGACGCCGCGCTCCCTGATCGCCGCCAGGGTCCGGTCACGGGCGATCATCGTCACGTCGGCGCCGGCCCGGACCAGTTCACAGCCCAGATATCCACCGATCGCGCCGGCGCCGTAGATGGCGATCTTCATAGATGATCTGCCAGTTTCTCGTGCATGCCGATCCGCTGGATCTTGCCTGTCGCGCCCTTGGGGATCTCTTCCAGGACAACCACCTTGCGCGGGACTTTGAAATGCGCCAGCCGTTCGGCCACGAAATCGCGCAGATCGCCTTCATCAACGGTTTCGCCTTTGATCGCAACGACAGCGGCTGCGACTTCCTCGCCCAGTTTGTCGTGCGGCAGGGCAAACGTCACGGCCTGTGCGACAGCCGGATGGTTCAGCAATATCTCGTCCACTTCGCGAGGAGAAATCTTTTCGCCGCCGCGATTGATGATCTCTTTCAGGCGGCCTGTGATGGTCAGGTAGCCTTCGGGATCCATATGTCCCTGATCGCCCGTGTGGAACCAGCCGCCGGCAAACGCCTCGGCATTGGCTGCCGGGTTCGCCTCGTATCCGGGCGTCACATTGGCTCCCCGGATGCAGACTTCGCCGACATCGCCGACGGGAACCGGTTCGTTGCCGCCGTCCAGCACTGCAACTTCCGGCCCGGCAGCGATCCCGACCGTGCCCGGCTTGCGCGCGCCCGGCGGCAGCAGGTTCGATGCCATTTGATGGGCCGCTTCGGTCATCCCGTAGCTTTCTATGACGGGGCAGCCGAACGTTTCCTCCAGCGCCGCCATTACCTGCGTCGGCAGTGAGGAAGAGGATGACCTGATCAGACGCAATCCGGCCTGATCGATGATTTCCCGATTGCGAGCAGCGCGGATCAGGATCGCCTGATGCATCGTGGGTACGGCGGTGTACCAGCTGGGTTGCGCATCGGCCATCCAAGCGAAGAAACGGAGTGCATTGAAGCCCGGCGCACACCAGATCGATGCACCAGCCGACAGGCTGGAGAGGATCGCGCCGATCAGGCCGTGAATGTGGAAGAGCGGCATGATATTGAGACTGCGATCCTGTGGTGTCAGGCCAAGGACGTTGGCGATATTATGCGCAGACATGCAGATATTGCGCTGGGTCAGCGGCACGATCTTCGGTCGCGATGTGGTGCCGGAGGTATGAAGAATCAGCGCGACATCGTCCGGTGTGGGCGCCATCCCGGACTTTGCAGGCCGGGTCCCCGGGGACAGGGCAAAGGCCCCTACGGGTCCTTCCGCGACGGCGCTCAGGTCGACGACCGGTATCCCCAATTCGGCGGCGACCGCGCGGGCGGGGCTATCGTCGCCCTTTTCGAGGATCAGGATTTTGGCGCGCACATCATCAAGATAGAAACGAAATTCGTCGGCGCGATAGGCCGGGTTGAGCGGCGCCGTGACGGCGCTCGCGGCGAAGGCAAGAAAGGCGGCCGCCATGACCGGACCATTGTTCAGGACAATGGCAACTCGGTCGTTGCGCCCGACGCCATGCGTTGCCAGATCTGCCGCCGTTGTCCGGCAAAGACTGCGCAGCGCTGCATAGCGCATGGGGCTCTTGTTTTCGCCTGCCAGCGCGATATCGGTATTGTTTCCGACGTTCAGCAAATCCGGAAACGTTTCCGGTGGTGTCATGAAGAATCGCCCGTTTCTGAGGTGCCGGGATCAGTGTGGCGGAGATCGTATCTTGCAAAAGCGACCATCCGCTTGCGTCGAACCCGATATTTTGCAGGAGTTCGTAGTTTTGTCGCTCGTCGGCAAGACAATCGCTATTCCAACCGCCAACGGCAAGAAACTAGCACTTTGTTGGGGATGTCCAAGCATCCAAATTGACCGCCCGATCAATCTGGCTTTCGCGCTTCCCGCCGGTCAGCGTTACCGGCGACACCCGTACCCTGGAGGGACTTCTCAGCTGCCTTGAAAACCTGGTGCGCCAACGGCGGCGATACCGTACATGATCAGTTCTGCAGCCGTCCGGAAGTCGGGTATCGACGAGATATTCAGTCTGGCTGACGGTCGCGCCAAGCGGCGGAAGGCTACCTACTTCTTCTTGTTCAGTCCCACCAGGACGTGCATCTGCTGCTGCAGGGCATTGATCTGGGCCTGCATGATGGCAAACGGGTCGGCAGCGGATGGCGTACCCGTCTTTGCGTCCTCGTTGGCGCCATCCCGGACTTTCTGGGTCGGGTTGAACATGGCCAGCGCCTGCTGCATGATCGTCATGTTCTGCTGGCTGATGTCTTCCAGCGAGCCGAAGGGGAACATGTCGTCGAAGGCGTCGCTCAGATACTCTCGCATCTGTTCCTGATTCTCGATGAAGCTCTCCATGCTGTGCTCGAGATATCTGGGCACCAGCTCCTGGAGCGAATCGCCATACATGCCGATCAACTGGCGCAGGAAACCAATAGGCAGCAGGTTCTGTCCCTTGGCTTCTTCTTCGACGATGATCTGTGTCAGAACAGACCGGGTGATGTCTTCGCCGGTCTTGGCATCGAAGACGGCGAAATCCACATCGTCGCGCACCATGCGGCTCAGATCGTCCAGCGTGATATAGCTGCTGGTCGCCGTATTGTAGAGGCGACGGTTAGCGTATTTCTTGATGACGACCTGCGATGCGCCGTCCGGCTGGTTCTTGCTGGGCATGACGATTCAGCCCTCCTTCAACTCCGAAATGTCATCGTCCACGATCAGGCCGAACGATCCGGAGGCCAGCGTCGATAAGTCTGTTTCCTCAACAATGACAGGAATTTACCGCAGTGCGCAAGAATCATTTCGCACGCGCGCAATTTCATGGATACGCGTGCATATCCAATCAAGACGCGGATTCTCGAAACGACATCATGATGTCGAAATGATTGGCGTAGCGGGTTTGTAGGCGTATGGTTCCATATGGTCGAAGAAAAAGATGCGTCCGACGGAAGAGATGACGCCGAGGCGGCAGCCCAGACGCTGGATGCAATGGCGCGACGATATCTGACATTGTGGCAGGAACAGGTTACCGCGCTGTCAGCCAACCCGGCGATATCTGAAGCCATGGCGGATCTTCTCGCCAGCTGGCCTCTCGGGCCAGCCGGAGAGTCACGCCAGGGAACTGGTGGGGAGGGCAAGCATGACGCCGAGGCGAGTGACATTCAATCGCCAGATCTCGCCGCGTCCGATAGGCCTTCACCTGTGGCTGGCGGCGACCGTTACCACGAGCTCTCTCAGCGGATTGACAGCCTTGAGGAACGGTTGGCCCGGTTGGAAGGACGCTGACGCGCGAGCGCTGCGGGCCGACATCAAAACCGTCGACTTCGGCGAACTTGCTGCTACGGTCCGGCGACAATCGTCTCTCGATTTCACAAGGTTTCTTCAAGGGGTCACCGCCTACCGCGCTCATCCGTATCGCCGTGAAGCGGTACAAGCCGAGTGTATCGCCCGCTATGGGACTACAAGATTGCAACGGTTCCCCGCCGAGGGCAGCGCGGCGCGTCCGGGGCCGCCGGTATTGCTGGTCCCGTCGCTCATCAACCGGGCCTACATTCTGGATCTGTTGTTGGACGTGTCGCTGGCTCGATATCTGGCGCGCGCGGGTGTTGAAACGTTTCTGATCGAATGGGCGCATCCGGAAGGCGCGGAAACTGATCTGACAATCGCCGATTTGCTGGAGGCCCGACTGAAACCGGCCATTGAAGCCGTAGCGGCGCAGTGGGGTCGGCCCGCCGTCGCCGGATACTGCATGGGAGGATTGCTGGCGCTGGCCTTGGCTGTCCATCTGCCCCAGGCCGTGGCAGGTCTGGCCGTCCTGGCAACGCCTTGGGATTTTCACGCCGAAAGGCCCGAACAGGCTCGGGCGCTCGCGGCCTTGACCCGCACCTGGTTTCCAGCTCTCGAAACCCTGGGATGTTTACCTGTGGATGCGTTGCAAGCCCTATTCGCAATCAACGATCCGCTTGCGGCCTTCCGGAAATTCCAGGCGTTCGCCCAGATTGATCCCGAGAGTGACGACGCACGCCGTTTCGTGGCCTTGGAGGATTGGCTGAATGACGGCATCGCCTTGCCGTTGCCGATCGCACGCCAAACGATGGAAGACTGGTACGGCGAAAACCTTACTGGCCGTGGAGAGTGGAGTGTCGGCGGGCGCCGAATTGACCCCGGCATGGTTACAGCGCCGGCGCTGGCCATCATTCCCGATCAGGACCGTATTGTTCCCCAGGGATCGGCGATGGCTCTAGCTCGGCATTTGCCAGAGGCCGAGATTCGCGTAGCTCGAACCGGTCATATCGGCATGATGGCAGGTCGCCGTGCAGAACGAGAAACCTGGCAGCCCCTGTTGATCTGGCGGGACAGTCTGGACGACTGACGGTGCCGCTGTACGCTACCCGAAACAAGTGCAAACGCGACGATATCGTCAAGTCTGGCAACCGAACTTGAAAATGCTGCAGTGCAGCATTATTGTAGGAGCATGCGTCAGCGGATGCGGTCTCGTCGGTTGATGCGGCTGCCTGAAACCCGGTGCGAGTTAGTCACGTTGGCCCGCCACCGCATTGACGTCAGGAGAAACTCGATATGAACGATGTCGTCATCGCCAGTGCCGCTCGCACCCCGATCGGGGCCTTCAGCGGTGCTCTTGCCACCGTTCCTGCTTCTGACCTTGGCAAGGTTGCTATCGAAGCCGCATTGCAGCGCTCAGATATTTCCGGCAACGACGTCGACGACGTGATCATAGGTCAGGTTCTGACGGCCGACACGGGTCAGAATCCGGCTCGTCAGGCCGCGATGGCCGCCGGCGTTCCCCAAGAGAAGACTGCGCTCACCATCAACCAGGTTTGCGGCTCCGGTTTGCGGGCCGTCGCCATGGCGGGTCAGGCGATCCAGGCGGGTGATGCCACCATCGTGATCGCCGGCGGTCAGGAGAGCATGAGCATGTCACCCCATGCCGCCCGGCTTCGGGCTGGCCAGAAGGTGGGCGACATCAGTTTCACCGACACAATGATCAAAGACGGTCTGTGGGATGCCTTCCACGGGTATCACATGGGCAAGACGGCTGAGAATGTGGCCGAGAAGTGGCAGATTACCCGCGACGACCAGGACGTCTTCGCCGCCGCAAGCCAGGCAAAGGCCGAAGAGGCGCTGAAATCAGGGAAATTTGCCGAAGAAATCGCTCCTGTCACTGTACCGAACCGAAAAGGCGATATCACGGTCGATACGGATGAATATCCGCGTCCCGGCACCACGGCGGAGACTCTCGGCAAACTACGACCAGCCTTCGTCAGCGACGGTACGGTGACGGCAGGCAACGCTTCCGGCATCAATGATGGCGCCGCAGCCCTGGTCCTCATGTCCTCGGATGAAGCTGCAAGACGGGGCGTCGGACCGCTGGGGCGCATCGTGTCTTGGGCAACGACCGGCGTCGATCCGGCACTGATGGGCTCGGGCCCCATACCGGCTAGCCGGAAGGCGCTCGAAAAGGCCGGATGGAACATTGATGACGTCGATCTGGTCGAATCCAACGAGGCGTTTGCTGCCCAGTCTTGTGCCGTCGCCAAGGACCTCGGCTTTGACATGGACAAGGTGAATGTCAACGGAGGAGCGATTGCCCTCGGTCATCCGATCGGCGCTTCCGGCGCCCGGATCCTGACCACGCTGCTATACGAAATGAAGCGCCGGGACGCCCAGAAGGGCTTGGCGACGCTGTGTATCGGCGGCGGCATGGGCATCGCCATGTGCGTTGCTCGCGACTGAAATCCTTCCTGGACTGAGAGCGGGCGTTTGCTGGACTGGCTAAAAGGCGTATTCAGCTCAACAGTTCTCTTAATCATCTTGAGTGCAGTTGCACACGATGCCGCTGCCTCGTGCCAAACAGGAGTATAACGACATGGCGCGCGTAGCACTGGTCACGGGCGGAACCCGTGGTATTGGCGAAGCGATTTCGGTTGCCCTCAGGGACACAGGCTGTCAGGTGGCAGCAAATTATGGCGGCAATGACGAGCGGGCCCGGGAATTTTCTGGCCGGACAGGCCTCAAGGCCTACAAGTTTGACGTTGGCGATTTTGAGGCTGTTCAGAAGGGAGTCTCGCAGATTGAGGCCGATATTGGCCCCGTCGACATTCTGGTCAACAATGCCGGCATCACTCGCGACGGTACCATGCATCGCATGTCTTGCGAGAACTGGGACGACGTAATCCGGACCAACCTGTCATCCTGTTTCAATTGCAGCCGCGCCGTTATCGAGGGTATGCGCACCCGCAAATTCGGCCGTATCGTCAATATCGGGTCGATCAACGGTCAGGGCGGTCAGTACGGGCAGGTAAACTATGCTGCCGCCAAGTCAGGCATCCATGGCTTTACAAAGGCGCTGGCACAGGAAGGTGCAGCGCAAGGCATTACCGTGAATGCGATTGCGCCCGGCTATGTTGATACTGATATGGTTCGCGCTGTGCCTCAGAAGGTTCTGGAGCGAATCATCCAGCGCATTCCGGTCGGTCGTCTGGGCAATGCCCAGGATATCGCCCGCGGCGTGGTGTTCCTGACCGGCGAGGATGCAGATTTCATCACGGGATCGACGCTCAGCATCAATGGCGGCCAGCATATGTACTGATGTCCTGACTTCAAAGTTTCGATCCTTCCAAACCGCCCGGCAGGCGAAGCGAACGCTAGGTGACCAGCAGTAAATCCGGGGCGGCAGCAACGGCCGCCTTTGGCGACAAGGGCTTGTAACCGTCCGAGTTATCCACCGCATTGATACGATCTGCCATGGAGGCGCCCATCCGCAATCGCGCGTTCGATCCGATGTGGTCCCAAGGACAGATAGCACCCGCCAAGACAACACCACAGTCCCTTATTCGGCATTTCATCAAGGTCTATGCCGGTCGCCGGGTGGCGATCTTCATTTGGCCACAACCACCGCGTCCTCGCGTTGCGTATCGACATGGAGCGTGACCCGGAGATTACCATCAACGGCCGCGAGCATCTTCATCAACCGGTCCGACTTGAATCGCCTGCGACCCGTCGGCTGAGAAGCGTCCCCTCTATGCCTACGAGGGGGTCCTGCACCTGTGGTTCGTGGATCCGCACGCGAAGACGCTGGAGGTGTTCGCACTGCGCGAGGGCCGGTGGCTGCTCCGGCGAGGCTGGCGGACGACGCGCCGGTGTCGCAGCCGCCCTTCGATGTGATCGCCTTCCCGCTGGACGCGCTCTGGCCCGAAGGGGCTGCCAAAGGCAGCGCCGGCGGAGGAGACCGAGTCGGGCCCATGATCTGGTCGGCTGTGCCCCGAAGCCGCCCTTCGGCGGTACCAGTGACTGTCAGCCGGCTCCGTCGCCTCGCTTCAGGTTTTTTACCGTGGGAAAACCGCTGCCTTCATCGGTCATACACCCGCTCAATGTGTTTTTTGTTCGGCCACGCAGTTGCGCAGGATATTTTCATTTGGGTACGCGTTGACCCAAGCGGATCATGTCACCGGTTCAGGATTCGTCGCCAGTCTTTCCGAAGGGGTTGGACCCGGATGTCCTTCTTCGGCTGACCGCGTCTTGTGTGGCAGTCGTATCAGCCCTGTCCTTGGGCGGTTCCGAGGCGTGTCGAAGCAGACGCCCTGTAGAGTGCGCCGGCAAGGCGCGGGGTCTCGACGAAGGTCTTGATGAGCACAAGCGTAACGTTGTAGCGCTCGGTCCAGTCATCGGGCAGTTGCTGGCGCACGAACGAAAGGATGTCCGAGCCCAGGCTCGGGATGACGATCCAGAGCAGGACCAAGAACCTCGGATTTTCTACTACAGGCGGGAGGTTCTTCTCGCGCATCTCCGATGTCCATCTGACGACCGGGCCCCTGAGCGCCCTTTCCGCAGCGTTATTGTCCGCGGGGACCTCAGATCTGTCGACGAAGACGTTCAGCCCGCTGCGGTGGTTGAGCAGCGAGAGCAGCGCCTTGGTCATCCTGACACTGGTCTCCCAATCACTGGCGGACATTCTTCCGCCGCTTGCGCCAGACACGGGGCTTTTGCGCCTTCGCCTTCTTTCGCCCCATGGGTCTGTCCTGTCGATCGGACGACAGCGCCACATCGTACTGGACTCCCTACGGCAACCGCCGTACTCAGCCCCATGAGCGATCGTCTCGGCAGCGAGACCGATGCCGACAAGCTGCAAGAGCTGTCGTCACGGATTCTTGACCGATAGAACGGAGGAACAAGCTGATGAAACCGGGGACAATACTGATGGCCTTGGCGCTCATCGTCTCTGCGGTCGCCCATGCAACGGCCGGAAGTGGCCCGGTCAAGAAATCAAGATCGGGGATATGCCATTGCCCCGGCGGGCAGCACTACAGCCGGACCAAGAACTTCACCGCTTACCCGACCATCGAAGCGTGTCTTGACAGCGGCGGGCGTCATCCGAAGCGCGGCCAAGGCGATTGCAGCAATGCCAGCCCCGCCACCATGCCGAAGAAACAGACAGGTGGCGCAGACACCCGCGCCATTGACGGCGATACTCTCGTGCTTGAGGGCGTCACGGTGCGCCTGCAGGGCATTGACACCCCAGAGGCCAGCCAGTCTTGCCGGAACGCGAAAGCGCGCCCGTACCGCTGCGGAGCGGTTTCCACGGCGGCATTAAGGCTGATGCTGGCCAGCGGCGATGTCCGGTGCGATCTGGAGCCGAATCCTGACCGCTATGGCCGCAGGATCGGTACCTGCACTGCCGCAGACGGCACCGACATCAACCGCTGGATGGTGCGGCAAGGCTTCGCCGTGGCCTACCGCAAATATTCGAAGCGGTATGTCATGGCCGAACAAGCAGCCAGAAAGGCGAAAGTCGGGATATGGCAGGGCGCGTTTGTCCTGCCTTGGGAATGGCGTCGCGGCAAGCGTCTGCGATAGAAGGTAGCGCCGGTCCACTGGATACGGTGGGCGCTTCATTCACCCACGACACAGAAGATTTGTCGTGCGCAATGAGCTGTTTGCTTGCCGTATCGAGCCGGAAGGGGCGGCTGTCGACCTGTTCCGCGAGTGCAACCGGCACCTACAAAGGAGCATCAGATTTTCTGCGCCGCGATAAGGCTACAGACGTTGCCAATTCCCTTCCAGATATGTTTTGCAGGTCCATTCCGGCAACCGGGCGAAATTTATCGCGTTTTGCGAAATCAAGCGTTTGATGGGGTGCATTTACCCGTTACTTTATTTGCCCTTGAATACCGGAGTCCGCTTGGCTGAGAACGCTGTGAGGCCTTCATTCATGTCGGCTGTGCGGGCGCTGGCTGCGAGGCTGAGAGTTTCGAGTTCCATCTGCTGCTCCAGGCCGTTGGCCCATGTTTCAGCAAACAGGGATTTTACGCTACCAAAGGCACAGGTCGGTCCGTCGGCGAACCGTCGTGCCTTGGCCATGACCGTTTTCTCCAGCTCGTCATCTGGTACCACCTCGGAAATCAAATTGATCTCGACGGCTTCCCGGGCCGTGAGAGTCGGGTTCTCCAGCGCCAGCTTCTGAGCCACCCGCATTCCAACCAGTCGCGGCAGGAACCAGGTCGAGCCGCCGTCAGGGCTGATGCCGCTGGCGGTATAGGCCATCTTGAATTTCGCGCTTTCCGCCGCAATGACGATGTCGCCTGCGAGTGCGAGGCTGAACCCACCGCCCGCCGCGGCCCCCTGCACAGCCATGACGACGGGCGCATTCCCGCGAGTCAGGCGCGAGATCGCGGCATGAAAATAGGTCGTCGTTACTTTCAGCGCCTTGGCGAGCGCCGCACGGTTTTCCTTCGCCACCATATATTTCAGATCTCCGCCGGAGCAGAACATCTTGCCGTTGGCACGCAGGACAATCGCCCGAACATCGGGGTCTTCGCCCAGTTCCGTAGTCGCCTCCCACAATTCCCGCGCCGCCTCGGCGTGAAGCGCGTTGTTGGCCTCGGGCCGGTCGAGCGTGATGATCCCAACCCCGTTATCGTTTTCGTGTTGTACAAAGTCAGGCACTCGGCATGTCTCCTTCGGTTTCGAACCCGGTGCCATCTGCAATGGCGCTGGGCGGATTGGTGCGAATTTGAAAGGCCGTTTCCCCGACGACTTCCCGGTAGTGTTGCAGCGCCCACTGCACGGAGGGAAAGGCAAACTCGGTTTCCGGAAGCGAATCCCACCCGAACAACCGGACTTCGACGCTTTCCGGTCCGGGCTCGATGTCGGGCGACTTCAGGATCGCGCGATAGAACAGGTGGACCTGGTTGATCCTTGGAATGTTGTAGAGCGCGAAAAGATCGTGAACTTCGATGCGGGCGCGGGCTTCTTCCCAGGCTTCTCTCGCCGCTCCCGCGTCCGTACGCTCATGCAGCTCCATATATCCCGCTGGCAACGTCCAATAACCGAGGCGCGGTTGGATTGCCCGGCGGCAAAGCAGAACCTGATCTTCCCAAACCGCGACGGATCCCACGACAATCTTGGGGTTATCGTAGTGGATGAAGCCGCAATCGGAGCAGACCAGACGTTCGCGTTCGTCTCCGTTGGGGGTCTTCCACGTGTCCGGACCGACGTTCTGGCCGGTACCGGCGCGGCCGACGGAAAGCGGGTGTGTGCCAGGCGGTTTCTGCGTCATGAAGCCAATTTGACCCTCTGCAGGGCTGCTGACAAGACAAGCCGATGACAGATAAAGCAATGACTTCGCCATATCCCGCCCTATCGAAGCATCCGGAGGGCAACAAGGCACCAACCACCGAGGAAATGATCAAGCTGATCAGCGGCGCAACGCCCCACAGCCGGGAATTGGGATTGCAGGTGGTCCATTCCGCCAAAGGCATGGCCATCATGCGCCTGCCCTGGCAAGAGCGGTTGGTTGGCAATCCTGACGAACTGGTCCTTCATGGAGGGGTCGTGACGACGCTGCTGGACAGCGTGTGCGGCATGGCCACCATGTCGGCCCGGCAGCCGCCGGAGCGGATCGTCACGCTGGACTTGCGGATTGATTACCAACGCCCGGCAACGCCCCATGTCGATTTGTTCGCAAGGGCAGAAGTGACCAGACAAACACGCACCATCGCCTTTCTGAGTGCCGTGGCGTACCAGGACGATCCGAAAGATATGGTGGCCTTAGCGACCGGGACTTTCATGTTTGTTGGCCGGCGCAGGAAGAAAGACGCCGAAGGAGGCAAGGTTTGAACGCACTGTTGACGGAAAAGATAGCGGCGGCCCGAGCCGTCGGCGATCCCGATGCGGTTGCCAGAGCCATCCCCTACGCCGAATTCCTGAACATCACAGCGGTACTGGATGACGACGACCTTATCGCCACGATGAATTTCAACCCGCGAATCATCGGGAACCCAGCACTACCCGCGATCCATGGCGGCACCATTGGTGGTCTGTTGGAAACGACTGCAATCCTGAAGCTGTTGTGGTTGCAGGAAACCGTGCGTATTCCGAAGACGATCACGATCACGGTCGACTATCTGCGCTCTGCCGGACCAAAGAATACCCATGCACGGTGCAGTGTGACCAAACTGGGCGCACGGGTCGCCAACGTCAAGATTTTCGCCTGGCAGGACAATCCTGGCAAACCCGTTGCCGGCGCCAACGCCAACTTCATGCTGTCCACCGGTTGAGACAGCAGGAATTTTCTGTTTCCGTCGCCCGACTTGAGTGCCACCGACTTGGTTTTCGCAACGCTCGGGACATCTGCTACGCGCTGCAGTCGCTCGTCACGCAGCTTCCAGAATGGCATCTACCATCGCCCGGTCGTCGCCGCGAGGCGACAGCGGGTCCTGCGGGCTCAACCGATGGTCGAGCACCATTTGCGACAGCAGAAGGCGCTTGCGGCCTTGTGGCGTATCGGACCCAATTATTGCGCCTTCGTGAGCCAGGATAACGGCGCTGCTTGCATGATACAGCGCGTCAGACGTCTGACGCATTCGCGGTTCGTCCCCAACCGTTGCCACCTCCTCGGCAAGGGCAATCGCCCGTCCGGTAGCATGGTCCAGAGCGCCCTTTAACTGCCCGGGAATACCGTCGGTTTCGTCCAGAAGCGCCACCAGTGCATCGTTCAGAACCGACTGTGCACCTACCTTTGCGACAGCCCGAGTTATGACATCCAGGGCGTTGATATTGGAAGTCCCTTCCCAGAGGACGCCCAAGTGGGCGTCACGCACCAACCGAGCATTGACGAAATTCTCAATATAGCCGTTCCCGCCGCGCACCTCCATGGCGCCGGTTGCGACAGCAATATTGTCCCGGCAAGCCCGAAATTTCAGCAAAGGAGTCAGGATGCGCAGTTCCGCTTCCGCCTTGTCGTCGCCGGCATCCGCTTTTTCCAGGGTCCGGGCTGTGTAAAGCGCCATCGAAAGGGCCTGTTCCGTCGGGACCAGCAGTTTCAGCAACTGCCGACGCATGAGCGGTTTGTCGATGACCTTGCCGCCGAACGCCTTTCGGCCCCGCGATGCGACTAGCGCTTCGTTCAGGCAGCGGCGCATCATGGCGGCGGCGCGTACGCCGTGGGACAAGCGGCTGAGGTTCACTTGGTCCATCATCTGTTTCAGACCGCGATTGCGGCCCGGGCCGATCTTGCCCAGCGGATAGGCAACCGCGCCTTCGAAAACGATTTCGCCGGAGGCCATGGATTTGCTGCCCAATTTGTCTTTCAACCGGACAATCCGGTAGCTGTTGCGGCTGCCGTCATCCAGATGCTTCGGCAGGGCGAAGAGGCCGAGGCCCGCAGTTCCCTCCACGGCGCCTTCCGGACGGGCCAGTAAAAGGGCGACGTCTGCATCGGCACAGCTGCAGAACCACTTGTCGCCGTAGAGCCGCCATTCGCCTTGCTCGAATTTTGCCGAGAGTTCGATCTGGCCGACGTCAGAGCCGCCCTTCTTTTCCGTCATGAACTGGGCGGCCTTCAAAAGCTCACCCATATTCTGGCTCAGCATCCGCGGGATGAACCGTTTCTTGACGCTCGCGCTGCCATATTTCTCGATCAGGACGACCGAGGTGTCTGTCACCGAAACCGGACACATCAGGGCGAATTCGGATTGCACGAAAAGATATTGCAGGATGTATTTTGCGGTCGTCGGGGTGCCATCCCAACCCAGGACGCCGGGGCGGCGGGACAGGGCATGGATGCCGAAGTCGCCGAAGGCGATCTGCTCCATCTCCCTGTAGGCCGGGTGAAACTCGATCCATTCCTCGTCCCGACCGAAGGCATCCCGGGCATGCAGCACGGGGCCATGCCGATCCGACAACCGCGCGAACTCATCCAGCCGTCCGCCCGCGATCTCGCCCAGCCGATGGTAATGTGGTGTCATGTGATTCCGCAAGTCGTCCGGAAGATAGAGCGGCAGCAAAGCTCGAAGACTGTGATCGATTTCGAAGAAATTGAGACCGTGACAGTCGGGCGCCAGCGGCGTGCCGGACGCGCTCTTGGCATGGGTCCGATCGATTTTCGCGGCAAACGGAGGCGTAGCGATATTCATGAGGGCAAGCGTTCCAATGATTTTCCTTCGTCGAAGGCATTATGCCACGATTGGGTGCGTTGGGAAGTGTGAGGGTCGCCGGTCCAACTCTGGCATGGATAGCCAGTGAAAGTCCGATGAAGGGAAGGTGTAACGAGTCACTCTTGCACTCAAGCAGGGCTTTGAGGCGCGCGCCGCCCGATCGCCGGACAACTGCCGGATGCCCCAGCCGGCTGACCCCGCTGGTCCTGCTGCCCGTGCTGCAACCGGCCACCCACGGACGTTCCCGTTCAACCCTATTGAGGATCTTGCCATTCTTGATTCCCGAACCGCCGACCCGTTCGGCCCCGTCTATACCTGCGCCCGGGTGATCGACGACGACATCCTCGTCGACGTTACCGACACCGCTCACGGGGCCGTCTCGCCGCCCCGCCCGAGGGCTATCGCGGCTTCCAGGATGATGCCGGCAGCCCTTGAAGCGTCCTCTGGATGGCTCGCATTACGCCTGCCCTGCACAAGCACTTCCTCGTCTTCGCCATCGGCTAGGGATTTCGAGCGGAGCCCGGAGCGTTCCCTGGCCCGGGTACAGCGCGCCGCCTGCCGCTTCCTCATGCGCAGGGTCGCCCGAGGACCAGGGGCCTGATTCACAAGACATCCTCATGGCGAGGACTTGTGATTCAGGCTCTTGGTATCTGTTCCTGAAGTCTCGGATGGTTTGACGGTCTGGTCTTTTGCCGGGATTTGCTGGGGATATGGCGG